>WRHF01000001.1 GCA_009783415.1 Clostridiales bacterium
GTTTCGAAAAAAACAAAAACCCCCGGACCGGTGACCATGCCCCCGGAAATACCCCCCCGCCGCTTCTCCCCGCCGGAAAGAGCAAAGGGCTGACGCTGAATAAAGGCGTGCGGTTCCAGGCCCACCATGATCAGAGCAGCCGTTACCAAGCCCGGCAGATCCATCTGGGCAGCCCCGAAATTTTTGGCGCCGAAAGCCACGTCCTCAAAAACCGTTTCCCCAAAAAGCTGCTGCTCCGGGTATTGAAAGACCATTCCAACCTGGCGAAAGGTCCCTTTTTTAGAGAGCCGCACCCCACCGATATCCATAATACCCTCATCCTGGTAAATTATCCCACTGATGATTTGAGCCAAGGTGCTTTTGCCGCTGCCGCTATGCCCAATCAAGGCCACCATCTCGCCCTGATCGATCACAAGATTGATATCCACCAAAGCAGGCCGAGCGCCTTTTTGGTAGGTGAAACTAACGTTTGTTAATTTTATCTGCCCCGGAATTCCGATTTCATTTTCTACCATACCTATTACCTATCACCTATTACCTATTACCTATTTTCTATTACCTGGTATTTAAGTTGCAGCAATTTAGCTACAAGCTCCGGCACACTAGACACCCCCGTTAAACCTAACCTCGCTCCCAGCCTGTAAATATCCGGTTGTTCCAGGCCCAGGCGGGTAAAATCAGGGAAGGCAAAAATTTCTTTCGGGGCGCCTTCGGCAATTAGATGCCCCTGTTCCAATATTATCACCCGCTGGGCCAGATATGCCTCTTCCATTATGTTGGTAACATAAATAATGCCCAATCCCAGCTCCTTGTGGAGATACTGCAGAGTTTCTATTACGGAAAGGCGGAGACTGGGATCCAGCATAGAAGTGGGCTCATCCAATACCAAATAGCGGGAAGCCATAGCTAAGGCCCCTGCTATCGCCACCCGCTGCTTTTCTCCGCCGGAGAGTAAATGAGGCGGTTTTTTTCTTAGATCTGCCAGATTTGTAATAGCCAAAGCATCTTCTACCCGCCGGGTGATTTCCTGGGAGGAGAGACCCAGGTTTTCCGGACCGAAAGCAATGTCATCCTCAACCGTTGTGGCTACCAGCTGATTATCCGGGTTTTGAAAAACAAAAGCCACCTGTTCCCGCAGCTGCCACAATTCTTCCTGGTTCCGGCTGTCAAGACCCTCTACCAACACCCGGCCTGCCGCAGGCAGCAGCAGCCCGTTAAGATGCCGGGCCAGGGTACTTTTGCCGGAACCATTGGGGCCAATGATTGCCAGCCACTGTCCCTGGGGTATGGTGAGGTTAATATCATGGAGAATGGTAGGGCCGCCCTCTTCATAAGCAAAGCTGACCCCTTCGACTTCGATCATGGATTACCTCCAAGATAATATAGAAAAGCGAGGACAGCAGGCTGTCCTCTTATCTATCTTCTTCTTTTAATTTTTAAACAAGTTCCAACAAAACCATTTGGGCTCCATCGCCCCGTCTTTGCTGCAGGCGGACAATCCTGGTATAGCCGCCCTGGCGTTCTTTATATTGACCGCTGATGTCCTCAAACAGCTTAGTCACCACATCTTCTTCCAGCAAAAATGCTAAAGCCCGCCGCCGTGCCGCCAGATCGCCCTGTTTGGCTACGGTGATCATTTTTTCAGCAATGCTTGCCAATTCCTTGGCCCGGGGTTCGGTTGTGGTTATTTTGCCATGTTTGAACAAAGACGTAGCCGCATTGCGCATCATAGCCCGGCGATGAGCGCTTTTTACTCCTAATCTACGGTAAGCCAATTGCAAAACCTCCTAGCACGGGTTTCACCCGCAAGTATTCAGAATTCAGAAACCAGAATTCAGAATGTTGGTTGGTTTTCGCTCCACGAAAACGATTGAATTAAAATCTTTATTATTAACTTGCCTAAAGTGACTCATATTTACTCGTCCGGTCTTTTTAAGGTCAAGCCTAGACTTTCCAATTTAGCCACAACCTCTTCCAAGGATTTACGGCCCAGATTACGTACCTTCATCATTTCTTCCTCGGTTTTGGCAGCCAGTTCATGGGTAGTATGGATCCCTGCCCGCTTCAGACAGTTATAAGAACGGACAGATAGATCCAGTTCTTCTATGGTCATCTCAAGCAGCTTATTCTTTTTGCCTTCCTCTTTTTCCACCTGGCCTATCTCATCCATAGGCGTCTCAGTCAATACCGCAAACAGGTTCAAATATTCACTGAGGATCCTGGCGGAGGTACTAAGGGCATAATCAGGAGAAATAGTACGGTCGGTCCAGATATCCACTGTCAGCTTATCATAGTCCGTATGCTGGCCCACCCGGGTATCCTGCACCGCAAAATTAACCTTAAGCACCGGGGAAAAGAGAGAATCTACAGGAATGATCCCAATGGGCTGGCCTTCTTTTTTATTCTTATCCGCGCCTACATAACCCCGGCCTTTTTCTACGGAAATTTCCATAGAAATCTCGCCGCTCTCATCCAGGGTGGCAATATAATGCTCTGGGTTAAGAATTTCCACATCGGCCCCGCATTTAATATCACCGCCGCTGATCACGCAAGGGCCTTTGGCATCAATATAAATAGTGTTGCTCTCCTCATTGTGCAGCTTGACAGCTAATCCCTTCAGGTTGAGGATAATATCGGTAATATCCTCGACCACGCCCGGGGCCGTAGTAAATTCATGCAAAACCCCGTCGATTTTAACGGCGGTGACCGCTGCCCCGGCTAAGGAAGAGAGAAGCACCCGGCGCAGGGCATTGCCCAAGGTGGTGCCATAGCCTCTTTCCAGGGGCTCAACGACAAATTTGCCATAGGAATTGTCTTCGGCCATTTCCACGCATTGAATTTTCGGCTTTTCAATCCCAAACAATTTTCTTTCGCCCTCCTTATTTTCCTATTCTCTCACCAAACCCACTCCCAGTGATTAACGGGAATACAATTCAACTATCAGTTGCTCGTTGATTTCCAAATCAACATCTTCCCGGCTGGGCAAGGCTATAACTTTGCCCACCAGGTTGGGCTTATCCAGATCCAGCCAGGCCGGAGCATTATGAGAGCCAAGATTCTGAGCATAGCCTTGCAGCTTGGGCGAGGATTTGCTTTTCTCTTTGACAGCTATCATATCTCCCGCCTTCACCAAAAAGGAAGGGATGTTGACCTTGCGTCCATTAACAGTAAAATGACCATGGCGTACCAACTGACGGGCATCTACCCTGGAGCTGGCAAAACCCAAACGATAAGCTACATTATCCAAACGCCGCTCCAAAAGCCGCAGCAAATTCTCGCCGGTAACGCCTTTTTGGCGATCCGCTTTTTCAAAATAGATCCGAAATTGTTTTTCCAAAATACCGTATATACGGCGGACTTTTTGCTTTTCCCTCAGCTGAATGCCATATTCCGAAACCTTTTTCCGGGATTGACCATGCTGCCCCGGAGCATAGCTGCGCACTGTAACGGAACATTTATCCGAATAGCAACGGTCGCCCTTCAGATACAATTTCATGCCCTCGCGCCGGCAAAGACGGCACACAGGGCCGGTATATCTTGCCATATCGGTCCTCCTCCTAAACTGCTCCTAAAGGAGCGGAGTTTTGAGTTTTGAGTTCTCAACTTTGAGTTTTCAATTGTTGTAGCTTTTGCTGGGCAAAAGCTATCGAATTAAACTCTTCTTCTTTTGGGTGGGCGGCAGCCATTATGGGGAATGGGGGTTACGTCTTTGATCATACTGATCTCCAAGCCTGCCGCCTGCAAAGAACGGATAGCCGCCTCCCGGCCGGAGCCGGGGCCCTTTACCAGGCATTCGACTTGACGCATCCCATGTTCCATAGCTTCTTTAGCCGCGGTTTCCGCCGCCATTTGAGCCGCAAAGGGAGTGCTTTTACGCGAACCCTTAAAACCCATTGCCCCTGCGGAAGACCAAGCCACCGCATTACCAAGCTTATCGGTAATAGTAACTATGGTATTATTGAAGGTGGACTGGATATGGGCCACCCCAGAGTCAATATTTTTTCTTTCTTTTTTTCTTCTGCTAGTTTGTCTGCGAGGCAAATACAAGACCCCCTTCCTTTATTTCTTTCTTCTGACGCCCACAGTCCGTTTGGGACCTTTGCGGGTCCGGGCGTTGGTTTTGGTATTTTGACCGCGTACGGGCAGGCCGCGGCGGTGGCGAATCCCCCGATAGCAGCTAATCTCGGAAAGCCGCTTGATATTGAGGGCAATGTCCCGGCGCAGGTCGCCTTCTACCTGACAGGTTCGGTCAATAACTTCGCGGATTCTCCCCGCCTCATCCTCGGTGAGGTTCTTGACCCGGGTATCAGGATTTACGCCTGCTTCAGCCAGAATTCTTTGGGAAGAGGACAAGCCGATACCAAAAATATAGGTCAGACCAATTTCTACCCTTTTATCCCTGGGCAGGTCAACACCAGCGATACGTGCCATTTAGTTAAAACACCTCCATCTGAATAGCAGTTTTGAGTGTTGAGTGTTGAATTTTGAGTGTTTGTAAAAACACTCCGTGTTTTATTGATTGAAAAAAAGGATTTTCAACACTCAACACTCAAAACTCACAACTCATAACTCCCAAGGGTGAGCTCCAAAGGGGCTCACCCTTGGGTTTGTTTGTGTTTGGTATTACGGCAAATAACCATTACTTTGCCTCTTCTTTTGATGATTTTGCACTTTTCGCAAATAGGTTTGACAGAAGCCCGAACCTTCATAGCAAAAACCCCCTTTAAATTCAGTGAATAATGAATAGTGAATAGTGAATAGTTGTGGTAGGTTTTGCTGCGCAAAACAACAACTAACGGCTTTGTTTTCAGCTATTACCATTAATTGTTTTTATTTGTAGCGGTAAACAATTCGACCCCTTTTCAGGTCGTAGGGACTTACTTCCACCGTTACCCTGTCCCCGGGTAAAATCCTGATATAGTTGGTGCGGATCTTACCGGAAATGTGAGCAAGAACCCGGTGGCCGTTGGCCAGCTCTACCTGAAACATGGCATTGGGCAAGGGCTCTACCACGATGCCGTCAACTTCGATTGCGTCTTGTTTAGACAACTGCCCCGCTCCTTTCTTTTGAACCCGGTAAAACCGGATTCTCAATCCCCACTTTTTGGTAACAAGTTGTTACTGATCAATCAGTTTCTGCTAAGCTGCTCAGAAAAAAGGAAATATGCTCCTTGCGCAAGTGCTGACCGTTTTCCAGCCTGCTCACAAAATCAGCCGCTATTTTGTGAGTGGGCTGCAAATGGCAGCGATTTTTGGCTTTGGGATTGGCCGCACCTCTTTTTTTACCGTCCACCAAAAGAACCCGTTCCTTTGAGGTGGCCAGCACCAGATACCAATGGCCTTTATCCCGCCCTGCCTTGGAACGTACCAGCTGACCGGGACGCAAATCCGGCAGAGCTAAATCTTTGGTAGTAATTGAGGACTTCTCTTCCGCAAAGTTTGTCATTAGCCTTTAAGCCTCACGCATTTATCCATTTTCAGAAATATATTCCTTTTTACCATATTTTACCAAAAAGCAAACCATCAGGCCGATTTAGTTACTATCAGTCTTTTTCCCAATCCAATCCCAAAACCTGACCCAGCTCCAACATTACGGCATGGGCAGGCTGGTTTCCGTTGATAAACTGCAAGGTTTTTCGCTTTTCATAATAAGCAATCAAAGGCGCCGTTTGTACCTCATAAACTTCCAGCCGCTTTTGTACGGAGGCCTCGCAGTCATCAGTCCGCTGATAAAGAGATCCTCCGCAAGCATCGCACAGACCTTCGGTTTTTGTAGGACTATATAGCTGATGGTAAATTGTTCCGCATTGCAGGCAACCTCTGCGTCCGGTTAAGCGCTCAAGCAGGAGTTCCAAAGGCACTTGAATATTCAGCACCACATCAATGGCATTGTCATTGGCAGCCAGCATGGCGTCCAGGGCTTCGGCCTGGGGCAAAGTACGCGGAAAGCCATCCAGCAAATAGCCTTCCCGGCAATCGGGCCGGCCGATCCGGTCCCGGATAATATCCAAAATGATATTATCGGGAACCAACTGGCCTTTATCCATATAGGCCTTTGCTTTTTGTCCCAGTTCCATGCCGGATCCCATCACAGCCCGCAACATATCCCCGGTGGAAATATGGGGCAAAAAGAGTTTCTTACTCAACATATCCGCCTGGGTACCCTTACCGGCCCCGGGAGGACCAAGAAGGATTATGCGCATGATTTTTTACCTCATAAAGCCTTCATAGTGGCGTAATAAGAGATGTGATTCGATTTGTTTCATAGTATCTAAAGCCACACCAACGGCAATCAGCAATGAGGTGCCGCCAAAAGAAAAGTTCTGTCCACTGACAGCCATGGCTATGCTCGGCATAATAGCAATAAGCGTGAGAAAAATTGCTCCCGCAAAAGTAATACGGGAAAGTACCCGGTCCAAATATTCCGCAGTGGGGCGGCCGGGACGTAAACCGGGAATGAAGCCGCCATATTTTTTCAGGTTATCCGCCACATCATTGGTGTTGAAGGTGACGGCGGTATAGAAATAGGTGAAAACCAGAATCAACAAGCCGTAAGTGACCACATAAACCGGGTGTTGCATATTGAAAATCTTGCTGATAAAACTGGAGAAACCGCCTTCGGGGAAAAAGTTTGCAAACATACTTGGTATCATCAAAATCGACATAGCAAAGATAATGGGGATAACCCCGGCCTGATTGATCTTGATGGGGACATGGGTGCTTTGACCGCCATAGGTCTTGCGGCCTACCACCCGTTTGGCATATTGCACAGGGATTTTCCGCTGAGCCTCCTGCACCGTTACAATACCTGCAATGACCAAAATGGCCAGAATAAGGAAGAGCAGTACGGTAATAATGCTCATATCGCGATTGCTGATAAGATTCCACACAGTTACAGCTCCGGTGGGGATCCGGGAAACGATACCGGCGAAGATGATCAGGGAAATACCATTACCAATGCCTTTTTCCGTAATCAGCTCACCCAGCCACATCAAGAACGCGGTACCTGCGGTAAGAGAGATGGTGGAAATCACTACACTGGCCCAGCTTGGATTGGTAAAAGCCGAGCGCAGCATCATAGACATACCAAAAGCCTGAAAGAGCCCCAAGACTACCGTACCGTAACGGGTATATTGGGTCATTTTTTTGCGGCCTTCAGGTCCCTCTTTTTGCAGTTTTTCGAAGTAAGGGATAACCATGGTCAATAGATTCAAAATAATTGAGGCATTAATATAAGGGATAATGCCCATGGCAAAGACAGTGAATCTTTTCAATGATCCGCCGGAGACAATATCCAGCCAACCGAAAATCTGGGCCCCCATCAAACTGGAAAGAGCATCCGGGTCGATCCCGGGTATAGGCACATGGGCGCCCAGCCTGAAGATCAGGAACATCAACAAGGTGAACATTATTTTCTTTCTTAATTCCTCAACCTTCCATATTCCTGACAAGGATGATAGCATTTATATCACCTCTACTTTACCGCCGGCTGCGGTGATTTCCTCTGCGGCCTTCTTGGAAGCCGGGCATTGCACTGTCAATTGTTTGGTCAGGGTCCCGTTGGCTAAAACTTTGACCCCGTCTTTAGCAGAACGGATAATACCTGCCTGCACCAAGGAATTGGCATCCACAACAGAGCCATCTTCAAAGTAGTTTAAGGCAGCCAGATCCACCTTGACGATCTCTTTTCGAAAAATATTGGTAAAACCCCGCTTAGGCATGCGGCGGGAAAGAGGCATCTGGCCCCCTTCAAAGCCAGGGCGCACACCCCCGCCGGAACGGGACTTTTGGCCCTTATGCCCCCGGGCGGAAGTTTTACCCTGACCGGAACCGGTGCCTCTGCCAACCCGGGCAGCTTTAGGCCGCGAGCCGGGAGCAGGGGAAAGTTCACTAAGATTCATGGTATACACATCCTTTCTTTCAATTAGGAATTAGGAATTAGGAATTAGGAGTTATTGTAGTTTTTGCTGCGCAAAAACAATTAATAAAATACTTTGCGGAGCAAAGTTACATTAATTCCTCATTCCTCATTCCTCATTCCTAATTTGTTCAACAGTGAGCAGGTGAGCGATAGTCCGCACTTTACCCAGGATGTCCGGCGTGTCTTCCTGCACTACTGAGGAATGGAGCTTGCGCAAACCCAAGGATTCGGCGGTTCTGCGTTGAGAGGCCTCATAGCCGATCGGGCTTTTTGTGAGGGTGATTTTTATTTTCGCCATTTGTTCTCCCTCCTTAACCCAAGATTTCCTGAGGGGTTTTGCCGCGCAAGCGGGAAACCTCCTCAACGGTTTTCATGGATTTCAAACCGGCCAGGGTCGCCTTCACCATATTAACGGCATTGTTGGAGCCCAAAGATTTTGTGAGAATGTTCCGGACGCCGCAACACTCCAAAACCGCCCGCACCGGGCCGCCCGCAATCACTCCCGTACCTTCGGAAGCAGGCTTGAGCATTACTCTGCCGGCGCCAAAACGGCCAATAGCCTCGTGGGGAATGGTGCCGTTTAAAATATTGACCTTGTCCATATTCTTTTTGGCATCTTCCACACCTTTACGGATGGCTTCCGGAACTTCCCCGGCTTTACCCATACCGGCGCCTACATTACCGTTGCCGTCCCCAACCACAACCAAAGCGCTGAAGCTGAAACGGCGGCCGCCTTTAACAACCTTGGCAACCCGGTTGATATAGACTACTTTCTCCTGTAACTCTGTTGCATTGGCTTCTTCTTTGATGATAGCCATTACTTAACCTCCTTTAGAAATCCAGTCCGCCTTCTCTGGCGCCCTCGGCCAAAGCCGCCACCCGGCCATGATAAACCAAACCGCCCCGGTCGAAAATAACTTTCTTAACACCTTTAGCTTGAGCTTTTTCCGCCAGCAACAGTCCGGCTTTTTTTGCGGCTGCTTTATTTCCGCCATATTCCCCTCTTAAAGAAGGATCCAGGGTGGAGGCAGCCGCCAAAGTCACTCTTTGTACATCATCAATAACCTGGGCATAAATATGCTTCAGGCTGCGATAGACCGCCAAACGGGGGCAAGCTGCCGTACCGCTGATATTCTTCCGGATACGATAATGCTTCTTAACCCGGATATCTTTTCTCCGAATAGGCTTATACATAATATTACTTCCTTCCTATCATCATTAGGAGGATTATATCCCTCCCTGGAAGTCATAAAGAATGGAGAATTGAGAATTGAGAATGTAATGAAGGTTTTTGCTCCACAAAAACATCAATAATTCTCCATTTCCCATTTTCCATTCTCAATTCCTATTTAGCTCCTGCTTTGCCGGCTTTACGTTTCAGTATTTCGCCTTCGTATTTAATGCCTTTGCCTTTATAGGGCTCCGGCGGGCGTACTTTTCGGATATTGGCGGCAAAAGCCCCTACTTTCTCCCGGTCGATACCGCTGACGGTGATCCGGTTAGGCGCGGGAACTTCAATAGAAAGATCGGGTCCGGGATCCATTTCAACCGGATGGGAATAGCCTACGGTAAGAACTAAATTAGAACCGGCTTTAGCGGCACGGTAGCCCACACCCACCAGCTCCAGTTTTTTTTCAAAACCTTTGGAAACACCCACTACCATATTGGAAAGCAGAGCCCGGGTCAAACCGTGCAAAGAACGCTGCTGGGGTTTATCACTGGAGCGCATGACCCGCAAAACGCCGTCTTCCTCCACAATTTGGATTTCCGGAAAGAATTCCCGGCTCAAAGCCCCTTTGGGTCCCTTGACATCCACCCGCACACCATCAATAGCCACTTCCACCCCGGCAGGCAAAGTTATAGGCATTCTACCTATACGAGACATAGTTACACCTCCTAAATCAGATGTCAGATGCCAGAAGACAGAAGACAGAATATCTATTATTTGCTTCAATAGTTATCGCGGAACGAAAACCTAACCTCTTCTGTCTTTAGACTTCTAACTTCTGACTCCCTACTTCTAATTCAGAATCCAAAAGACGGAAGAAGGAGTATTAGGTCTTAGCTTCAACGTTTTGCGAAGCAAAACCTAACCCGTTCTGTCCTCTGTCCTCTGTCCTCTGACCTCTGTCTTCTGTCTACCAGACATAGCAGAGGACTTCTCCGCCCAAGCCTTGTTTGCGTGCGCTTTTATCGGTCATTAAGCCGCTGGAGGTGGAAACGATGGCAATGCCCAAGCCACCCAAAACCCGCGGCAATTCATCCTTTTTCGCATAAACCCGCAAACCGGGGCGGGAAATCCGTTTCAATCCGGTAACGACCCTTTGTTTCCCGCCTGCCCCATATTTCAGGTACATGCGGATGATCCCCTGTTTGCCGTCTTCAATATATTCGACATCTTTGATAAAGCCTTCTTCTTTCAGGATATTGGCCAGGCCCATTTTGGTGCGTGAAGCAGGAACCTCCACTTTATCCAGATAAACCATATTGGCATTGCGGATCCTGGTCAAGAAATCGGCGATAGGGTCAGTAACAACCACTGTAAAAACCTCCTTCCATTAATCACCAACTGGACTTGGTGATACCGGGTATTTCACCTTTATAAGCCAAATTTCGGAAGCAAATCCGGCAGATCCCGAATTTACGCATATAGGCATGAGGACGGCCGCAAATACTGCAGCGATTATAGCCCTGCACCCGAAACTTGGGCTTGCGTTTTTGCTTCACCAGCATTGAAGTCTTGGCCATTGGCCTACCTCCTTACTTATAGGTTTCTAGACACCTTTTTCCATTTTCCGTGCTGATAAATATTCGCAAGACTATTTATCAGCGAATGGCATTCCCATTAAGTGCAGCAACTCCCGGCATTCTTCGTCGGTTTTGGCGGTAGTGACAAAAGCCACTTCCAGGCCCCGCAGCCGGTCGATTTTATCGTATTCGATCTCCGGGAAAATCAATTGTTCCTTCAATCCCAGGGTATAATTGCCTCTGCCGTCAAAAGCATTAGCAGAAACCCCTTTGAAATCCCGGACCCGGGGGAGAGCGGCGGAGATCAATTTATCTACAAACTCATACATTCTCTCGCCCCGCAGGGTCACTTTACAGCCAATGGACATCCCCTGACGCAATTTAAAAGCAGCAATAGACTTTTTAGCCTTGGTGATGATGGGCTTTTGTCCGGTGATGATTTTTATATCATTGACGGCAGCATCCAAAGCTTTGGGGTTTTGGATAGCCTCCCCCAAGCCCATATTGACTACAACCTTGCCGACTTTGGGAATTTCCATCACATTGCCATAGCTGAATTTTTCCTGCAGCTTTTGGCGTATTTCCGTATTATAACGTTCCTTTAGCCTTGCCATAAAAGTTTCTCCTCCTTCCCCCGTTTATTTATCAAAAAGATCGCCGCAAATAACACATTTGCGTAAACGTTCCCCGCTTATTTGCAGGTCTTTGCCGATCCGCACAGGCCGCCCGCAACGGCTGCAATAAATCATAACATTGGAGCAATCAATAGCAGCCTCCTGTTTGACAATGCCCCCTTGGGGCGCCGCCTTGGTGGGGCGGGTATGGCGGCTGACGAGATTGACTTTTTCCACAAAAACCCGGCCGGTCTTGGGTTCCACGGAACGGACTTTGCCTTTTCTTCCTTTGTCCTTGCCGGAAATCACCACCACCGTATCGCCTTTCTTGACGTGGATCTTATGCTTTTTCGCTTGTTCAGCCATTCTTTCACTTCCTTCCCTACAGCACTTCCGGAGCTAAAGAGACTATTTTCATAAAATCCCTATCCCGCAATTCCCGGGCTACCGGGCCAAAAATGCGGGTACCGGCAGGCTGCCTGGCGTCATTGATGATGACACCGGAATTTTCATCAAAACGGATATAGGAGCCATCCGGACGGCGGATTTCTTTTTTGGTGCGAACGATCACAGCTCTGACCACATCACCCTTTTTCACCACACCGCCGGGGGAGGCTTCTTTTACTGTACAAACAATAACATCGCCTACTGTGGCATATTTACGGCGGGAACCACCCAAAACCTTAATACAAAGCAGCTCCTTAGCGCCGGTATTATCTCCGACTTTTAATCTGGTTTCGGCCTGAATCATAACAAGCCCTCCTTTGCTTCGCGAATTGAGAATTGAGAATTGAGAATTGAGAATTGAAAAGAACATTCTCAATTCTCCATTATCCATTCTCAATTCAATATTAGAGTGCCCGCTCTAATATTGTTTCTACTCTCCAGCGCTTGTCTTTGGAGAGGGGGCGGGTTTCCATTATTTGGACTTTATCCCCTATTTTGGCGCTGTTTTCTTCGTCATGGGCTTTGAATTTTTTGGTGGAACGGGTGATTTTACCATAAAGAGGATGGCGTACCCGGGATTCAACCTTTACCACCACGGTTTTATCCATTTTATCGCTGACCACGATCCCGATCCGGGTCTTACGCGAATTTCTCTTGATAATATCTTCCATATTTTCCTCCAATTAACTGCTCTTTAGTTGGTTTTCTCGGATGATTGTTTTTACCCGGGCCAGATCTTTTTTCAGCAAATTAATCTGCAAGGGATTTTCCAGCTGACCGGTAGCCGAACGAAAACGAAGATTAAAAAGCTCGGCTTTTAAGTCTGCCTCTTTTCTCAGTAATTCGTCCGGAGAAAGATCGCGCAGTTTATCAGCTTTCATTGGCTTCACCACCTACATCCTCCCGCCTGATAAAGCGGGTTTTTATGGGCAGCTTATGCTGCGCCAGGCGGATAGCCTCCTTGGCCAGCTCTTCAGAAACGCCGGCGATTTCAAACATCACCCGGCCCGGTTTCACTACAGCCACCCAATATTCCGGGGAACCTTTACCGCTACCCATCCTGGTTTCCGCCGGCTTTTCTGTCACCGGCTTGTGGGGGAAGATTTTGATCCAAACTTGGCCGCCCCGCTTAATATAGCGGGTCATTGCAATACGGGAAGCCTCGATTTGGCGGCTGGTGATCCAGCCGCATTCCAGGGCCTGCATCCCAAACTCTCCATAGGAAATGGTGTTGCCTCTTTGGGCTGTTCCTCTCATCTTGCCGCGGTGCTGGCGGCGGAATTTAACTCTTTTCGGCAATAACATTCTATTTGCCCCCCTCCCCGGCATTGAATTCTGTCGTTTTAGCTTTTGGGGGCAAAATTTCCCCTTTATAAATCCAAACCTTGACCCCGATTTTGCCATAGGCGGTGTTGGCCTCGGCAAAACCATAATCAATATCCGCCCGTAGGGTGTGCAGAGGCACTTTGCCCTCGGCATAACGCTCGGTACGGGCAATTTCCGCTCCGGCCAAACGTCCGGAACACATGATTTTGATGCCTTCCGCACCCATACGAATAGTGCGTTGCATAGTTTGTTTCATAGCCCGGCGAAAAGCGATCCGCTTTTCCAGGCTGGCGGCTACATTTTCAGCAACCAATTGAGCATCTACTTCCGGCCGCTTGATTTCGGTAATATTGATATTTACCTTTTTCCCGGTCATTTTTTCCAGATCCCGGCGCAAAGCTTCGATCTCCTGACCGTTGCGGCCGATAACCAGGCCCGGTTTGGCGGTATGAATATTCAGTTTCAGCCTTTGGGCAGCTCTTTCTATTTCGATCCGGGATATACCGGTGGCAAAAAGCCGCTTTTTTACATATTTGCGGACCTCATAGTCCTCATAAAGCAGATCTTTAAATTCTTTTTTCCCGGCATACCAGCGGGTATCCCAGTCCTTGATAACTCCGATACGGAACCCCTTAGGGTTTACCTTCTGACCCATGGGCCTAGACCTCCTCCCTCTCCCCTACGGCCACAGTAATATGGCTCATGCGGTGCAACATTCTATCAGCCCGGCCCATAGCCCGCGGTTTAAACCTTTTCAGGCTGGGGCCTTGATCGACATAAGCTTGGGTGACGATTAAATCCTCCCGGCTCAGGTTCAGATTGTGTTCCGCATTGGCCGTAGCTGAGCGCAAAACCTTGATTGTAAATTCCGCTGCTTTGTTGGGGGTAAAGCGAAGAATGGCTTCGGCTTCATCCACTTTTTTGCCCCGGATCAAGTCAATGACCAAACGGGCTTTTCGCGGGGAAATGCGCATATATTTGGCGACAGCTCTTGCTTCCAAAATTATTTCCTCCCTTCGGCCGCGCCTTCGGCGCGGAGGTTTGAGTGTTGAATTTTGAGTTTTGAGTTTTGGAAAGCCTTGCTTCGCAAAGCCTGTTAACTAAAGCGTTTCGCATAGCGAAACTTCAAAAACTCAAAACTCAGCACTCAAAGCTCAAAACTTTACCTACCTTGCTCCGCTGGAGCGTTCGGCTTTGGATCCGTGCCCTCTAAAGAAACGGGTTACGGCAAATTCCCCTAGCTTATGGCCAACCATATCCTCGGTTACATAAACCGGGACATGTTTGCGCCCATCGTGGACGGCAATAGTATGGCCCACCATTTGCGGAAAAATCGTGGAACGGCGGGACCAGGTTTTCAAGACTTTTTTGTCGCCGCTATCGTTCATTTTTTCAATCCGCTCCAAAAGCCTTTCCTGGCAATAAGGACCTTTTTTTAGCGATCTCGTCATAAGACTTAACCTCCGTTACAAAAGAATTGAGAATTGAGAATTGATAATGGAGAATGATTGTAGTTTTTGCTTTGCAAAAACATCTATAATTCTCAATTCTCCATTCTCCATTCTCCATTGCAACTTTATTTGTTCGTTCTGTGTTTGATGATCATCCTGTTGGATTGTTTGTTGCGCTTACGGGTTTTGGCGCCCAGGGCCGGTTTTCCCCAAGGTGTGACCGGATTGCGGCCTACCGGGCTGCGGCCTTCACCGCCTCCGTGGGGGTGATCTACCGGGTTCATAACCACGCCGCGGTTAGTGGGCCGGATCCCTTTCCAGCGGTTGCGGCCGGCTTTGCCGATAGTGATATTGCCTTGATCTGCATTGCCCACCTGCCCTATCGTAGCCCGGCAGTTGACCAACACCATCCGCATTTCTCCGGAGGGCATCCGCAGGGTGGCATATTTGCCTTCCTTGGCCATCAGTTGAATCGTGCTTCCGGCTGAGCGGCCCATTTTGGCGCCCCGGCCCGGCAGCATTTCCACATTATGAACCACGGTGCCCACAGGAATGGAAGCTAAGGGCAAGGCATTACCCGGACGGATATCCACCTCCCGGCCGGAAACCAGCACATCGCCTACGGATATACCCTGAGGGGCAATGATATAACGTTTTTCCCCATCGGCATAGTTGAGCAGAGCAATATTGGCGGTACGATTGGGATCGTATTCGATAGTTGCTACCTTAGCCGGGATATTATCCTTATCCCGTTTAAAGTCGATCACCCGAAAGCGCCGCTTATGACCGCCGCCTTGATGGCGCATGGTCAGACGGCCTTGATTATTGCGGCCGGAATTCTTTTTCAAGGGCTCCAAGAGAGATTTTTCCGGGACAGAAGTGGTAATTTCCTCAAAAGTGGAAACAGTCATATCACGGCGCCCGGGGGAAGTAGGCTTATATTTTTTAATACCCAATTGAACTATTCCTCCTTACGCTTAGGCTCATAGTACCATATTCAGCTTTAATACTGCTTTGCCTAAGCAAAGCTACAAGATCTGGCCTCTGTCATCTGGCCTCTGTTTAAGTTAATCCTTCAAATACTTCAATTTTGTCCCCAGGTTTCAGGGTGACAATAGCTCTTTTGGTCGATGGGCGAAAACCCTGATAGCGGCCCATTCTTCTTAGCTTGCCTTTGATATTGCGGGTGGTTACATTCAGCACCGTAACTCTAAACAGAGTTTCCACCGCATATTTGACTTCGATTTTATTAGCATTCCGGTCCACAAAGAAAGAATATTTATTTTCTGCCATCAGGCCCATCGACTTTTCGGAAATCATGGGCTTGATCAGGACATCATGGGGATCACGCATTTACCAGCACCCCTTCCAGCAGTTCTAAAGCTTCTTTAGTAATAACTAATTTCTCGTGGCGAAGTACACTATAGGTGTTAAGACCATTATAGGAGAGGACCCCCACCTTGGGCAGGTTGCGGGCGGAAAGAAGCGCATTATCATCTTCCGGTCCCAGGACAACCAAGGCATTATTGGCAGAAAGATTGCTGAGGGTTTGAGCCATTTCCCTGGTTTTAGGAGCGGAAAAATCCAGCTCATCTACCACGACAATTTTATTTTCCTTATTTTTAAGTGAGAGGGCGGACAACAGAGCCAGCCGGCGCATTTTTTTCGGTATAGCCACCGCATGAGAGCGCACCTGAGGACCAAAGGCCACGCCGCCCCCGCGCCAAACCGGGTTACGGCTGGAACCTACTCTGGCCCGGCCGGTGCCTTTTTGCCGCCAGGGCTTTTTGCCGCCGCCTCTTACCTCGGCCCGGGTCTTAACAGAATGGGTGCCGGCCCGGCGGGCTGCCAAATAAGTGACAACTGCCTGGTGCATCAAGGGTTCATTGACCTGACGGCCAAAAACGGCATCGCTTAATTCAACCTGGCCTATGGTCTGCCCGCTTCTATCATAAATATCAATCTCGGTCATGTTTCACCAATCCTTCCTGTTCAGAAGTCGGATGTTTTTTATTTTTTAATACTGGCTTTGATGAAAAGCAAACCTTGCTTGGGGCCGGGAACAGCGCCTCGCACCAAGAGCAGGTTGCGTTCCCCGTCAATTTTAACGACTTGCAGGTTTTGCACCGTAACCCTTTCTCCGCCCATATGCCCGGGGGCATGCTTGCCTTTAAAAACCCGGGCCGGTCCTTTAGCCCCGGCGGAAGCAGGGCGGCGATGGCTTTTAGAACCATGGCTCATGGGACCGCGGTGGTCATTCCAGCGTTTGATGGTCCCGGCAAAGCCTTTGCCTTTGGAAATTCCGGAAATATCCACTTTATCCCCTGGGGCAAAGAGATCTGCTTTCAGTTCCTGGCCTATTTGATAATCAGCTGTCGATTCCACCCGGATTTCCCGCAAAAAGCGGCGGGGCAGCAAGCCATTTTTCTTAAAATGCCCTGATTGGGGCTTGTTGAGAGCAACCGGCCGCACATCACCGAAGCCGATTTGAATTGCTTCATAACCATCATTATCTATGGTTTTGATTTGAGATATCAGGCAAGGTCCTGCCTCAATAACAGTAACCGGAACAATCTTGCCTTCCTCATTGAAAATCTGGGTCATACCCAGTTTTTTCCCAAGTATCGCCTTTGCCATAAACGGCACCCCCGTTTTTCTCTCGAGTTACCTTGGCGTCGGTATTGCTCGATTTTGCTTTCTTCACGCCTTCCGGCTGAGCCGAAGGCAGTGAATAATGAATAGTGAATAATGAATAGTTGCGGAGGAAACGCTCCGCGTTTCTTTTATTTAAATTAAAAACATCTGGTTTTTGAGGTTGGGTGTCAGAGTTTGAAATTTCAGAATGGTTGGTTTTATATATTTTCGCGGGGCGAAAATATATAAAATTCTGACTTCTGAATTCTGACTTCTGAATTCTACAGCTTGATTTCGATGTCGACGCCTGCGGGGAGATCCAGCCTCATCATGGCGTCCATGGTTTTGGCAGTAGGATCCAGAATATCAATGAGACGCTTGTGGGTCCTCATTTCAAATTGCTCTCTGGAATCCTTGTTAACATGGGGGGAACGCAATATAGTATAGATATTTTTTTCCGTGGGCAGCGGAATAGGGCCGCTGACACCTGCCCCCGTACGTTTGGCAGTTTCCGCAATTTTTACCGCAGACAGATCCAATAGTTTATGATCAAAAGCCTTGAGCCGGATCCTGATTCTTTGTTTTCCCATTGGGTATTCCTCCTAATTCGCCTGTATTATTGACAGACATTCTCCACGGGAATTACCTCCAACCGGAGCAACCTCCCGCTTCATCGCATCTGTGCTCTCGCCTTGCGAGAGAATGAGGAATTAGGAATGAGGAATTTTCAACTTCTAATTCCTAACTCCTAATTCCTAACTGCTTTATCCAAGGTTGCCGGTGACGACGCCGGAGCCTACTGTCCTTCCGCCTTCGCGGATAGCGAAACGCAGGCCTTCTTCTATTGCTATGGGGGTGATCAGTTCTATATCCATGGTGATGTGGTCCCCTGGCATCACCATTTCCACATTTGCCGGCAGATTGGCTACCCCGGTCACATCCGTGGTCCGGAAATAGAATTGGGGCCTGTAGCCGTTAAAGAACGGGGTATGGCGGCCGCCTTCTTCCTTGGTCAAAACATAAACCTGACCGGAAAACTTGGTATAGGGATTGATACTGCCGGGCTTGGCCAATACCTGGCCCCGCTCCACCTCTTTGCGGTCGATACCCCGCAGCAGGCAGCCGATATTATCCCCGGCTTCCGCATAATCCATCAATTTGCGGAACATTTCCACCCCGGTAACTACGGTACCCTTGGGCTCATCGCGCAAACCGACTATATGCACCTGGTCACTGACCTTGACCTGGCCTCTTTCTACCCGGCCTGTCACAACAGTGCCCCGGCCGGTGATGGTGAAGACATCCTCGATCGGCATCAGGAAGGGCTTGTCTTTATCCCGCTCGGGAGTGGGGATATAGCTGTCTACCGCATCCATTAATTGCCAAATAGAACCGCAACTGGGGCAGTCCCGCTCGCCGCAGCCGCATTCACCGGCTTTGAGGGCGGAACCGGCAATAATCGGGATATCGTCCCCGGGGAATTCATAGGCGCTCAAGAGGTCGCGGATCTCCATTTCCACCAGCTCTATCAGCTCGGGATCGTCAACCAGATCTACTTTGTTCATATAAACGATGATATAGGGCACGCCCACCTGGCGGGCCAAAACGATATGCTCCCGGGTTTGGGGCATGGGGCCGTCGGCTGCACTGACCACCAGGATAGCTCCGTCCATCTGGGCTGCGCCTGTGATCATGTTTTTGACATAGTCGGCGTGTCCGGGGCAGTCGACATGGGCATAGTGGCGGGCTTCGGTTTGATATTCCACGTGGGCGGTGTTGATGGTGATGCCCCTGGCTTTTTCTTCCGGCGCCGCGTCGATTTGCTCATAAGTGGTAACTACCGCGCCCCCTACTTTGGCAAGGCAGGTGGTGATTGCCGCGGTCAAGGTTGTTTTCCCGTGGTCAACGTGACCAATTGTCCCTACGTTAACATGCGGTTTTGTTCTTTCGAATTTTTGCTTGGCCATTTAATTCTACCTCCGTTTTTGTAAAATTTACCTTCGTAGTTTTTAATTTATCTTTATCTATACAGGAAAATCCTGCTGTAACCGGGGTTTTTCAATTGACAATTGACAATGGACAATGGACAATTGTTGTTGTTTCGCTCTGCGAAACTTTTATTTAATAAAACCATCTTTTAGTTCAATAATCGGTTTTGCGAAGCAAAACCTTCCAAAAAATTGTCAATTGTCAATCGTCAATTGTCAATTGTCAATACCCTCGGTGTCTTACGACAATACTCTCGGTTATATTCTTCGGTACCTCGAAGTAGTGGTCAAATTGCATGGTATACGTGCCGCGGCCTTGGGTTTTGGAGCGTAGGTCTGTGGCGTAGCCGAACATTTCGGATAGGGGTACATAGCCCCGGATTATTTGCAGGCCGCCTTTTAGCTCTACGCCTTCCATCCTGCCCCGGCGGGAGTTGAGATCGCCTATGACATCACCCATATATTCTTCCGGTACAGAGATTTCGATTTTGAAGACAGGCTCTAAAATAACCGGCATGGCTTTGGCAGTCCCGTCTTTGAAGGCCAGGGACCCTGCGATTTTAAAGGCCATTTCCGAAGAATCCACCTCATGGAAACTGCCGTCTACCAGAGTGGCTTTGATGTCCACCGCCGGATAGCCGGCTAAAATGCCGTTTTCCATAGCTTCTTTAATACCTGCTTCTACCGGGGCAATAAATTCTTTGGGTATTACCCCGCCCACAATTTTGTTTTCAAAGACGAAACCGGCTCCCGGTTCCTGGGGTTCAAATTCTACTACGCAATGCCCGTACTGGCCGTGGCCGCCGGTTTGACGCACGTGTTTGCCTACGCCCTTGACGGAACTGCGAATGGTTTCTTTATAAGCCACTTGAGGCTTGCCCACATTGGCATCGACCCGAAACTCCCGGAGCAGGCGGTCAACAATAATCTCCAAATGCAGTTCGCCCATACCGGCAATCAGAGTCTGTCCGGTCTCGATATTGGAACGGATCCGGAAAGTAGGATCTTCTTCCGTCAATTTTTGCAAGGCAAGCGCCATTTTATCCTGGTCGGCAGTAGTTTTGGGCTCAATGGAAACATCAATGACCGGATCGGGGAAATCCATGGATTCCAGTATCACCTGGGAGTTTTCCGCACAGAGCGTATCCCCGGTCGCGGTAAATTTAAGCCCTACCGCTGCCAATATATCACCGGCATAGGCATGCGGTATTTCCTCCCGGGAGTTGGCATGCATTTGCAAAAGGCGCCCGACCCGCTCTTTTTTGCCTTTAGTACTATTATAGACATAAGAACCGTTATTTAAGACCCCGGAATAAACTCTGAAAAATGTCAGCTTCCCCACATAAGGGTCAGTGATAATCTTAAAAGCCAGGGCCGCAAAAGGCTCGTCGTCGGTAGAATGGCGGACAATGCTCTCGCCGTTAGCATCCGTTCCCTGGATATCGGCAACATCGGTAGGGGCGGGCAGAAAATAAACAACGGCATCCAGCAGCTGCTGCACCCCTTTATTTTTAAATGAGGAGCCGCATAGCACCGGGGTAACGGCTACTGCCAAAGTAGCCCGGCGCAAGCCCCTGATGATTTCTTCTTCAGTAAGCTCTTCCCCCTCCAGATATTTGAGGGTCAGTTCTTCATCGTATTCGGCCGCCGCTTCAATCATTTTATCCCGGTATTCCTGAGCCAGCTCCCGTAAATCTTCGGGGATCTCCTGAATTTCGATCTCCCGGCCTTCTTTATCGGTATAGATATTGGCTTCCATTTTGATCAAGTCTACCAGGCCAAGAAAGTTCTCCTCGCCCCCGATAGGGATTTGCAGGGCCACGGGATTGGCCGATAAGCGCTGACGGATCATTTCTATAGCCCGGAAAAAGTCGGCGCCGACCCGGTCCATCTTATTGATATAAGCAATACGGGGTACGCCATAGTGGTCTGCCTGACGCCAAACCGTTTCCGATTGCGGTTCCACACAACCCACCGAGCAGAACACGGCCACGGCCCCATCCAACACCCGCAAGGAGCGTTCCACCTCTACAGTAAAGTCAACGTGCCCGGGTGTATCTATAATATTGATCCTATGATCCTGCCAAAAACAAGTAGTAGCGGCGGAAGTGATAGTGATCCCCCGCTCTTGTTCTTGCACCATATAATCCATAGTAGCAGCGCCGTCATGCACCTCACCGGTACGGTGGACCTTGCCGGTATAAAACAAGATCCGCTCGGTGGTAGTGGTTTTACCGGCGTCGATATGGGCCATGATGCCAATATTTCGAGTTTTTTGCAAAGAAAATTCCCTAGACATGACGTCTCCTTCGTCGAGTTTTGAGTTTTGAGTGTTGAATTTTGAGTTTATTGAAGTTTCGTTATGCGAAACCCTTTTTATTGAATGATAGTTTTTGCGCAGCAAAAACCTCCGGCACTCAACATTCAACACTCAAAACTCCGCACTCGCATTACCAGCGGTAATGCGCAAACGCCCGGTTTGCCTCGGCCATTTTATGGGTGTCTTCCCGTTTTTTGACAGAGGCGCCGGTGTTGTTGGCGGCATCCATCAGTTCTCCGGCCAGTTTTTCTTCCATGCTTTTGCCGGAACGTTTGCGGGCAAAAAGTACCAGCCAGCGGATACCCAAAGCCTGACGGCGGTCAGCCCGTACTTCTATCGGTACCTGATAGTTGGCGCCCCCTACCCGGCGGGCTTTTACTTCCAGCACAGGCATCACATTTTTCATTGCCAGGTTAAAGACTTCCATAGGTTCCTGACCGGTTTTGCTTTTGATGATATCAAAAGCCCCGTAAACTATTGATTCGGCGATCCCCTTTTTCCCGTCCAGCATGATCTGGTTGATAAATTTGGTTAAAACCTTGCTGTGATGGACAGGATCCGGCAAGATCACCAGTTTAGATACATTGCCACGCCTTGGCATTACTTTCACCCCTTTGCCGCACCTTCGATGCGGAATTTTAAATTTTGAGTTTTGAGTTTTGAATTGCTGAAAAATGCTCCGCATTTTATTTAATATAATCAAGAAAAATCATTAATTTTTTTCAATCATTCAGAACTCAAAATTCAAAACTTAGAACTATAGCAGCTTTGCTGCTATTTCTTCGCTTTTGTCTTCGGTCTTTTGGCGCCGTATTTGCTGCGGGCTTGGCCGCGGCCTGAGACTCCGGCGGTATCTAAGGCACCCCGGATGATATGATAACGCACCCCCGGCAGATCTTTTACCCGGCCGCCCCGTACCAGGGTTACCGAGTGTTCCTGCAAGTTATGACCGACACCGGGAATATAGGATGTAACCTCGACCCCGTGTGAAAGCCTGACCCTGGCCACTTTACGCAAAGCGGAATTGGGCTTTTTGGGGGTGGTGGTATAAACCCTGGTGCAAACGCCCCGCTTTTGGGGACATTCCTTTAAAGCGGGCGCGGTAGATTTTTTTATACTCACTTCCCTTTGTTTCCTTACCAATTGATTAATCGTCGGCAAAACATTTACCCCCCCTCTGTAAAGACATTGAATAGTGAATAATGAATATTGAATAGTTGTTGAAAAAACGCTTTGCGTTTTCTTTTATTTTATTAAAAGATTTTGTTGGTAGTGAGGTTGTGGTTTAGTTATGAATTCATAATTCTTCATTCGATTACGAATTACGCATTATGAACTAATAGTGCGGCGGCGGCGGCTTTTACTGTTATTTCGCAGGCTTTGCCTAGCTCATCCATGGTTTCTACCTCTATAATGGGAACCTGGTTTTGCTGGCAGGCTTCGATTAAGGGTAAGGTAACCCTTTTTTCTGCGTTTTTGGCTATAAAAACTTTATCGGCTACACCATTTTCTACTGCCTTTAAAGTTTCTTTGCTGCCCACTGCTTTTTTGCCCTGGGGCATGATTTGTTCGCTCATCGCAGGTCAAACCTCCTTAAACGGCGCACGTTAAATATTCTAACACTAATTCCCTGGGTTGTCAAGTAAAAAATTAAGAAACATCAGGAATTCTGTCCGCTACCTCTTCAACTAATTGATCCAGGGCATCTATTTCTGCCAGATCCCGGCTTTTGGCTGCTTCCAGTTGTTCCTTCTCCTGGGCGTCATAAACCAGGATATTGCGGTAGCGGGCGAAGCCGGTGCCTGCCGGGATCAGTTTGCCTATTATTACATTTTCTTTCAGACCCAACAGAGGATCTACCTTGCCCTTGATGGCTGCATCGGTCAGTACCCTGGTGGTTTCCTGGAAAGAAGCGGCCGAGAGGAAGGAATCTGTGGCCAGGGAGGCTTTGGTGATCCCTAAAAGCATGGGATTGGCATCCGCCTGTTCGCCGCCGTCCAAATCTATTCTTTCGTTGACACTTGTAAAATCAAAAGCATCCATCACGGCGCCGGGCAGCAAATTGGTATCGCCTACTCCTTCTACTTTTACCTTTTTCATCATCTGCCGGACCATGATTTCGATATGCTTATCATTGATATCCACCCCTTGGAGGCGATAGACCCGCTGCACTTCCCTCAGCAGGTACATTTGCACCCCGCGCACGCCTTTCACAGCCAGCAGATCGTGGGGGTTGATCGAGCCTTCGGTCAGTTCGTCCCCGGCCTCGATCATTTCTCCGTCCTGTACCTTCATGGTGGAACCATAGGCAATATGATATTCGGCCAGTACCTGCCCGGTCTGATCGCCTACGCCCAGGATCTGGACATTGCGGCGGCCCTGGTCATCACCGATGCTGACAATTCCGTCATATTCGGCTATGACACCCTGGCCTTTGGGTTTACGGGCCTCAAACAGCTCCTCTACCCGGGGTAAACCTTGGGTAATATCATCACCGGCCACCCCCCCGGTATGGAAGGTACGCATGGTCAGCTGGGTGCCCGGCTCGCCGATAGACTGGGCGGCTATGGTGCCCACCGCTTCCCCGATATCCACGATATCCCCGGTGGCCAGGTTGCGGCCATAGCAGGTGCGGCAAACCCCATAGCGGGTACGGCAGGTTAGGACGGAGCGGATATTGACCCTGCGTTCGGCTTCCGGTAACATAAACAGATACTTTTCGATCTGGACCGCCAGATCCGAATCAATAAAAATGCCTTGGGCAAAAATTATTTCCCCGGTTTCTTTATCAACTATATTTTGGTTCAAAAAACGCCCGTCTATACGCTCGATCAGAGTTTCGATATCCCGGATACCTTCCACCCAGATGCCCTGGCTGTCACCGCAATCATCCTCCCGGACAATTACTTCCTGGGCCACATCGACCAGGCGGCGGGTCAAATAGCCGGAGTCGGCAGTACGCAGGGCGGTATCGGCCAATCCTTTGCGGGCGCCGTGAGTCGAGATAAAAAATTCCAAAACTGTCAAGCCTTCCCGGAAATTGGCTTTGATGGGCAAGTCGATGATCCGGCCGGAGGGGTCGGCCATCAGGCCGCGAGCCCCTGCCAGCTGGCGGATCTGCTGTACATTTCCCCTGGCCCCGGAATTGGCCATCATAAAAATGGGATTAAATTTATCCAGATTATTCATTAACTCCTTGGTCACATCGTCGGTAGCCTGATTCCAGACATCGATGGTAGCCTGATAACGGTCATCCTCGCTGATAAGGCCCATCCGGAAATCATCCTCCACCCGGAGTATTTCCTCTTCGGCATCGGCCATGATCTGTTTTTTGGCCTCGGGAACTTTGATATCCTCTATGCCAATGGTGATCCCGGCCTGGGTGGAATATTTAAAGCCCAATGCTTTGACCCCATCCAGCAAGCCGGCGGTTCCGCTTTGGCCTAAACGGCGATAACAGCGGTCCACAATGGACCCCAGCACTTTTTTATCCACTTCGCTGTTAAAAAATCCCATTTCCTGACTCATAGGGATTTCATAATTAAATATCAAGCGGCCAACACTGGTTTCCAGGCGTTTATAGCGGCCATCCGGGTGCTGTTCAAAAGAGACTTCCTGATTTTTGTTGATCCAGATTTTATCCCATTCGGGAGGTTTTGGTATCCAAATTTTAGCATGAAGGCTGACAGCCCCCTCCAAATAGGCGCTGTATGCTTCGTTATAACCATAAAAAACTTTGCCTTCGCCCACCTCTCCATCCCGGATCTGGGTCAAATAATAGGTACCCAAGACCATATCCTGGGTAGGGGTAGCCACGGGCCGCCCGTCTTTGGGGTTTAAGATATTATTGGGGGAAAGCATTAAAATCCGGGCTTCGGCTTGGGCTTCAGCAGAAAGAGGTACATGAACTGCCATTTGGTCGCCATCGAAGTCGGCATTATAAGCCGTACATACCAGGGGATGGATCTGCAGCGCCCTTCCTTCTACCAAAACCGGCTCAAAGGCTTGAATACCCAGGCGGTGCAAGGTGGGAGCCCGGTTTAGGAGTACCGGATGTTCCCGGATAACTTCCTCCAGGACATCCCAAACCTCGGAGCGTACCCGCTCTACCATCCGCTTGGCATTTTTGATATTATGGGCATAACCGTCCTGAACCAGGCGCTTCATCACAAAGGGCTTGAAAAGCTCCAAGGCCATTTCCTTGGGCAAGCCGCATTGATGGAATTGCAGCTCCGGCCCGACCACGATCACCGAACGGCCGGAATAATCCACCCGTTTGCCCAGCAGGTTCTGACGAAAGCGGCCCTGTTTCCCTTTCAGCATATCGGAAAGAGATTTTAAGGGGCGGTTACCGGGGCCCGTCACCGGGCGGCCGCGCCGGCCATTATCAATCAAGGCATCCACTGCCTCCTGGAGCATCCGTTTTTCATTGCGGACAATAATATCCGGGGCGCCCAGATCCATCAGGCGCTTCAATCTGTTATTGCGATTGATCACCCGGCGGTAAAGATCATTTAAATCGGAAGTGGCAAAGCGGCCGCCGTCCAGCTGCACCATTGGCCGCAGTTCCGGGGGGATCACCGGCACCGCATCCAAAATCATCCATTCCGGCCTGTTACCGGAGGCCAAAAAGGCTTCCACTACCTCCAGACGGCGCACCGCCCGGATTTTGCGCTGACCGCTGGCATCTTTGGCTTCACCGCGCAATTCTTCGGCCAGTGTTTCCATATCTATTTCTTCCAGCATGATACGGACAGCTTCCGCCCCCATGCCGGCAGTAAAAGCTTCGCCGTGCTTCTCCCGGGCCTCCCGGTATTCCGCCTCGCTGAGCAACTGATGGGAGGCCAAATCGGTATTGCCGGGATCCAACACTATATAGGAAACAAAATAAAGAACTTTTTCCAAATTACGGGGAGAAACATCCAAGAGCAGGCCCATGCGGCTGGGTATGCCTTTGAAATACCAAATATGAGAAACGGGGCTGGCCAGATTGATATGGCCCAGCCGCTCCCGGCGCACCTTGGCCCGGGTCACTTCTACCCCGCAGCGGTCACAAACCACACCTTTATAACGGATCCGTTTATATTTGCCGCAATGGCATTCCCAATCCCGGGTGGGACCAAAAATACGCTCACAAAAGAGCCCGTCCCGTTCCGGCTTCAAAGTACGATAATTGATGGTTTCCGGTTTTTTTACCTCTCCATAAGACCAACCCTCGATCTGCTCCGGAGAAGCCAAGGCAATTTTCATCTGGTCAAAATTGCTAACATCCAGCAAATATAGCACTTCCTTTCTAGTCGTCAAGAAGTTCTTCGTCCAGTAAGTCGTCTTCGAGAATGCTGGGGAAGGAGATCGGAGGTTCCAGGGGTTCTATATCCGGGACATCTTCAATATCCAAATCCAGCTGATCCAACTCATCCAGAGCATTAAAGGGAGCTAATCCCGCAGCAGGCGCCTCATCAATGGGGAATTCTATCATCAAATCATCCTCGTATTGATTAGGAGGTAATGAAGTTTGTTCTCCTTGATCGGTTTCCATCAATCCTATATCATAGGCAATATCTTTTGCGGAATCGGACAAATCCTCTTCATCCTCTTTGATCTCCACTACCCGGTTATCCGAGGAAAGTATCTTTACATCCATGCAGAGGCTTTGCAGCTCTTTGATCAGAACCTTGAAGGATTCCGGTACCCCCGGTTCCGGTACATTATCACCTTTGACGATCGCTTCATAGGTTTTGACCCGGCCCACAATGTCATCGGATTTTACCGTCAGGATCTCCTGCAAAGTATAGGCTGCTCCATAGGCTTCCAAAGCCCAAACTTCCATTTCCCCGAAACGCTGCCCGCCGAACTGGGCCTTGCCGCCCAAAGGCTGCTGAGTCACCAGGGAATAGGGGCCGGTGGAACGGGCATGGATTTTGTCATCCACCAGGTGAGCCAGCTTCAGCATATAAAGATAGCCCACGGTGACCCGGTTATCGAAGGGAATACCGCTCCTCCCGTCATAGAGTATGGTTTTGCCGTCCGGCTCCACCCCTGCTTCCAGGAGAATACCGGCAATATCCTCTTCGTTGGCTCCGTCAAAAACCGGGGTGGCAATATGAATGCCCAGCTTATTTGCAGCCAATCCCAAGTGGCATTCCAGGACCTGACCGATATTCATCCGGGAAGGCACCCCCAAAGGATTCAAAACGATTTCCACCGGGGTACCGTCAGGCAAAAAGGGCATATCAGCCTCCGGAAGGATCCGGGAAACAACCCCTTTATTGCCGTGCCGGCCGGCCATTTTATCGCCAACCGAGATTTTTCGCTTTTGAGCTACATAGATACGGACCAGCTTGTTGACGCCGGGGGAGAGCTCGTCGCCGTTTTCCCGGCTGAAAATCTTCACATCCACCACTTTGCCGCTTTCCCCGTGAGGGATCCGCAAAGAAGTATCTCTCACTTCCCGGGCTTTTTCTCCGAAGATGGCCCGCAGCAAACGTTCCTCCGCGGTCAGCTCGGTTTCCCCTTTGGGAGTCACTTTGCCCACCAGAATATCTCCCGGCCGCACTTCGGCGCCGATCCGGATAATCCCCTCGGCAGTGAGGTCCTTCAGTACATCTTCGCCCACATTGGGAATATCGCAAGTGATTTCTTCCGGGCCTAATTTGGTATCCCTGGCATCGCATTCGTATTCCTCTATATGAATAGAGGTAAAATAATCATCCTTTACCAGTTTTTCGGAAAGGAGAATAGCATCTTCATAATTATAGCCTTCCCAGGTCATAAATGCCACTAAAACATTGCGGCCCAAGGAGAGCTCACCCAGATCCGTAGAGGGCCCGTCGGCAATGGGATCACCCTGAGCTACCCGCTGGCCTTTGTGAATAATGGGTTTTTGGTTGATGCAGGTGCCCTGATTGGAACGCTGGAATTTCTGCAAAAGATGCTTTTCCTTTTTGCCGTCGTCACCGCGGATGATAATTTCCTCCGCTGTGACCCTTTCCACCGTACCATCCTGCTCGGCGATTTCTCCCACCCGGGAATCCAAGGCTTCTTTAAATTCCATGCCCGTACCCACCAAGGGGGCTTCCGTACAAAGCAGAGGTACCGCCTGACGCTGCATGTTGGCCCCCATCAGGGCCCGGTTGGCATCATCATGCTCCAAAAAGGGAATAAGGGCGGTGGCTACAGAAATCAGCTGTTTGGGGGTAACATCCATATATTCCACGGAAGAGACATGGGCCACCGCAATGTCCCTGCCGTCACGCACATTCAAGCGCTCATTGACAAAAAAGTTATTCTCATCCAAGGGCTCGTTAGCCTGGGCTATCACATATTTATCTTCTTCATCGGCAGAAAGATAATCAATCTGATCCAATACCTGGTTATTAACCACCCGGCGGTAAGGAGTTTCGATGAAGCCGAATTCATTGATCCTGGCGTAGGTGGAAAGGGCGCCGATCAAACCGATATTGGGACCTTCCGGAGTTTCGATAGGGCACATCCGGCCATAGTGGCTGTAGTGAACATCCCGCACCTCGAAACCGGCCCGCTCCCGGGAGAGGCCGCCGGGGCCCAAGGCGGAGAGCCGCCTTTTATGGGTCAATTCCGCCAAGGGATTGGTTTGATCCATAAATTGGGAAAGCTGGCTGGAACCAAAAAATTCCTTGATCGCCGCCGCCACCGGCCGGATATTTACCAGCACTTGGGGCGTGACAGCTTCCACATCCTGAATGGTCATACGCTCGCGCACCACCCGTTCCATCCGGGTAAGACCGATCCGGAATTGATTTTGCAGCAGCTCACCGACGCAGCGCAGGCGGCGGTTGCCCAAATGGTCGATATCATCAATGGGATGCTGGCCATCCATTACCTCTAAAAAGTAGCGGACAGCATGAATAATATCCGGCTTGGTAAGATAACGGATATAGGAATTATAAGCCGGGGGATTATCGGTATCCAGATAAGCCTGAGCCTCGTCGTTCCAAACCTGACCCTCGCTGTTTTGCTGCTTTAAAATGTTGTGCTGCAGCTTTTTATTGATTTTATAACGTCCCACATTACCCAAATCATAGCGTTTGGGATCGAAAAAGAAACCGTGCAGCAAATTGCGGGCTGAATCCACCGTGGGGGGCTCGCCGGGCCGCAGGCGTTTATAGATTTCGATCAGGCCTTCTTCCACACTCTTGGTAGCATCTTTTTCCAGGGTGGATTTGATAGCCGGATGCTCATCAAAGAGCGCTAAAATCTCCTCATCGCTGCCATAGCCCAAGGCCCTGATCAGCACCGTAGCGGGAATTTTGCGCATTCTATCCACCCGGGTATAAACATTACCCAGGGCATCGGTTTCCAATTCCAGCCAGGCGCCCCGGTTGGGGATAATGGTGGAACTATAGACTCTTTCGCCATTGGTATCAAAGCCGGAATGATAATAGACCCCGGGTGAGCGCACCAATTGGCTGACAATGACCCGTTTGGCGCCGTTGATGATAAAGGTGCCCTTGAGAGTCATCAGGGGGAAATCCCCCATAAAAACTTCCTGCTCCTTGATATCCCCGGTTTCCTTATTAATAAGGCGTACCTTGACCCTGAGAGGGGCGGCAAAGGTAGCGTCCCTTTCCCGGCATTCTTCTTCGGGATATTTGGGTTTGCCCAAATAATAATCGCCGAATTCCAGGATAAGATTGCCGGTAAAATCTTGGATGGGGGAGATATCCTGAAAAATTTCTTTGAGACCTTCCTGCATAAACCAATCATAAGATTTTTTTTGTACTTCAATCAGGTTTGGCATTTGTAAAACTTCTGCAATCCTGGCATAACTGCGTCTTTGCCTTTTCTCCATCAACTGAGAGGAATACTTCATTAAACACCTCACCTTTCGGTTAATTAGAAGTTAGAAGTTAGAAGTTAGAAGTTAGAAAATAGAAAATAGAATCAATAGAGTAATAACTGCAGTTCAAAGCTTTAATTGTCGGAAAAACTAAGAATAAATTATGGCAAAAGAGGTTGGACAAAGCTAAAATGGCATAGGCATCCATAATAACGTCATTTTTTAATCTTAACACAAATTGACGGCTAAGTCAAGGGTATATTTTGCTGTTTATCTACTTTTTTACAAAAAAAAAGTAAAATAGTAGGCGCAAAAAAGCGTGTCAAGAAAAACTGACAAAATTTTCTTGATACGCTTTCCGAGAAAATAATCCGGTAAGCCTATAAACAATGGGCAAAGTGGCAATTAGCCGAATAAAGACAGCAAAACCCCGGCGGCTATGGCCGAACCTATTACGCCGGCCACATTGGGGCCTATCGCATGCATCAGCAGGTAATTAGCGGGATTTGCCCTTTGCCCCTCAACTTGGGAAATGCGGGCAGCCATGGGAACAGCCGATACACCCGCAGAACCTATCAAGGGGTTTATTTTTCCCTTGGAGAGCCAGTACATCAGCTTACCAAAGAACAGCCCCCCCATAGTGCTGAAAATAAAGGCAAAAAGTCCGAGGAAAATAATTTTTATTGTTTCCCACTGCAAAAAGGTTTCCGCCGCCGCAGTAGCGCCTACTGTAACCCCCAAAAATATGGTAACAATATTTATCAGCGCATTCTGGGCAGTATCAGACAAGCGCTCGACGACCCCCGATTCTTTAAAGAGATTCCCCAGCATCAGCATCCCGATCAAAGGAGCGACAGCCGGTAATAAAAGTACGCATAAAACTGTAACCACAATGGGAAATAAAATCTTCTCCAATTTTGAGACCTTGCGTATTTGGGTCATAACGGTTTCTTTTTCTTTTTTGGTAGTTAGCAGGCGCATAAAGGGAGGCTGAATTATAGGAATCAGGGCCATATAAGAATAGGCGGCTATGGCAATAGCCGGCAATAATTTCGGCGCAAGTCTAGACGTCAAATAGATTGCAGTAGGACCGTCTGCCCCACCGATAATTGATATGGATGCGGCTTCTTGGGGGGTAAATTTTAGTGAAATTGCCAAAATAAAGGCCACGGCAATTCCAAACTGAGCCGCCGCTCCCAAAAACAGGCTGCTCGGCCTGGCAATTAGGGGGCCAAAGTCTGTCATTGCTCCTACCCCAAAAAAGATAAGTGAAGGGTATATCCCCAATTTTACCCCTTGGTACAAATAGTATAGCAGGCCCCCCGCTTCGGAATCGCTTGCCGGCCCGTTCATCAACCCGGCTAAAGGCAGGTTAGCAAGCAGGACCCCAAAAGCAATCGGAAGCAATAAGAGCGGCTCAAATTTTCGGGCGATCGCCAGATAAACCAAGACACAGGCTATAATGATCATCGCTATATTTCCCCAGGTTATAGCTGTGAAGCCCGATGTTCCCCATATTTCCTTTAAGGCGTCAATAAACACTATTTACCACTCCTAACGCGGGTTTCACCCGCAAATATTAAAAGGCAAAACCAAAATTTCTATGATTTTGAGTTTTACCTTCGTGCCTACCTTTGGCTTTGCCGAAGGTAAAGGCAAGGCAGGTCAGTATTCAGTATGCGGGTAACTTTTCGCTCCGCGAAAACTATTGAAGCAAACAACTTGTTTTTTGGGCGCTTCTTGCGCCAAAGCGGCTAATTGCTGCCTTTGCGCTCAATCTTCTTCACTATAAATGAAAAAATCTTAATACAGGAAAACAGGCAGAAAAGAGCGGTAAACACTATTACAATAATAAATCCGGCAATATAAATACTTGTAGAAAACGGCACAAAATCACCTCCCGTTCTAACATCTATCCTCTAACTTCTATCCTCTAATACCCAAAAACTCCGGTGAGGTGAAGGCGGCCAGCAAGACAATAATAAAATAAAGGCCCAGCAACATTTTATGCAAGGCAAATATAGAGATAGGAGCAACCGCCACCAGATTATCTTTAAGTTTTGCCGCAAAGGTATTCATATTCCGACCTCAGTCCTCTGGCCTCTGCCTTCTGGGTGCATCACATTTTCTGGGGTTGACAAAGAACGCATTGCCCATTGTAGGGGCGGCCATTGGTCGTCCGCGGACGCGCAATGCGCGCCCCTACAGGCATATATCCATGATACATTAGAGCTGCACATCCCTTTGTCATGTCTATTATTACCATGTCAACCCCAAATTTTGTGATGCACCCCTGCCTTCTGGCTTCTTTAAGGCATAGTTCTCTTTAGAGAAGCAACTCTATTTCCATACAAAACTTCTCCCCTATTATAATATTATATATCACATTGGTCTCTCTGTCAATACAGTAATACAGGTGTTTTGCCGGCAGCCCATTTTTTTCCAAAACATAGACGAAATTTTCTATACTTTCAGAAATAATTGACCAATTCACCTTAATATGTTATGCTACATACATTGATTGCAAATGAGGAGGTAATATTATTGAACTTGTATATTCTGGTTCCTATTATCGGCTGCCTGGCCCTTGTTTTTGCCTACTTACTAACTGTACGGATCAATAAGGTCAAACCGGGTAATTCCTTAATGGAAGAAATTGCTAATGCTATCAATGACGGGGCGATGGCTTTTTTGCGCCGCCAATATAAAACATTGATCATTTTTGTTTTGTGTTTGATGGCTGTTATTTGTGTGGCCGGGATCCTAACAAACGGCGAGGACAGTATGCTGCCCGCTACCGCCATATCCTTTGCCGCAGGCGCTTTTTGCTCCATCCTGGCCGGTAATATCGGGATGCGGGTCGCGACCAGAGCGAATGTACGCACAGCAACCGCTGCCTGGCAAAACGGCTTGAACAAGGCCCTTGGTATCGCTTTTTCCGGCGGCGCGGTCATGGGTATGAGCGTTGTCGGCCTGGGTCTTTTGGGTTTGGGTATTATCGTTTTGATTTTCGATAATCCTGCTATTATCAACGGCTTTGCTTTGGGGGCTTCTTCCGTAGCGCTTTTTGGCAGAGTGGGCGGCGGCATCTATACCAAAGCCGCCGATGTCGGTGCGGATCTGGTTGGCAAAGTGGAAGCCGGCATCCCCGAGGATGACCCGCGCAATCCTGCGGTCATTGCTGATAATGTCGGCGATAATGTCGGTGATGTGGCGGGTATGGGTTCCGATCTTTTTGAATCATATGTCGGCTCGATCATTGCCGCTATGGCTTTGGGCGCGGCTATTGGCATAGGCGCTAAGGGAGAAGGCATTATTGCCCCTCTGTTGATAGCGGCGGGCGGTATTATCGCCTCAATCATCGGCAGCTTCTTTGTCAGCGCCAAAGAGGGAGGTAATCCGCAAAAATCCTTGAATAACGGAACTTTGGTTACCAGCATCCTTGCTGTTATATTTACTTTTATCGTAACCAAGCTGGTATTGCCGGCGACATTTACTACCGGGAATCTGTTAGGTTCAACAAAAACCTTTTCCTCCACGGGTGTATTCTTAGCCACTGTTGCCGGCCTTGCGGTTGGCTTTGCTATCGGTAAAATCACGGAATACTATACTTCCGCCGATTATAAACCTGTAAAGAGAATCGCTGCTTCCTGTGAAACGGGTGTGGCTACCAATATTATCAACGGGATCGCAACCGGCATGGGCTCCACCGCTATCCCCATCATCCTGATAGCTTCGGGGATTTTTGCTTCCTACTATTTTGCGGGTCTTTACGGTATCGCGATGGCTGCGGTGGGGATGCTCTCCACTACGGGCATGGTGGTTGCAGTGGATGCCTATGGTCCTATTTCCGACAATGCCGGCGGTATAGCCGAGATGTCCCATCTGCCCAAAGAAGTGCGCAAAATTACGGATTCGCTGGATGCTGTGGGCAATACCACTGCCGCAATCGGCAAAGGTTTTGCCATCGGCTCCGCCGCCCTGACGGCATTGGCTCTTTTTAGCGCCTACACCAAGGCAGTGGGAATAGAAATCATCAATATCCTCGACCCCAAGGTGGTCATAGGTCTCTTTGTCGGCGGCATGCTGCCCTTCCTTTTTTCTTCCATGACTATGCAATCCGTTGGCAAGGCGGCAGGTTTTATGATCGAAGAAGTGCGCCGCCAGTTCCGGGAGATCCCAGGGCTGATGAAGGGAGAAGCAAAGCCCGACTATGCCAAGTGCGTGGATATTAGCGCCAAGGCGGCCTTAAAGGAAATGGTTATCCCAAGCTTGATGGCAGTGTTAGTGCCGATATTCGTGGGCCTTTGTCCGGGGCTGGGCAAAGAATGCCTGGGCGGCTTGCTGGCAGGGACCTTGGTCACGGGCTTTTTGCTGGCAATATTTATGGCCAATTCCGGCGGCGCCTGGGACAATGCCAAGAAGTACATTGAAGACGGAAGCCACGGCGGCAAAGGCTCGGAGGCTCATGCCGCCGCGGTCAACGGCGATACAGTCGGCGATCCTTTTAAAGACACTTCCGGTCCTTCGTTAAATATTCTAATCAAACTGATGACAATCATCTCCCTGGTTTTTGCCCCATTATTTATGTAGCGGCCGCACCGCAAGGAATTTGGGCGTAGAACATTTTTGAGAATAACGTAAAAAATTGTCGCATGATACAAATATGATGCTTCCTTGATGGGAATTTGATGCAACCTGCCAGTATAATATATATTATACTGGCAGGTTTTGGTTTATATAGAGGTATTCTAGAAAAAGAGATTCGGAGGAGATATCGAGCTGATGACCAATAGAGGTTACCATGATATCCCCATCCTCGAAACACCCCCCCGCCCCAATGAACACATCGTCTCTGTCCGCTGGGCCACCCCGGAGAATATTCCCAATTGGGAAGAAACCCTGACGCCCTATTTCAACAGATAAGTGTAGTGAGGAGCCCGTTGTCAACAGGTTAAGGAAATTAATAATTTGAGAGGGATCTATATGGTTTTTTCCAGTCTGGTGTTCCTGTATCTATTTTTGCCCGTATGTCTCGTCTTGTATTTCGTTATGCCGACTTTAAAGGCGAAAAATGTCGTCTTGTGCTTTTTATCGCTTTTGTTCTACGCTTGGGGCGAGCCGCTCTGGGTGGTTGCGATGATTTTTTCCGCGCTGACCGACTATACCTGCTCCCGGATCATCGGCAAGCATCGGGGTACACGGACGGCCAAACTGGCAATGGCAGCCTCCGTGATCCTTAATCTGGGTCTTCTTTTCACCTTTAAGTATTCCGATTTCTTTCTCGGCACAGTGGGGGCGCTGACCACTGTCCAGGTGCCCGTCGTAGGACTGAGGCTGCCCATCGGTATATCTTTCTATACCTTCCAGACAATGTCATACACATTGGATGTATACCGTGACGAGACGCCGGTGCAGCACAACTTCCTGGATCTTCTCCTGTTTGTCTCCTTGTTTCCCCAGCTCATCGCCGGGCCCATTGTACGTTATCGCGAAGTCGCCGAACAGATCGGAAAGAGAAACAGCACCTGGGAGGGTGTCTCATCGGGCATGACCCGGTTTTTCTGCGGGCTGGGCAAGAAAGTGCTGCTGGCTAACTTCGCCGGAGAGACAGCGAGAAATATTTTGAACTCCGACTTCGGCATTCTATCCGCACCGGCGGCCTGGCTGGGCATCCTCTGCTTCGCGTTCCAGATCTATTTTGACTTTTCGGGATACTCGGACATGGCCATCGGCCTTGGGCGTGTGTTTGGGTTTAGATACGGCGAGAACTTCGACCACCCCTACATAGCGCGCTCCATCACATCGTTCTGGAGGCGGTGGCACATTTCCCTGGGCAGGTTTTTCCGGGATTACGTCTACATCCCTTTGGGCGGCAACCGGCGGTTTCAGCTGCGCAACATTATGATCGTGTGGTTTTTGACCGGTCTGTGGCACGGCGCCAGCTGGAACTTTATGATCTGGGGACTCTATTTCGGGGTGCTGCTGGTTCTGGAAAAGCACCTGCTCAAAAGATTTTTACATAAGCTCAAATGGGGCGGCATTTTATACAGTTTCTTCTTTGTTTTACTGGGCTGGGTGCTGTTCTATTTCACCGACCTCACCCGTGCGTTAGCGTTCTGCAAAATTCTCTTTGCCGGCGGCGCGCCGCTTGACAAGGCCACGGGCATTTTACTGATCAACAACCTGCCCTTGCTGCTGTTGTGCGCCGTAGCCTCCACACCTGTGCCCAAGCTGCTGAAACAGCGCCTGATAAATTGGCCCGCGGCGGCCCGTTGGCGGCCGGCCGGCACAGCTACAGCTGTGGCTTTCAATATGGCCATCTTGTTTTTATGCACATCGGCGCTGGTGGGAGCCAGTTACAATCCGTTTTTGTATTTTAGATTTTAAGAGGTGTCCGCCATGAAAAAATATTCCCTTTTTATCATCCTGATCCCGGTCCTCGTACTGGGTGTCTGGAGCCTTCTGAACCCCAACGGGGAGGTGTCGGCATGGGAAAAGCGAGCACTGAAAAGTACGCCCGCCTTTACTTTGGAAAACCTGTTTTCCGGACGCTATACCCAGGAACTGGAAGAGTACTACGCAGACACATTTCCGGTAAGAGACACATTTATCAACGTAAACACCGCAATGGGCGGGTTCTATTATTTCAACGGAGGCGCCGAGGCGGCCCTGGTCATTGGGCACAAGGGGCTCGACCAGGACGTGGAAGCGCCGGCTGTATCGTTGCGCAAGGAAATACCCTTAGGGCAAAACAGCGGCCCAAGCGCGGCCGCGCCGCAGGCGGATATCCCGGATGCGGCGGCAGAAACCTCGGCTGGGATGGCGGAGCTAGAGATACCGCATGAAGAACCGCCACCGGTGGAACTTGAGCCACCTGATGAATCGGAGGCCGAAAATGCCGGCAACATCATCATCGTCGGGACGCGAGCCATGGAGATCCCCTATGCAGTGGAGAAGAACATGAGACGCTACGCTGCCGCGATCAGCCGTGCGGCAAAGCTTGCAGAGGATGCACAGGTCTATTCCCTGGTTGTACCCAACGCAGGAGAGTTTTATTCGCCGGTTTCCCTGCACACCGGGGCAACCTCTCAGAAGAAAATGATCAGCGATATGTACGCCATGCTGTCGCCGGATGTGAAGGGCATTGACGCCTATGACAAACTGTGCCGTCACTTGGACGAATACCTGTACTTCCGAACCGATCATCATTGGTCGCAGCTCGGCGCCTATTACGCCTATACTGCCTTTTGTCAAAGCGCGGGGATTGCTTACCCGGAACTTAAAGCCTATGAAAGCGGTTCCTTTGCAGGTTTTGTCGGCAGCATGTACGGCTTTACCAAGAACTATCCTCAGAGTAAAACACTTAAAGACAACCCGGATACGTTGATCTATTATCTGCCTTTGGCTGAATGCAAAGGGAGGCAGTATGCCGGCGCCCGGCTGGAGGACGAGGGATTTCCGGTCAAAGCAGTGGCCACATCGGTTTCGGAGAGTTACTCGGACAAATACATTTGTTATATAGGCGGCGACGCCTCTCTTACCCATTTTGAAACAGACATCGGAAACGGGCGCTCCATCATAGTCATCAAAGATTCTTTCGGCAATGCGTTCGTCCCGTTTCTTACCTCAAATTACCAGGATATCTATGTCGTAGACCCTCGGTATGTCAATGGGAAGAAGAAACCGGATTTCAATCTGAGCCAATTTGTCGCAGAGCAACAGATAAATGACGTGCTCTTTCTCAATTACCCCTTCCCCATGAACTCAAATGCATGGTGTGATATGCTGGAGCGGCTGATCGGCGTGAACAAGACGGAAAACTGATGCTGTTGTTTTGCATACCAGCAAGGATTTCTTTTAGGCTCTAACTCCCGAAATTCTGCGTAAAATGGCAAAATTTTCGTGCCGCCGTATTCCTGCTCCTACTCAAAACTCAACACTCAAAACTCCGGCTTGTCCGGGTTAGAAGGTGACCATAAACCCCCCGTTTATGGTCACCCCCTTTATTTGCCGTGGATTTACTGCGGATAGATTTTTTACACCCCACTTGACAATTGCGGCTGTTTAGGCGGGATTATCTGATCCTGATAAAATTCGGATTTGCACAATGCTGCCGAATATGTTATTATAGGCAAGTGACAAAAAATCTATTGGAGAGCAAAGTTGATGAGGGTTCTTTTCATTGGGGATATTATCGGCGCCCCCGGCCGCAAAATTATTGAAAGAAGTTTGCGCCGGCTTCAGGATGAGCTGAAGATTGATTTTACTATTGCAAACGGGGAAAACAGTGCCGGCGGGGCCGGGATGAATAAGAAAGTTTTTACGAATTTGGTGGAAATGGGCGTGGATGCCCTGACTATGGGCAACCACATCTGGGATAATAAAGATATTTTTAATTTTATAGACGACCCCCGGATCGTCCGCCCGGCTAATCTCAACTCCCGCCTGCCCGGCGCCCCCTTTCGGCTCTATGAAGCGGCCGGGCAAAAAATCGCCCTGACCAACATAATCGGCCGCACCTATATGCCCCCGGCCAACTGTCCCTTTACGGCTATGGATCAAATCTATTGCCAAACTAAGGATCTGACCTCCATCCTGATCGTGGATTTTCATGCCGAAGCTACTTCGGAAAAAGCAGCCATGGCCTGGTATTTGGATGGAAGGGCCAGCGCTGTGATCGGCACCCATACCCATGTCCAAAGCAATGACGCCCGTTTTTTGAACCGGGGCACAGTTTTTATCAACGACGTAGGCATGACCGGCCCCAGAGATTCCATTCTGGGCGTAGGCAAAGAAGAGGTAATAGAACGCTTCCTGACCCAAGTACCGGTACGCTTCTCCCCCGCCACGGGAGATATCCAATTCAACGGAATTGTTTTAAACTTCGATGCGGCAGGAAAGGTAACGGATTTTGAGGTGCTGAACTTTTATGAACCGGAACACTGAGCCGCGCCTTTGGCGCGGCAGTGTGGAGTGTGGAGTGTGGAGTGTGGAGTTATTGAAGTTTTGCTCCGCAAAACAATTTATTATAAGAAAACTATTCAAGAGTGTTTTTACTGATACTATAACTTCAATAATACACATATATGTTTTCGCATATCGAAAACCAACATAACACTTCACTCTCAACTCTCAACTCTCCACACTCCACTCTCCACTCTCCACACTCCACTCTAACAATCAAGGAGGTCTAGAAACATGAGAGTAGACGCCCACAACGACACTGCTCTACGCCTTTGGGATCTACCTACCATACGTACTGCTCCTGTCGATTATAGGCTTCAGGGACAGTTTTCTCCTCAGGCGGATTTGCTGCGTTGGCAGGAAAATTTTGACATTGCTTTTTTTGCTGTCTATATCGACCAGGAAGCTTATGCCGGCCGCTATTTTGCCGCCAGTCAGGAACTGTTCCGCCGCCTGAAAAGGGATTTGGCCGCTAACAGCGATATTGTCCGGCTTGTCCTCCGGCGGGATGATGTGAGGAAGGATCCCCGCCTTGGGGTTTTGCTGGCAATTGAGGGAGCCGAATGCTTAGGCGATAACCCGGAACTGCTCCGGGCTTATTTTCATATTGGCGTACGCAGTCTGGGCTTTACCCATAACCCCGCTAATGCCCTGGCCGGAGGCTGCCAAGCAAAAGGCGGCTTCACCGAGGCAGGCCGCCGCACCGCCCGGCTCGCCAATGAAATCGGGATAATTCTGGATGGCGCTCACCTTAATGAAGAGAGTTTTTGGGATTTATTGGAAATAAGCAGCCAACCGGTAATCATCTCTCATACTGCCGCCGCCGCTTTGCGCCCTCATTACCGCAACCTGAGCAACGAACAATTGCGGGCTGTAGCGGCAAACGGCGGAGTGGTTGGAGTGACTTTTGCCAATCTTTTCCTGGCCGATGATGCAGATCTGTCCGACTACCTGCGCCACCTGGAGCATGTGGCAAAAGTAGCAGGCATAGATCATGTAGGGATCGGCTCCGATTTCGACGGCTGCGATCTGCCTCGGGGGATCAATTCCGTTTCCGATATGCACAAAGTACTGACCGGCTTAAAAGAAATTGGCTTTAGTGATCTAGAAATCGCCAAAGTCTATGGAGAAAATTTCTGTCGGATTATGAGAAAGATACTGCCGTGTGATACGGCAGAATTGAAAAAGGAAAAAGGATAAAGGAAAATTGGTAACAGATAATTAATAGTTGGTAATTGATAATTTTAGTGGGATTGGTGGGATTGATTTGAGTAATGTTGTTCGGGAGAAAAGTTTTGGATTTGCTGTTCGGATTGTTCGATTATATAAGTTTTTGTGTGCTGAAAAGAAAGAATATGTTCTTTCAAAGCAGCTTTTGAAGAGTGGAACCAGCATTGGCGCAAATATTGAAGAATCCTTACAAGCCCAAGGGAAAAGGGATTTTCTGAATAAAACCAACATTGCCCTTAAAGAAGCAACCGAAACCCTATACTGGCTCCGCCTACTCCACGCAACCGGATATATAGATGAAAAACAGACCCAAAGCATATCCTCAGATTGCAAAGAAATAACTGCCATTCTAGTATCAATCGTAAAAACAACAAAAGCAAATCTAGAACGATCAAGCAAAAAAGAAACCAAACAAATCCCCAAAGAATAGTGATTTTCCTTTTTCCTTTTTCCTTTTTCCTTTTTCAATTTATAAATCACCGGAGGTGATTTACTTGCGTGGTTTTGATTTACATGTCCACAGTACCGCTTCGGACGGGCTATGGACGGTTGGAAAAATTATTAAGACGGCTAAGGGAATGGGCCTGGAAGGTCTGGCTATTACCGATCATGATACTACGGCAGGCTTGGATGAGGCTTTGCGGTTGGCAGAAGAGTTTAATTTTCCTTTGATTCCAGGTGTTGAGCTTAGTGCGGAATGGCAGGATTTGGATATTCATATCCTGGGCTATTGGCTGGATCATCGCCAGCCGCGGCTTTTGGCGCGTTTGCTTCAGCTTCAAGAAGCCCGCCGGGAGCGCTGCCGTCAAATCGGCGCCAGGCTGGCATCTCTTGGTATGCCTATTGATGTGGATGGCTTGCTGGCTGCCGCAGGAGATTCTATAGGGCGCCCCCATATCGCTTATGCCATGGTCAATAAAAGCTATTGTCTCAGCGTCACCGATGCTTTCCGCCGCCATATCGGCCGGGGAATGCCGGCCTATGTGCCTAGGGAAAAATTTTCTCCTTTTGAAGCAGTGGAAATGGTACTGGCTGCCGGAGGAGTAGCCGTGCTGGCCCATCCCGGATTGACCTTCCCGGACGACCTGCTGTATGACTTAATCAAGCTGGGCCTGGGCGGGATCGAGATTTATCATCCGGAACATACCCCAGGGCAGGAACGCAAATACCTGAAAATTGCCGGAGAATACGGCCTGGCCTACACCGGCGGCTCGGACTTCCACGGCCGGGGCGACCGCTCCCTGGGCCAAAGGGTCACCTACCAGTATCAGCTGGAAGTTTTAAAACAAAAAATAATTACCAGCCACTAATTTCTTTTTCCCGTGCTTAAAAAAGCTCCCTCCGGCATATACTAACCCAGATGGGAAGTATTTCAAATCAGGGGAGTTGCCAATGCCTTCAGAATTGCATTTCAACCGCGAGGAAACCCAGCGTTACGAAGATAAAATCCGCCAGCTCCAGGACAATATTTTAAATCTACGGATCAGCCGCCGTATTTTGATGACTTTGCTGGAACAGGTACAAACCGAAAAAGCCCGCGAGGAAGAACGCCTGCGCAAAGAGGCTCAGCGCCTGCAAAAATCCAACAGCCGCTATGCCGGCAATCTCCTCAAGAAAAACCAGCGCATCCGGGAACTGGAGCAAGCCCTGTCGGCTCATTCCGAGTGTAATTCTGAATTGAGCGCATCGCCGTCCACTTCTATCAACTGAAAAGCTAATAATTGAATATTTGCCAAGACAGCCTGGATATAAATGCATGTTTATTTCCAGGCTGTTTTTTAGACTATGCCTACTATGTGACATGAGAGTTTCTCGCTAGTACAAATTTCCACTTTTCATAATTTTTCGACTGCCTTCGGCGGCCAATTATTATACGGCCAGAAAAAACAAGATTGGTAAATACGGAGATTAAGGGATTGAAAGATTTTAAGATTTTAGATTGAGCCAAAAAGCGGGACGAACACCACCACCAGAGAAACTGACACTATCACCAATATCATGGACGCCGCCGTTGGGGCTGACATGGGCAGCATTGTCAGGACTGCAGCCAGGGGAACGCAGCCACCACCACACCGCTTTCCCTTCCAGACGGGCAACACGGGCTTTGTCATACGGAAAGTATTGTTTGACTTCATTAATGCTAAGCAGAAAAAGATTGTCCTTTGTGTCAATGCTGCCCCTTGTTCTCCACATTTCATTGTCGGGGTTTTTGTTATCCCAAGTCAAAACCCGGCTGCGTTCTTTATCATCGAAGATCTGCTCCAAAAGCTGGGGAAGCAATTCTTTCTTGAGGGAGCACTTCGCCCATGTCACACTCTCTAGTTTTTTATTGTACGGAGCCGTCATCAGGCAGTCCTTCGTTATCAGCAACGCCCTGTCCGGTTGCACATCCAGGATATGCCATTCTAAAAGTTTGTTCTTCCATCGGCCCATGGTATATATCTCATTTCTAACGAGCGGTTTTTCATCAGACCGTGTTACTTCGGCGGACTTTTTCGCCTGGGTGGGAGAGGATTTTCGGTAGGCGTGCGGAAACTCCGGCGCAATAGATTCAACCTCCTTGACCTGGCCTGTGATATCAGCATATATGTACTCCAGGATGTCCTCTACATAGTGATATTCGCCATTAGGATACCAGATGCAGTGCATTTGCAGCCGATCAGCTATGAATGCCCTGCGTTCCTCAAAAGCTTCTTCCCCGGCTTCACCATCCATCGGCAAAATAGCGTAGTGTCCGCCTGTACTCAATCCAGTCAGTAAATCCACTGTGCGATCCTCCTTGAGACCGCAGCCGATAAACAGCAGATTGTTTCCGCTAAGAATACTATGAAGCCGTTTGATATGCTCCGAGTCTTCTTGATATAAATCGTTGTATGAATCTTTGGTCATCACCACTTCATCCGGCGCAGATACGCAGCCATGAATTTTAATCAGGTAGTGCGAACTGCCCCTTTGCACGCGTAAAGCTTGCCAAGGGGTCAGGTGACGGAGAACCAGTTTTTCCTCAAAGGAGTGCTGCTCCATCAGGAAGGCCCGTTCAAGTACTTTATCAAAGTTCGTGGTAATAACGAGGGAATTTTTAAATAGCCTGGGAAGATATCGTACAGACATTTTTTTCAGGGACTCATCCCTGATAAAAGAATCTTTAAACATTGCGACCAATCGATCATAAAAGATCGTGTTACATAGCACATCGTGGATTTTCTGGGCGGCAGCCTCGAAATCACCGCAATTAATAAGACTTTCCACTTCATCGGCTTCGCTCTCTCGCCCGTTGAAATGCCCTTTCATCATTTTCCGCAAAGCCACACCCCAAGAGCTGTAAATATCAATAGACAATCCCGCGCCTACGAAAGGGATTATGCGATTGCGTCTGATAAGAGGGATAAGTTGATCTTCAAGTATACTGCGGTTTTCAAAACAGTCGAATTTTGGATCATCCAAATCAAGCATGTTCATCCTCCAAACAAGCAGATTTGTTCTAGCAACAGCACTTGCCAATGACGTAAACATTGTACCACAGGGTGAGCTTCGCCCGCAACCTAGTGGCTAGTAACTAGTGGCTATAACGGATGACTTTCGCCCCGCGAAAGGATTGAATTAAAAGCATATACTAACTGAATTCTTGTTTATTATTGACACTTCTTGCTCCCAATTCACTAAAACGGATCAGCTCCATTCCTGCTTCCTGAGCCAGGCGGCAGGCTAGTTCGTCCGGGTAGTCGCTGTCGAAAATTACCTGTTTGATTCCGCTGGTCACCATGGCTTTGACGCAGGTGGTGCAGGGTTGGGCGGTTACATAAACTGTAGCGCCTAAAAGGGCCACCCCGTAGCGGGCGGCAAAATTGCAGACATTGGCTTCGGCATGCTGGGCCCGGCAGATCTCCTGGCGCTGGCCGGAAGGAATGCCCAGCTTGTTGCGGAGGCAACCGGCCTCGTCACAGTGGAGGGCTCCGGGTAAAGCCCCGTTATAACCGGTGCCGAGGATCCTGTTTTCCGGGCTGACAGCCACAGCCCCAACCTGCCGCCGCAGACAGGTGGAACGGGTGGCTACCTGACGGGCAATGTTCATAAAATAATCAGGCCATGATTGACGCATAATTAGCTAACCTCCCTATATTTTTTTCAAGATGATTTCAGTAATGTACTGTGCCGCCCGACCGTCCCCATAGGGATTAACAGCCTGGGCCATGCTTTGATAAACTTTATCGTCATCCAGCAGCAGGCCAACACCTTCACGTACCCGCCGGTAATCTGTTCCTATCAGTCGGGCTGTACCTGCGGCTATGGCCTCCGGCCGTTCTGTTACTTCACGTAATACCAAAACCGGTTTGCCCAAGGCCGGGGCTTCTTCCTGAAGGCCGCCGCTATCGGTCAGTACCAAATGGCAGCTTTTCATAACCTGACAAAAGGGCAGATAATCCAAAGGTTGGCAAAGATGGACTTGGGACAGGGTACTAAAAGCCTCTTGGGCAGCTTGCCGGACCAGGGGATTTTTGTGAACAGGGAAAATCACTTCCACATCGCTGTGTTCCCGCACCGTATCCGCCACAGCAGCAAATATCTCCTCCATAGGCCGGCCCCAATTCTCCCGGCGGTGGCAAGTCAGCAGAATAACCCGCTTGGCCCAATCCAGCCGATCCAGGCCCAGACCGGCCAAAGAGCATTCCTGTTCTACCGTTTGCAGCAGTGCATCGATCACTGTATTGCCTGTCAAGAAAATTTTCTCTGCCGGAATATTTTCCGCCAGCAAATTATCCCGGGCGGCGGCGGTCGGGGCAAAATGAAAGTCAGCCAAAGATCCCACCAGGCGGCGGTTTATTTCCTCCGGAAAAGGAGCGTATTTATCGGCAGTGCGCAAGCCGGCCTCGACATGGCCGCAAGGAACCTGCTGATAGAAAGCAGCCAAAGCCCCGGAGAGGGTGGTAGTAGTATCACCATGGACAAGCAACAGATCCGGCTTTTCCTCTGCTATGATTTGGCCCAAGCCGCGCAAAGCTAAGCTGGTAATATTTTCCAGAGTTTGCCCCGAATGCATAATATTCAAGTCATAATCGGGAGTAATTTGGAAAAGCTGCAGCACCTGATCAAGCATCTCCCGGTGCTGGGCAGTGACAGCAACTTTGGACTCAATTTGAGGCTGCCGGGAGAGGCATCGTACCAGCGGCGCCATTTTGATAGCCTCAGGACGGGTGCCGAAGGCGGAGAGGACTTTCATAGTATTTATTAGTTCCTTTCTTGGGTTGGAGTTTGTTTGCTGGGGATTAGAAAGCAAGTAACAAGTAACAGGGCTGTTTTGGATTATTTGCCCTTTTTCAGCTCGATATCTTTAATGTGTTCTTCAAAATATTGCATTGTAGAATATTGACAAAGCAACTTATTCCTGTAAATATGTAGCGCTGTTTTCGCTGCTTTATATTCCGAAATGTGCTTGATAAGTTTTTGCTTAATTATATATTCCTTACCTCGCAAAGAATCAAATTCATTCTGACGAATAAAAGGTTTCTTAGTATTATCAATATATTTCTCATCTGCAATAACTACCGCCTTGGAAAAATCTAAGCCACACCTATTATTCTTGTCCGTCCATAATACATGTTCCTTATGATTAATGTCAGATCTTAAGGGAATAGCAAACTGCACATCGTTTATTTTGGTGTAAACTAGCGCATAAGGGCGCATAGATTTTTGCTCTATTTCCGTGCATTCTTTATATTTGTCATAAAATAGCTCATTTAGAAACAGGAACTTCATGCAATATGCCTCCATAAATGACTATAGCCCTATAATAGGGCTATAGTCTTCTCAGTGAACTTTTTTTTGTTTACCCTGCTCACGTTCTATGAGCAGATCTTCTCAGTGAACTTTTTTTATACTCACGTTCTATGAGTATTTATAGAATAAGATGAATCTTACTCTTTGTTATTATTATACGCAGCAAATCGAAATATGTCAAGAATTCGAAGGAAAATTCCAGGACAATCGCAATGAAAATATTAGTCAATTGCAAGTAATAATATACTATAAATAGCATAGCCTGTCAAGTATTTTATCAGGGATAGCTGTGAAAACTATTCCCCCAAAAACCTGCAACCGCTGTGTGCTTTTAACTAAAATAATGGTTTCGCAAAGCGAAACTTCATTACCTGTAACCTGTAACCTATTACTTATTACCTGCCTTCTACACCATTTCATTCCGATCCAAACTCCGATACTGAATAGCCTCAGCCAAATGAGTCAAGCTGATAATCTCCGCTCCGTCCAGGTCGGCTATGGTGCGGGATAACTTTAAAATGCGGTCGTGGGCGCGGGCGCTCATTTGGAGGCGTTGATAGGCTCCTTCCAGTAGTTTTTGGGCCTGCGGTTCCAGGATGCAGCAGTTTTCCAGTTCGCGGCGGCTCATCAGGGCATTGCACCAGGTGGGGCCATCGCTAAAGCGCTTTTGCTGGATCCGGCGGGCAGCCACCACCCTTTCGCGGATCCGGGCGGAGCTTTCGCCTTTGGGGGAAAGGCTTAGATCCTCATAGGCCAGGCGGGGTACTTCGATATGAATATCGATCCGGTCCCACAAGGGGCCGGAGATTTTGTGCAAATAGCGTTTTACCATCTGGGGCGAGCAGGTACAACGGCGGCTTTTATCCCCGTAATAACCGCAGGGACAGGGATTGAGGGCTGCCGTCAGTTGGAATTGGGCGGGATAAGTCAAGCGGGCATAGACCCTGGAGATAGTCACCAGACGATCTTCCAGGGGCTGACGCAGGCTCTCCAAGACTTCCTTGGAAAATTCTGGAAATTCATCGAGGAAAAGAACTCCCTGGCTGGCTAGACTTACCTCTCCCGGCCGGGGGTTGGAACCGCCCCCGATAATACTGGCGGCGGAAGCCCCGTGATGAGGCGCCCTAAAAGGCCTTCTGGTCATCAAGGGCTGTTTTTTGGGCAAAAGCCCGCTGACACTGTAGACCTTGGTCAGCTCCAGGCTTTCCTCCAGGGTCAAAGGAGGCAAAATGGAAGGCAAGCGCCGGGCCAGCATGGTTTTGCCGCTGCCGGGAGGTCCCAGCATCAGAATATTATGTCCGCCGGCGGCGGCAATTTCCAGAGCCCTTTTAACCCCTTCCTGGCCCCGGACATCGGAAAAATCTATCTTGTCCTCATCATGAGGGGCTGAAAAGAGGGCATCTATATCCACAACTACCGGAGACGGAGCCGTTCCCCGGCGCAAAATATCCGCCAGCTGATTAAGGTTTGCGATCCCGTGACAAGCCAAACCTCTGGCAATAGCCGCTTCCCCGCTATTATCCTCCGGCAGGAAAAAATCCACCAAACCGTCCACACGGCCCAGGCATTGAGCCATAGCCAGGCTGCCCGGCACCGTCCGCAAGAGACCTTCCAAGGAGAGCTCCCCCACCATGACAGCACCGCTCAAAAGATCATTGAAGGGCACCTGACCGGTGGCAGCCAAAATCCCCATGGCAATGGGCAGATCGAAAAGAGGGCCCTCCTTGCGGATATCCGCCGGAGCCAGATTGACGGTTATCCGGGAAAGCGGAAATTCAAAACCCGAATTACGCAAAGCAGCCCGGACCCGCTCCTTACTTTCCTTGACAGAGGCGTCGGGCAAACCCACAATATCAAAAGCAGGCAACCCGCCGCTAACATCCACTTCTACTTTAACCAGATAGGCATCGATTCCCATTAAAGCACAGCTGTTAATTATAGCTAGCATTTTTCTCCTCTCTGTTTTACTTGGAACACTTTACCAAGCTCCGCTCCCAAGCCAAAATAAGTCGCCCCCATGCCCAAGACGGGCTGGATTTTTTGCAGATCTATCCGGCCTTCGCTGAAACAATCCTCATTGAGATAGGCAGATCTGATTTCTCCGAAAAATACGGTGAAGCCCCTGATGGCATGGCTGTCTATTACCCGGCAGAGATAATTGAGGGGAGCTTCGCCAATTAGCGGCGCCGGGCCTTTTTCATCATAAAAAGGAGTAAAAATTAGGGATTTATCCTCGGCTTGCCCGGAAACTTTGCCGCAATAGTCGGTTTGAGGCAAAAGATCCGGGCCGGGAATATTGACGCTGAACCAGCCGTTTTCCCTGATATTGGCAGTTGATTGGTGACTGTCTTTCAGGGATGCATAAAAAATCGGCTCCAGGCAAACCACCCCAAAAGCACCGGCTGTGGTATAATTGGCTTTATCTCCTCCCTGGGTCCCGATAATAACGATTGGGTTGGGGTTGAGCATAGGATAGGCTGGAATTGGAATTTTTTGCATCATTAATCTCCTTTTTAACTGAATTTTCATCAACCAACCAGCTTTAAATTGGTCGAATTCGACCACCAATAATTATATTACAAAAAACATGCAATTGCAATGCTTGTTGCATATTCTTATGCATTTCTCACGGACTAACCTCCTGACTCGGATTATCCAAAGCCTTGAATATTAAATTCTCATTAGGCTAGGAGTACTGAGATGTAGGAATTTGCCATTTTTTGTAAAATTTCAGGAGAAGTGCCTACTGCCAAAGCAATCTATTTACTAAATTTATCAGAACCAATTGACAGATTAGATATTTTCCATATAATAATGAAGGGAGAGGAAAACCCCATGGGGAAATTTTTCCTGCAATGGCGCTTTAAATAAAGGAAGAACTTAGCGGATAGAGAATAAACTTTTAGAGTGTTTAAGAATTTTTAGGCCCAAAGCCGCGTAATTATAACCAGAGACGGATCATAACGAGAGGTTT
>WRHF01000002.1 GCA_009783415.1 Clostridiales bacterium
CGACCGCAAGTATTCAGGATTCAGTATTCAGAAATCAGAATGCGGGTAACTTTTCGCTTCGCGAAAACTATTGAACAAAATTCTTGTTTTTTATTTACGAAACGAGTTCGTAAGCTACTAATGCGGTCTTCGAGCACAAGTAAACAGGTTGAAGAATCAATAAAGAGTTTTCCGAAGTTTATTGACTTATGGCAGGGATAGGTATATAATTTAGTAAACAAAGCTAATTTGGCTTAAATATAGGCCGGGAAAAGAGGTGGCAAAAGGTTATGAAGAATCTTGGCGGCAATAAATTCGTTGCCTTGCTGATTATTATATCCCTGATTGCCGTTTCGATTTTTTCTTATGGCTATATAATAACCAATATTAACCATATTTGCCACGATAAAGCTTGCAAGCCTTGTGAGCAAATCACCTATTGGAGCAATAGCCTGCGTCTGATCTCCGGTGTCTTACTTTGCATATTTGTTACTTTCAGCTTTTCTACCCCGATACTTACTACTAATGGGAAGCAGAAGTATTCTATAAAACATATAAATAATCCTGTTATGCTAAAAGTAAAATTAAATAATTGAGCCGCCTTTGATCAATTCACAATTGCCGTAAGGGTTATAAGTGAAATCAAGAAGCGGAAACGGATTATTGAGGCAGCTTGGAGGGGATTTTTTGCCCCTTGATCTGTTTTGGCTTCTTTCTAAAGGAGGCTTTTTTATGTCCGGAAAAACCCTGGCATTTTTTGCCATGGCGGTTGTTTTTGGGATATTTTCTCTAGCAGCCGGTGGTTGTGAGGTCAATGAGCCGCCGGAAAAAGATAACGGGAAAATCAATATTGTGGCTACTATATTTCCCCAATATGATTTTTGCCGTGCCATAGCGGGGGATAGGGCCAACCTTTCCCTCTTGATCAAGCCCGGCGTTTCTGTGCATTCTTTTGAACCTTCGGCTGCGGATATGAAAAAAATCGATGATGCCGATGTGTTTATTTATATCGGCGGGGAAAGCGATGCCTGGGTAGGGCGGCTTTTGTCTTCCCTGGATACTTCCAATAAACATATCATCAGCCTGATCGATCAGGTGGATGCCGTGATGGAAGAAATAGGAGAAGGCATGGAAGATGATCCGGATGATGGAGAGGAAGAGGATATCTACGATGAACATATTTGGACTTCCCTCCAAAATTCGCTGAAACTGATCCAAGTGATAGCTGATAATTTGGCGGAAATCGATCAGGAAAATAGAGAATTTTACCAGCAAAACGCTGCTGCCTATATAGACCAAATCAAGGAGCTGGATCAAGAGATAAGGGATATTGTCCAAAATGCCCGGCGAAATACCATCGTCATTGCGGATAAATTCCCCTTCCGCTATTTTGTTGATGAATTCGGCCTGGATTATTATGCGGCCTTTCCCGGCTGCAGCGACCAGGCTGATGCCAGTGCAAGTACCATCGCCTCTCTGATAAAAACTGTTATTGAGGAGCAAATACCCTGTATATACTATGTCGAGCTGAGCAATCAAAATGTAGCCCGGGCAGTCAATGAGCAAACAGGGGCTCAAATGCTGCTGCTCAATTCCTGCCAAACCCTGAGCAAGGAAGATTTTGACGCAGGCGCCACCTATCTTTCCCTGATGCGTGCCAATGCCCAGGCTCTCAAGGAGGGATTGAACTGATGAATATTCTCTCTTGCCGGGAGCTATATATTAAGTATGATGCTAAGGCAGTGGTAAAAAATGTCAGTTTCGACCTGAAAGACGGCGATTATTTATCTATAATCGGCGAAAACGGTTCCGGCAAAACAACACTGATGAAAAGCATATTGGGCCTGATCAAACCGGTTGCAGGCCATATTGAATTTCAGGGCATAAAGCAGATAGAAATCGGTTATCTGCCTCAGCAGACATCAATACAAAAAGATTTTCCTGCCAGCGTACTGGAGGTAGTACTTTCCGGCTGTCTGAACAGACATGGTTTTTTACCTTTCTATTCATCCCGGGATAAAAAAAGAGCCCAGGAAAACCTGGAAAATCTTGGTATTGATCAGCTCAAAAGAAAGGCCTATTGCGACCTTTCCGGCGGCCAGCAGCAAAGAGTGCTTTTAGCCCGTGCTCTTTGCGCCACGGAAAAAGTGCTGATGCTCGACGAGCCGGTCACCGGGCTGGATCCCGCCGCCAGCGAAGAATTATATACTTTGCTAAATAAACTCAACAGTGAAGGGATAGCGATCATCATGATTTCCCACGATGTCAAAAGCGCCGTAAAATATGGCAGTAAGATTTTACATCTGAAAACAGAACCCCTCTTTTTTGGCCTGGCATCAGAATATGGGAAAACAGATGTTGGAAGTAAAATGCTGAGAGGTGAAACTCATGTTTAGCATACTTCAGGAATATTTTTCCTATGCCTTTGTTGTCCGGGCCTTATATGTCGGCATCTTTGTTGCTTTGTGCTCGGCTTTGTTGGGTGTCAGTCTGGTTTTAAAACGCTATTCCATGATTGGCGACGGACTTTCCCATGTGGGTTTTGGTACCTTGGCCATTGCCATGGCCCTAAATCTGGCGCCGCTGCAGGTTTCCATACCTTTGGTCTTACTGGCGGCCTTCCTCTTGCTGCGCGTAAGCGAGAACAGCAAAATCAAAGGCGATGCGGCTATTGCCCTGATTTCCAGCAGTTCGCTGGCGCTGGGGGGAATAATCATTGCCGTATCCACAGGTATGGGCGCGGATGTTTGCAATTATATGTTCGGCGCTATCCTGGCCATGAGAATAAGTGATGTCTATTTAAGCATCGGCGCCGCGGCGGTGGTATTGATCCTGTATCTAATATTTTATAACAGGATTTTCACCGTTACTTTTGATGAAAGCTTTGCCAAAGCAACAGGTACAAAAGTGGGATATTATAATATGCTGATAGCTTTTCTTACCGCTTTGGTCATCGTGGTAGGGATGCGGATGATGGGGGCCATGCTGATTTCCGGCCTGATAATTTTCCCCGCTCTGACCTCCATGCGCATTTTGAAGAGCTTTAAGAGCGTGGTGATCACCTCGGCTGTTTTGGCTGTGATCTGTTTCTTTTTAGGGATGGTGTTATCCCTTATTATTTCTACCCCAAAAGGAGGCAATATACCCCCCGGGGCTAGTATTGTTGCTGTTAATCTGGGAGCTTTTTGTCTATTCCTGATTATCGGAGCTCTAAAAAAATGGAACGCAGGGCGTAAATTAAGACAAGATTTAAAGGAGGCAGCAAAATGAAAAAACTATTATTGATAGCTTTATTAAGCATAACAGCAGCCCTATTGGGAGCTTGCGCTCCGGATATTTTGCCGCTTACAGAAGAAGCGGCGGCGGATGATAACATTCTTGAAATCAAAGAGAGAATGTTTATCCAGCAATGCAGCGACATTATGATCAATCCGGAGCTGTACCTGGAGAAAACCATCCGGCTTGAAGGTATATATGATATTATTATTGAGGATGAGGAAGTTTATCAATGTATCTACCGCCGGGGTCCGGGCTGCTGCCCCGGTGTTGACTCGGAATATGGTTTCATCTGCTATTATGATGGCGAGAAGCCCAATGAGAACGATTGGGTAAGAGCAACAGGGACTATTATTTTGGAAAAATATGAAAACGGCAGGCAGCAGGTCATTCTTAATTTATCTAAACTGGAAGTCTTAGATGAACGTGGACAAGAAACCGTTGACAATTAAAAATACTATTACTGGTCATTCTTGAGCCAGGTTATCCACTAATTCCCTTAATTTACCAATTTCTTCCGGGGAGTACTTTTTGCTCCCCGAACCCAGAACAAAAGCAACCAGCTGTTCAGGGGCGCCTTCGTATAGGGTATTGATCAGCTTTGTTGTAGCCATCTCCTGAGCCTGCTCCTTGGTAATGAGAGGATGACAAACAAAAAAGGGTTCCTCCCGTCTGATTGCTCCTTTATTGATGCAATACTTGATCACAGTATAGGCGGTAGTCTTTCTCCAGCCGGTCTGCTCGAAAAGGATTTCCCCTATTTTTTTTGCAGTAGTCGGCCCTTCGCGCCAAAGTATCTCCATAATTTTCAAATCAGAATCGGCCAATCTCATTTTCATGATCAATACCCCCGTTATCAATTCGTAATTCGTAATTCGTAATCAAATGCCATAATAATAGAATTGATACGAACAGTACTATTCTATATTAGTGGAACTTGTTTGTCAATGCCAAAATTGAATAAGTATAAAAAAAGAACGGGAATGAGGCGGCAGCTGTTGGCAGCTATCTCATTCCCGTTGACATCTTGCGGGTTGGTGGCCCTCCCCCCGGCGCTACGCGCCACCCCCCTCTGCGAGGCAATGTCAGTAACTTAAGAAAATTTATCATTCACAATTCATCATTCATCATTTTTCATTTTAATTTAGCCAAATAATACCTGCAAAGAATAATGAAAAATGATGAATGATAAGTGATGAATTATGAATTAACAAGCTTTCTTTTGTTAAGTTGCTGACATTGCTACCAGAGGTGGATGTCAGCGAAGCTGACAGGGGGAGTTCCTCTCCCAGGGAGCTAAACCCCTGGCAACCGGCAAGTACAGTTAATAATTTTCCTTTATCCTTTTTCCTTTTTCAATTTATCAACCTCCGACTACCATGCGGAGGATCAGGGCGGCATCGGTGCTGTCAATTACGCCGTCGCCGTTGATATCACCCAAAAGCAGCGCTCTTTGAGTCCAGGGAACCAGACCTACATACATTTGCAGGAGTAATATGGCATCTTCAGGAGTGACGGTACCGTCGCCGTCAATGTCACCCAATACCCCAAGAATCAAAGTGCCGGGCAAAACCTTTGTATCTAAATTTATCATAGCATCCGTAAAGGTACCGAACTGCAATTTTACCACTTCCAGATTCAGGGGATATTCCCCGATGCCGGGCGCCGTAGCGGATATTTGGTAGGTTACAGTAAAGAGAAGACCGTTGCCGGCAACATTTTCCTGGGAAGCAAAGGCGATCTTCATCAGATCGGTCGCATATTTGGGATTGGCCACAAACATGAGAGTATTCAAATCACCGGCAGGCTTGACAGCAATTGGCGTGTAGATGCTGTTATTATAGGGTACTGAGAAATCAAGGGTACTGAAGCCGGCTTCGTTGCCGCTGATTTTGTAGGTAACATCCACGGTACCGCCGGGCTTGCTCCAAACATCAGCCACTTCGATGGTTACGGGTTCTGCGGGTACGGTAGTAAATTCGACCGGGATGACTACATTGGAGACTTCATTGTCGATGGAGAAGGTGAAGGCATTGTTACCGGTATAAGCGGAGGTGCTGTTGTGACCGGTGGAGAGGATAAGAGCCAGCCTGTTGCCCTTCTTGGCGGTATGGACACAGGGCTGCAGATAAAGGGTATAGTCATGGTATACGCCATAATTTGCGGCTATATCCAAGCGCTTGTCCGGGGTAGCGGTATTGCTTACCCAGCCGGCTTCCGGGGTGGCCAGATTCATCCAGCCTCTGGCGATCTCCCTGTAGGTCGTGGTGGTTGTTGCATTAAAGCGGACAATATTGGAGCTGCTCAAGCCGCCGCCGCGCAGGATGCCGCCGCTGAGAACCGTGGTAGTACTGGGGCTGTCGCCGACAGCATTGCCGCCGTAGGTGCGCAGGGTGGTACCGGCTGCAGCTATTTCCACCAATCTGGCATGGACCCTGGCTTGCCCCGTGGGGGAGCTGCCTGTCGGGTTGGTGGTAGCATTGTTTGGCGCCAGGACATTGCTGCCTGCGGACATGATGGCAGCCCGGAAATTGATAGCGACATTACCCTTGACCGTTACATCTTCAGGAAGCACTATCGAATAGAGGGTGCTGGCTGCGGTGGGAGCATTGAGCATATTTTGCCAGCTGCTGGAGCCGTTGGCGCTGTTGAGGAGGGTGAACGGATCATCCGCACCGGTGATCGCGGGAGGCGGAGGCGGGTCGTTAGCGGCGGTAGTCGATACGGTTTCAGTTTCGCCGCTGGGGGGGATCCCGCCTGTCAGGTAAAGATCCGGACCGTCATATTCCACAGGCACTTCATATTCTCTGTCCGGTACAGGCGCCGCAATAGGAGAAGTGGTCACCCGGTCCTTGTTGGTCAAGACGAGCTTATTTACGCTGTGCCAGGTATCATAACCCTCATAATCCCCGGTCAGGTTGCTTTGGGCAAAAACCTCAGGCAAGAGATCCAGCACATCGTTATCTACTTTGTACAAATATTTACTGTACCACAGATTTTGCCATTCCTGATAGACATAAGGGCCGATCTGATGATTGGTGGGAGTCATATGAGCGCCCTGATCCCAGATGAATTTGACATCGACGCCGGCTTTTTTGCAGGCTTCATACATCAGGATAGACTGCTTGGGACGGACATTGTTGTCATTGGTGCCGTGGACTATCAGCATGGAAGCATGTAATTTACTGGGACCCCAGTCCTCGAACCAGCCGTCAAGGGTGTAGTCGCGGCGCGCCCAGTGTTCGCCGTATTGATTGTTGAGCTCCATTGCCTCCCAGTACATTTGCTGCATATATCCCATTTGTTTGGCCCGCAACGGATTTATGGGTACCCAGTCGGCGCGGCCGAAGCTGCTTAAGATATACCAAACCATACCGGGGGTATATTGGGCGCCCCAGTTGGCTGCGCCTTGCTGATTTTGGTATTCGTAATAGCTGATGATGCCGCAGACAGGGATAATGGTCTCCAGGCCTTTAACGCCGGTACTGGCTACGCCATTGGGGACGGTGCCGCCGTAGGAGGTGCCTGTCATGCCGGCAAAGCCATTGGACCAGTCGGCTTTGATTTGGATATTGCTGGTTTTGTCGGTATAGGCTACCGCCTCGCCGTTAAGCCATTCGATCACCTTTTTATAAGCGGCGATTTCTATTTCCGCACCGTAGGTGGATAAGCCCTCGCCGGCCAGGGTGCCGATACCGGCGGTGGAAATCAGGGCATAGCCGCGAACCGCAAAGTAGTCGTGCATGTTAAGGCTTCCTACCTGATTGCCGTTGGCGACGCCCCATGTTACAGTGGCGGTGGTGGCAGGTTTTCCGGAATAGGAATAGCTGTAGCGCCAGTCTCTCCAGGGCTGAGTGCTGAGCAGCTGATTGTCCACAAGCTGTTTGGTTGTGATTTCACTTGCCGGAGTGCGGGGGGGGACTTTTACCAGAAGCATGTCTTTAGTATAGGGGCCGTTTTCATTAAGCCAGGCTTGTCCCTCGGCCCGGACATTTTCAGGATAGGATACCCCATCATTTGTCCCTTCATTGTAAGGCTGGGCATGATAGATACTGGCGCATTTCATCCCTTTTTCCACAGCGGCCCGGGGCAGCTGCACCATGACTTTGATCAAGTCCAGCTTGCCGTCGCCGTCGGTATCATAGTCGGTCTCAACATAGACGAGGAAACGGGCTACACCTTCTCCGCTGGTATCATAATATGTAGAGTTGCCGTAAGGGAAGATGGGCTGAGCCATCCCGTGGACGAAATAAGGCTCCGGGGGGTCTTTGAGCAAGGCGTCGCGGAGCCCGTTTTTGGCATCCGCCATAACCAGGTCCATTTCTGCGGCGATTTCTTCAGTTACGGTAGCTGTCGGGTTATAAACCCAATTGTCGAGGAAGCCCAGGCTTTCGGCCAGCATGTCCTGATCCCGAACCACAGTGCCGATCAGCGAATCCTGCAAACCGGCGGATTTGATCATGGCGACGACATACTCACGCTGGGTACCGAAATCCTCTGTTGCCGCGGTGAGAGTCAGAGCCGGTATCAATGACAAAGCAAGCGCCATTACCGCGACTATCACCAAAAGTTTTTTGTTCTTTGTTCTCATGTGTTTCCCTCCTAATTTTTTTATTACATAGATTGCCAAACAACCCATGTTTTGATATTTTTCTCTATAAAATAACAAAATCCTCTATTTTTAATCTCCAAAATTTACCACAAATATTCCTATTATTGTCTATAATTTCTAATATTAACCTATTTTCCCCTAAAATTCTTTGTTTTCTACAAAAAAGGTGGGAATGAGATAACTGCGAGCAGATATCTCATTCCCACCTCTATCATGCGGGCAGTGCCCTCAAGCGGGCTCCCATTATCCTCCAACAACCATGCGAAGAATAAGGGCGGCATCGGTGGTATCAACTACACCGTCGCCGTTAACGTCGCCCAAAAGCAGCGCTCTGGGAGTCCAGGGGATCAGGCCCACATACATTTGCAGTAGGATCATGGCATCTTCTGGCGTGACGAGGCCGTCGCCGTTGACATCACCCAATATCCCGAGGACCAGGGTTCCGGGTATTACTATTGCTTCCAAATCAACCATGGCATCGGTAAAGGCAGCATATTGGATTTTTACCACTTCCAGGTTCAAGGGATAATCCCCGGATCCGGGAGCGGTGGCGGCCACTTGGTAGGTTACGGTAAAGAGCAGTCCGTCGCCTGCAACATTCTCTTCGGCAGCAAAGGCGATCCGCATCAGGCCGGGTTGGTATTTGGGGTTGGCTACAAAGAAGGGGGTATTCAAATCGCCGGCAGGCTTGGCTACGGTCGGCTGATAGATGCTGCTGTCATAGGGAACCAGCAGATCCAGGGTGGAAAAGCCGGATGTGTTGCCGCTGATCTTATAGGTGACATCCACAGTCCCGCCAGGTTTGCTTGCGGCGTCAGCCACTTCAATAGTTACCGATTTTTCCGGCAGAGGAAATTCGACAGGGATAACCACATTGGTCACTTCATTATCCACATTGAAAGTAAAAGCGTTGTTGCCGGTATAAGCGGCGGAGTTAGTGCCGCCGGTGGTGAGGATCAGGGCCAAACGGTTCCCTGCCTTGGCAGTATGGACGGTGGGCTGCAGATAAAGGGTATAATCATGGAATACGCCGATGCTTTCGCCCAGGTTGATGCGGTTATCGATATGAGAGGAGAGGCTGTCATAGCCGGAGTCGGGTTGGGCCAGGTTCATCCAGCCTTTGGCGATCTCGCGGTAGGTACCGGTGTTTGCCGGACGGAAACTGACCAGGTTGCCGCTTGCCAAGCCGCCGCCCAAGAAGGCGCCTCCGCTATCTATCACATCTCTTGAGATGGTGGAGCCGACGGCATTACCGCCATAGTAGCGGAGGGTGGTTCCGGGTGCGGCTATTTCCACCAGTTTGGCATGGACCCTGACTTGGCTGTTTGAGGTGTTCAGGCTGCTGCCCAAGGTTGCCAGGGCAGCCCGGAAATTGATCTCTACGACACCCTTGACTGTTACGTTTTCGGGAAGCTCAATGGAATAAAGAGTGCTGGCCGCAGTGGGAAGATTGAGGAAGTTTTGCCAGCTGCTGGAGCCGTTGGCGCTGTTGATCAGGGTGTATTGATCGTCTGCGGCTGTGGTTGAGGCAGCCACAGGCTGGGATGGAACGCTGTTTGGGGCGGCAGTGATTTCGAGATCACCGGGAGGTAATATGTAATGATCCTCCGTATATTCCTCAGGTTCTTCATATTCCCTTTGCAAAAGAGGATAAGGCGTCGGAGCAGGTGCAACCACGCGATGCCTACTGTCCAGGATCAGCTTCCTTTCGCTTTGCCAGGTGTCATAGCCGATAAAATCCCCGGTCAGATTGTCCTGGGCCAGAACTTGGGGAAATTGATCCAGCACATTATTATCAACGTCATATAAGTAATGGCTGAACCACAAATTGAGCCAGCCGTCATAGGTATAGTCGCCGCAGGGCATGATGGTCGCGGTGCCCATGGAGGGAGTTGTATGATCGCCCTCATGCCAGAGCATTCTCGCCTCGACCCCGGCCTTTTGAGCAGCCTGATACATCAATACGGATTGCTTGGGGCGGACATTGTCGTCATTGACGCCGTGGACTATCAGCATGGGGGTTTTGATCTTGCTGGGACCCCAGTCTTTGAACCAGTTTTCAAGGGTATAGTCGCGGAGCGCCCAATGCTCGCCGTAGTTACCGGTCAAGACAGTCGCCTCCTGTAACATCTGCTGGAGATAGCCGGCCTGCCTGTCGCGTACGCTAAGCCAGTCCGGGGATCCCAAACGGCTGTTGATATACCAAGCCATGCCCGGAGTATAAGTTACCCCTCCGTTGATCGCGCCTTGCTGGTTTTGGTATTCATAATAGCTGGAGATGCCGGCCACGGGGACAATGGTCCTGAGGCCCTCGACTCCGCTGGTGATCACTCCGAAGGGGGTGGTGCCGGCATATGACCTGCCTGTCATGCCGACAAGGCCGTTGGACCAATCGGAGGCTTTGACTTCTGTTGTGCCTGTTTTATCGGAATAAGCCTTTTGTTTGCCGGTGATCCAATCGACAACGCATTTAAAAGCATCGATTTCAATATCCGCTCCATAGGTGGATAAACCTTCGCCGGCAACGGTGCCCAGACCGGCGCTGGAAACGATGGCAAAACCGCGGACCAAAAAGTAGTCATATGTGTTTAAGTTTGACATATTATTGGGGTTGGCAGCGGTGTAATCGACGGTAGCGGTACAGGCGGTTTGATTATAGGTATAATTATAACGCCAGTCCCGGTAGTTGGCATTTGTTACCATTTCTTTGGTGGTGGCTACCCCGGTGGGGACACGGGGCGGAGCTGTTCCGTGCAGCTTATCATGGGTAAAAGGGCCATTGGCCGCAAGCCAGGCAAGTCCGGGGGCCGTCATCAGAGTGTTGGTATGGACACTGCCGTTGGTGCCTTCGATATAGGGGCGGGCCTCATATATTGTGGAGACTTTCATACCTTGGTCCACAGCGGCCCGGGGGAGCTGCACCACAACTTTGATCAGGTCGAGCTTGCCGTCGCCGTCAGTATCGAAGTTGGTTTCAACATAGACAATGAAACGGGCCGCGCCTTCTCCGGTGGTGTCATAATAAGTAGAATTGCCAAAAGGGAAGATGGGCTGGGCCAGGCCCTTGACGAAATAAGGCTCCGGGGGATTTTTGGCCAAGGCATCACGAAGCCCATTATAGGCGCCGGCCATGGCAGCGTCCATTTGCGCTGCAATTTCAGGGGTGACATCAGCTGTTGGCTGATAATCCCAGTTGTCGAGGAAACCCAGGCTTTCGGCAAGCATGTCCTTGTCTCTGTCAACAGTACCTATTGCCAAATCCTTCATGCCGGCAGATTTAAGCAGGGACACTAGATACTCCCTTTGGGTGCCAAGTTCCTCCTCGGTAGCTGCGGTGAGAGTCAGAGCAGGTATCAGCGTCAGTGCAAGTACCGCTGCCATGGCTATCACCAAAAGTTGCTTCTTCATTGTTCTCATACTTTTCCCTCCTAATATAATTTTATTACATAGATTACCATGTAATCCATGTTTTGTTATTTTTTCGTGGAAAAAAAGCAAAATCCTTTATTTATATTTAACAAATTTTACCAGTATGGTTTTTTCTGGCAAAATCGTATATTTTTCAACAATTTTACAAGTATATCTACAATATATCTATAAAAATGAGGAAAAAATAAAACTTCAAGCTGCAGTTTTGTTGACATTTCTCTTTTTTTCATAATTGAATATTAGTGAATATGGATATCAAGCAAGGTACTTGACATTTAAATGTAGTATTGATACAATGTTTTTACTAGGGATTCAATTACATTTTTCGACTTAATATCCGCAAATGTCTAAAGAATTGTGGATTTTAAGATATTACCGGCAAAAAAATAAAAAACTACGAAAGGAAAAAAATCATGAAAAAGAAAAGTATTATTTTGAAAACCGTTATTTTCTCTCTAGTTCTTGTCACAGTGCTATCCCTGACAGCTGCATCCTTTATTGTCCAGGCGGCTACTCCCAAAAAAGCGATTTACATACTGCCGGGGTATTTGGAATCACAGATTTACAGCAAAAAGTACCCCGGTGTCACAATTTGGCCGGGAATTGGCCTGGGGACAGAAATTGCCTTGGACGCCATGGGCCAGCAAGCCGAGATGGTCAACAATGCCAATGGGACAGGCATGGTAGCTTATGCGGACAGGAACCGGGATACCTCCGGGGTGATAGGGCTTTTCCTCCCCATGATCACCAGCATCAAAACCTGCCTGGCTGCTAACGGGCTGAGTAATACCTATAATGTGGAGTTTTTCTCTTATAATACCCTGGCGGATCTAAACGACACCGCCAAAGAGCTGGCCGCCGATATCAAGGCCAAGGGGTATGACAGTGTCATCCTGATCTGCCACAGCAATGGCGGCCTGCTGGCATCCACCTATATTGCCCAAAGCGCAACAAACAAGAATAAGGTCGAAAAAGCGATCTGCGTCGCCACACCTCTGTTGGGTACCTACATCGCTCTGGAGCCTGTGGAAACCGGCTCCGTGACCCTGATGAGCGAGTCATTTGCCTCGGGCCTTTTGAAACTGGGCTACGATACCTTTTTGAATCCCATATCAAAGCAATGGGTACAGCACTGGGCGAAAAATTCCCCGAATACATACCAGCTGCAAATCGGAAATGAGTATGTCAGCAGGATCCCCATCCTGAACAGAACAGCCACAGGGACACAGGCTGTCGCCAATCCGGCGGATTATTATTCGCTGCTAACCAAAAGCCCCAATACCAATAATACACTTGTTAACGGCGGCAGCAGAAGTTTGAAATATTTACGGGAAACTGTATTCAGCAAAGATGTTTTGTCGAAATGGTCGGGTATCGACATGACCATGATCGCCTGCGAATACGGTTGTGTAACGCCGTTCAGTGCGATTTACCATATGTCAGGCACCAAAGCCATCTATGACGGCCAGATCTATAATAAAGACGGCGACACCTTTGTCAACAAAATGAGTATGAACGGCGACGGCCGCTTTCCTTGTGTCAATATTCCCAATACCACTCATATCGAGATCGTAGCCGACTCCCGGACCCTGTCCACCATCAACAACATTCTTCTGGACAGGCCGGTTTCCGACTATGGCAACACATCATCCACCGTCGGAATGTCGGACATGATCCGGGTAGAGATCAAAAGCCAGGATCCCTTGTCTTTCCCCACTATGGGCAATGCCGGACTCAGCGTAAAGATTTTTAATAAAATGGGCATTATGGTCGCCCAATCTCAAGGCGAGGCTCAAATGGGCTTTTCGCTGAATAACTTTGTTTATACTTCATGGAGTACGAGCGAGAACGTAACCAACATTGTCTGCTATATTCCCAAGAGCGGTTATACAATGGATGTATTCAGCGGAAATATTAACCGGTCGGCAAGTGACCTCAAGATTTATACTGAATCACTGGATCGTTCCGGGGCTTTCCTCTCCCAAAATGAGTACAAAGTGACCGGGGCTAATCTGCTGACCGGTTTGGCCTTTACTCTGGATCCCAGCAAGTCCATGGCCCCCTCCGCCTCCCTTGGATCCAAGGTTACCACCACCGCGACTGTGACCTATAAACAAAATTGGCAGTTTACTTCTCCGACTATGGCTCTGATCCAGGGAGAAACCGTAACACCCACGGTCACCGGACCGGATGCTTCTTCCATGGTCAACAGCAATTATACCTGGACTTCTTCCAATACGGCTGTGGCCACTGTGTCTGCGGCCGGTGCGATCAAAGCAGTGGGGCCCGGAACGGCTGTGATCACGGCGACAGCCAAAGACGGCAGCTGCAAAATCGAACCCATTACAGTGAATGTAACCAAAAAATTCACCGTTACCTTTGACGCCCAAGGCGGCAGCCCCGTACCTCCCTCTGTGATAGTCGACAACGGGATGCCGGTTTCCCAACCCGCCGACCCGGCGAAGGAAGGCTATGTTTTCACAGGCTGGTACAGCGGAACAAAAGTATATGATTTCAGCAAACCCGTCACCGCCAACCTGACCCTGACCGCCAAATGGACGCAACTCACCAGCACCGTCACCTTTGACAGCCAGGGCGGTACCGCCAAAGCAGCCGCAAAGGTCAACTACGGAGCCAAAGTAAGCAAGCCCACCAACCCGACCAAGACCGGCCATGTCTTCAATGGCTGGTATCTGAACGGTGTACTCTATGATTTCAATACGCCTGTCACCTCAAATATCACCCTGACAGCAGTGTGGACCGCCAACTCCTATACCGTCAAATTTGACGCCCAGGGCGGCGCCCCCGCACCTGCCAACACAACGGCGGATTACGGGACGACGGTAACTCAGCCCGCTGACCCGGCGAAGGAAGGTTTCATCTTTTTGGGTTGGTACAGCGGCACAAAAGTCTATAATTTCAGCACAGCCGTCACCGCCAACCTGACCCTAACCGCAAAATGGGAACAGATCACCTGCACCGTCACCTTTGATTCCCAAGGCGGCACCGCCAAAGCAGCCGCAAAGGTCAAATACGGAGCCAAGGCAAGCAAGCCCACCAACCCGACCAAGAGCGGCAGCACTTTCGACGGCTGGTACTTAAACGGCGTGCTTTACGATTTCAGTACTCCTGTCACTACTGATATCACCCTGACGGCGGCATGGCGTTAGGTCAGTTGCTTTAAATCACCAATAAAAGATCACAGAAAATATAAAGAGCGGGAAAGGGATAGCTGTCTATGCTATCCCTTTCCCGCTTTTATATTGCGGGGGTGTCCGCAAGCTGGCTCCCCCCGGCGCTTCGCGCCACCCCCCTCTGGGAGGCAATGTCAACAACTTAACAGAAGAATGCTTACTAATTCATAATTTTCCTTTATCCTTTTTCAATTTACCCACCTACTACCATGCGAAGGATCAAAGCAGCATCAGTAGTATCAATTACCCCGTCGCCATTAACATCGCCCAAAAGCAGAGCTCTGGGAGTCCAGGGGATCAGGCCTACATACATCTGCAAGAGAACCATTGCATCTTCGGGTGTGATAGCGCCGTCGCCGTTGATGTCGCCCAATATGCCAAGAACCAAGGTTCCCGGGATCACAGTTGCCTCCAAATCAAGCATAGCATCCGAAAAGGTCCCGAACTGGATTTTAACCACTTTAACATCCAGGGGACAGCTTCCGGTCAAGGGGATGGTGGCGGCTATTTGGTAGGTAACGGTAAAGAGGAGCCCGTCGCCGCTCACATTTTCCTGGGCGGCAAAGGCGATCTTCATCAGGTCGGTTTGATAGTTGGGGTTGGCCACAAAGAAGGGGCTATTTAAATCGCCGGCAGGCTTGACCGCGATCGGGGTATAGATATTATGGTCATAGGGTACGGACAGATCCAGGGTGGAAAAACCGAGATCATTGCCGCTGATTTTATAGGTAACATCCACAGTTCCCCCGGGTTTGCCCCAGGCATCAGCCACTTCAATAGTTACCGAATTATCGCTGAGAGGGAATTCGACGGGAATGACCACATTGGTCGCTTCGTTATCGACATTGAAGGAGAAAGCGCTGGTACCGCTATAAGCGGCGGAATTGGTGCCGCCGGTGGTAAGGATCAGGGCCAGCCTGTTCCCGGCCTTGGCAGTATGGGCGCAAGGCTGCAGATAAAGGGTATAGTCATGGAATACGCCGATGCTTTCGTTCAGATTGATGCGGTTATCGATATGAGAGCTGGAGGGAGTATAACCGGAATTAGGTTGGGCCAGGTTCATCCAGCCTCTGGCGATCTCTCTGTAAGTACCGGTGGTCGTGGGAGTGAAGCGGACCAAATTGGAGCTGCTCAAGCCGCCGCCCCTATAGACGCCTCCGCTGAGGACTGTAGATGTGGCGGGGCTGTCACCGACAGCATTGCCGCCGTAGTAGCGGAGGGTGGCGCCAGGTGCGGCAATTTCCACCAGCTTGGCATGGACCCGGATTTGGCTGTTTGAGGTAAAGAGGGCGCTGCCCAGGGTTTCGAGGGCTGCCCGGAAATTGATCGCTACAACACCCCTGACCGTTACATCTTCGGGAAGTACCAGAGAATAGAGGGTGCTGGCTGCGGTGGGAAGATCAAGGAAGTTTTGCCAGCTGGCGCTGCCGTTGACGCTGTTGATGAGAGTGTATTTGTCATCAGCTGCAGTATCCGAGACAACAAAGGGCAGGCCCTCGTCACTGCCGGCTTTATCTGCAGCGGCATTCTTTTGGCTATCTGCAGGCGGTAAGCCGCCCAATAGGTAAAAGTCGTCCTCATTTTCCACGGGTTCTTCATATCTCAGATCGGAAAAATCATAGGGTGTCCCGGGAGTAGCGACCACCCGGTTCTTGTTGTCCAGGACGAGCTTATTGGCGGTATCAAAAGAGTCATAACCTACATAATCACCCGTCAGATTGTCTTGGGCAAAGAATTCGGGCATCATATCCAGTACATTATTGTCAACTTTATAGAGAAAATGGCTGTACCACAAGTTTTGCCATTCCTGGTAAATATAGTCGCCCATTTGATGATTGGTGGGGGTCATATGAGCGCCCTGATCCCAGATAAACCTGGCCTCGACGCCGGCTTTTTGAGCCATTTGATACATCAATACCGATTGTTTGGGACGGACATTGTTATCATTGGTACCATGGACTATCAGCATGGGAGTTTTCATCTTGCTGGGACCCCAATCCTTGTACCAACCATCCAGGGTATAGTCGCGGCGGGCCCAGTGCTCACCGTAATTACCGGTAAGAACAGTCGCCTCATTCAACATTTGCTGCATATACCCGATCTGCCTGGCCCGGATCGGCGAGCCGGGCGCCCAGTCCGGGGAACCGATCCGGCTGAGGGGATACCAAACCATGCCGGGGGTATAGCCGGCGCTGCCGTTGATCGCGCCTTGCTGGTTTTGATAATCGTAATAGCTGGTAACGCCGCAGACAGGGATAATAGTCTCAAGGCCCTCGACCCCGCTGGTGGCGATCCCGCAGGGGGTGCTGCCTCCGTATGAGGTGCCTGTCATACCGACAAGGCCGTTGGACCAGTCGGCTTTGATCTCGATATTGCTTGTTTTGTCGGTATAGGCTTTGGCCCTGCCGTTAAGCCAATCAATAACGCATTTATAGGCATCGATCTCAATATCCGCTCCGTAGGTAGCCAGGCCTTCCCCGGCGACGGTGGAGAGGCCGGCGGTTGAAACCAGGGCATAACCGCGGACCACGAAATAATCATGCAGGTTCAGGCTGCCGACTTGATTCCCATTGGCGACGCCCCATACTACAGTAGCATCGAGGGTGCTGGCGTTGTAGGTATAGCTATAGCGCCAATCCTGCCATCTGGCATTGGCTGCCATTTCCTGGGTGGTGGCAATGCCCGCGGGAACACGGGGCGGGACTATGAGGTGAAGCTTCTCATGCTCAAAGGGTCCGTTGGCGGCAAGATAGGCGATCCCTTCGGGCTGCACCCCGGCGGGATAGGAGACACTGGATCCGTTTGTGCCTTCATTGTAGGGCTGGGCATGATAAATCGTAGCGCATTTCATGCCTTTCTCCACGGCGGCTCGGGGAAGCTGCACCACAACCTTGATCAGGTCGAGCTTGCCGTCGGCATCGGTGTCATAACCGGTCTCGACATAAACGAGAAAACGGACTACGCCCTCTCCGCTGGTGTCATAGTATGAAGAGTTGCCGTAGGGGAAGATAGGCTGGGCCATGCCATTGACAAAATATGGCTCCATGGGTACTTTGGCCAATGCTGTACGGAGACCGTTATAGGCATCAGCCATAGCGGCGTCCATTTGGGCCGCGATTTCCGCTGTTACATCGGCTGTGGGGTTATAATCCCAATTATCCAGGAATCCCAGGCTTTTGGCCAGCAAGTCCTTGTCATTATTACTGGTGCCCATAGCCGAATCCAACATGCCGGCGGATTTGATCATTGCAGTTACATAATCACGTTGGGTACCGAATTCATCATCTGTCGCCGCAGTGAGAGTGATAGCAGGTATCAGGCTCAGCATAAGCACTGCTGCTATAGCTATCACCAAAATTTTATTGTTCTTCATATTTTTCCCTCCTATTTTTAGTTTATCCTTTATCCTTTTTCCTTTATCCTTTTTCCTTTGTCCTTTTTCCATTTATCAGCCGCCAACTACCATACGGAGGATCAAAGCGGCATCTGTGGTATCAACTATGCCGTCGCCGTTGATGTCGCCCAGGATCAAGGCCCTGGGGGTCCAGGGGATCAGGCCTACTATCATTTGCAGTAGGGTCATCGCATCTTCGGGTGTTACTGTCCCGTCATTGTTGACGTCACCTAATAGGCCTAGGACCAGGGTACCGGGCAGGATATTTACCTCCAGATCAAACATGGCATCGGCAAAGTTGATATACTGCATTTTTACCACTTCGGCATTCAGAGGATAATTGCCTAGGAGCGGCAGGCCGGCAGCCACTTGGTAGGTGACAGTGAACAGGAGCCCGTCGCCCTTAACATTTTCGCTGGCGGCAAAGGCGATCCGCATCAGATCAGTTTGATAGCTGGGATTGGAAACAAAGAAGGGGGTAGCCAATTCTCCGGCAGGTTTGACGGCAAGCGGCGTGTAAACACTGCTGTTATAAGGTAACAGCAGATCCAGGGCGGAAAAGCCGGAATCATTGCCGCTGATTTTGTAGGTAACATCTACGGTACCGCCGGGCTTGCCCCAAACATCAGCTACTTCTATAGTCACCGGTTTTTGGGGTGCGGCAAATTCGGCAGGTATAACCACATTGCTGGCCTCATTATCAATGGTAAATGTAAAGGCATTATTGCCGGTATAGGCGGCAGTGGTGGGGCCGCCGGTGGTAAGTATAAGCGCCAGCCTGTTTCCTGCTCTTGCGGTGTGGCAGGTAGGTTGCAGGTAAAGGGTATAGTCATGGAAGACACCTATGTTTTCAGCCAGGTTGATCCGCTTATCATAATAAGAAGTATTGCTGTCATAATCGGAATAGGGCAGGGCAAGGTTCATCCAGCCCCTGGCAAGCTCCCTATAGGTGCCTGTGGTCGCCGGAGTGAATCTGACCAGGTTGTTGCTGCTCAAGCCGCCGCCCCGGAAAACGCCGCCGGTGGTAACTGTAGTTGTACTTATGGTGTCGCCGACAGAATTGCCGCCGTAATAGCGGAGGGTGGTTCCGGTTCTGGCAATTTCTACCAATTTAGCATGGACCCGGAGCTGACTTGTGGAGTTATTGAGAGCAGAGCCTAAGCTGGCCAAAGCGGCCCGGAAATTGATCTCGACAACGCCCTTGACTGTTACATCTTCGGGAAGTACTATGGAATAGAGGGTGCTTCCTGCGGTAGGTACATTGAGCAGGTTTTGCCAGCTGCTGGTTCCGTTGGCGCTGTTGATAGTAATAAATTGATCATCTGCTGCAGCATATGACACGGCTAAAGGCAGCTCGCCGTCCGCGCTGGGACTGCTTGTGGTAACATTGACCTTGGCATCGGCATCCGTTTGGTAACCGCCCAATATGAAATAGTCATCTTCATATTCCAGAGGCTCTTCATATGGCAGAGCGGAAAAGTCAAAAGGCGCTTCGGGAGTGGCGACTACGCGGTTCTTGTTGTCCAAGATCAGCTTTTTATTGCCTTGCCAGGAATCATAAGCAGTATAAAGACCGGTCAAGTTGTTCTCGCCATAGAATCCGGGCAGCATGTCCAATACATTGTTATTCACTTTATAAAGGAAGTTGCTGTACCACAAATTTTGCCATTCCTGATAGACATATTCACCGATTTGCTGATTGTTGGGAGTTGTATGATGGCCCTGGTTCCACAAAACTCTGGTCTCGACCCCGGCTTTCTCGGCGGCTTGATGCAGCAATACGGACTGTTTGGGGCGGACATTGTTGTCATTGCCGCCGTGGACTATCAGGATGGGGATCCGGATCTTGCTGGGACCCCAATCCTTGTACCAGCCATCTACCGTATAGTCGCGGCGCTCCCAGTGTTCGCTGTAGTCGCCGTTATGTTCCAGCGCTTCCAGGTACAACTGCTGCAAATAGCCCAACTGCCTGGCGCGGATCGGATTTCCGGCGACCCAGATCGGAGCGCCGATCCGGCTTAGGATATACCAGGACAAACCGGGGGTATACGAGGGATCCCAGTTGCACACGCCTTGTTGATTCTGGTATTCATACCAGCTGGAAATAGCCGCCACGGGGATGACGGTCTCCAGACCCTTGACCCCGCTGGTGGCCAGGGCGATATTGGTGGTGCCGCCATAGGAGGTGCCTGTCATGCCGACATAGCCATTGGACCAATCGGCTTTGACTTCTATGTTGCTGGTCTTATCGGTATAAGCTTTGGCGTCGCCGTTGATCCAGTCAATGACGCATTTATAGGCGTCGACTTCAATATCTGCTCCCATGCTGGCCATGCCTTCGCCGCCAACAGTAGCCAGGCCGGCCGAGGAAACAAGGGCAAAACCGCGGACCAAAAAGTAATCGTGCATATTCAGGCTCGATATCTGATTTCCGTTGGCAACACCCCAGGTTACAGTCGCGTTATAAGCGCTTGAACTGTAGGAATAGTTGTAGCGCCAGTCCTGCCACCTGGCATTGGTCACCATCTCTTTAGTGGTAGCTTCGCCTGCGGGGACCCGGGGCGGGACTATGGCATGAAGCTTATCGTGAGTGAGATCACCGTTTGCATTAAGCCAGGCAGTTCCTTCGGGCCGCAGGGCAGCAGGCCAGGATACGGAACTGTTGGTACCCTCATTGTAGGGTTGGGCATGATAGATAGTGGCGACTTTCATGCCTTGGTCAACAGCAGCTCTGGGCAGCTGCACCATAACCTTGATCAGGTCGCGCTGGCCATCGTCGTCGGTGTCGTAGTTGGTCTCTACATAGACAAGGAAACGGGCTGCGCCTTCTCCGGTGGTGTCAAAATATGTAGAGTTGCCGTAAGGGAAGATGGGCTGGGCCATGCCGCCCACAAAATAAGGCTCCGGGGGATCCTTGGCTAAGGCGTCACGAAGGCCCTTGAAGGCGTCAGCCATTGCCAGATCCATTTCTGTTGCGATTTCAGCAGTTACAACAGCGGTTGGGTTATACTCCCAATTGTCCAAAAAGCCCAGGGTTTTTGCCAGAGCATCCCTGTCCCTGTCATTGGCAGCCATCACCGAATCCTTCATCCCGGCGGATTTGATCATGGCTGTTACGTACTCACGCTGCGTGCCGAATTCATCCTCCGTTGCCGCGGTGAGAGTCAGAGCAGGTATCAGCGTCAGGATAAATACCGTTGCCATAACTGTCACCAGAATCCTGTTTTTCCGTGTTTTCATACTTTTTCCTCCTAAAAAATATTATTTTTCTATGGATTCCCAATTAATCCATGTTTTGTTAGATTTCTCTTCTAAATATCCAAAACCCTCCATTTTTATTCCCCGATATTCCCCCATGATTCCCTATAATTTCTAAAATTTCCCATCATTTCCCCAGCACAGGGGGACGGTTCTATTATGTCGTTAGATAATAGAACCGTCCCCCTGTGCTGTTCGGAGTGAAAAGTCTCATTTTGACGTTTTTCACTTTCATCCTTCTTGCTTTTTAGCCGGGATATATGTATACTAAATATAAAAATGAATTACAGGATTGATTAATATGAAGTGTTATATCCCTAAATATTCAGGGTTCTGTTTTGGAGTGGCTCTTGCGGTTGAAGCTGCTTATGATCACATCGGCAATTCCACGTTTATGTTTGGTGAGGTCGTTCATAATCCTGCCGTGATTTCTGATTTAGCCGGCAAAGGTTTAGGCTTGATAAATTCACTTGATGAGATACCAAAAGGAGAAAAAGCCAATGTCCTGATCCGGGCTCACGGCGTTTCGGCGGACACTATAAATGAAATCCAAAATAGAAGTTTGGGGATAATTGATAAGACTTGCCCCAGGGTAAAAAAAGTCCATGATATAGTGGCGGATGCCTCCGGCAGGGGACTTGATATCGTGATCGTCGGCACTCCCAATCATCCGGAAGTCTTGGGAATAGCAGGATGGGCAGGGACCCGAACAGTGGTTGTGCGTGATGCAAATGATGCTGAAAAAATCATTCCGGATCGATTATTCCCAAATAAGGGCATTTGTTTGGTTGCCCAAACCACCCAAAATGAAAAAAAATACGAAGAAGTATATAGATATTGCTCCGGTATTTTCCCGTATATTGAGTTCAATGACACAATATGTGATGCTGCTACTGTCAGGCAAGAAGAAATACGTCAGCTTGCAAAAATAGTAGACTGTGTCATAGTGATCGGCGGGAAGACCAGCTCCAATGTGACCAGGCTCTTTGAAATAGCCTCGGAATACAATAGTAATACTCAGCATATTGAATCGTTCGCGGAATTAGACATGACAAAAATCATAGATGTTAAAGCCTGCCTGATAGCCAGCGGAACATCTACGCCGGAGAAAAGTATTTCTCAAGTGGTTGATCATTTGAAGCTATTTTGTTTGGGAAATGGAAAGGGTTTTGAATTGATCAGAGGTAAAACATGATAGTATTGTGCATCTTAGGGCCGACTGCGTCCGGTAAGACGGATTTGGCTATCCGCTTGGCTTTACATTTGAACGGCGAGGTGGTATCCTGCGACTCCATGCAGATTTACCGCGGCATGGACATTGGCACAGCCAAGCCTAATAAAGAGGAGCAACAAGGTGTCCCGCACCATATGCTGGATGTAGCCGATCCGTCCGAGCCATATTCGGCTGCCCAATATGCTGCCGGGGCATCCGCCTGCATCGAGGATATCCTCAGCCGGGGGCGCTTGCCTATTATCTGCGGCGGGACCGGTTTGTATTTGGATGTGCTTTTATCTGGGATCCATGAAAGCGGCGAGCATGATGAGATCTACCGGGAAGAACTGGCCGGACGGATCAAGCATGAGGGGCTGCCGCCGTTACATGCCGAACTTGCTTGTGTAGACCCGGAAAGCGCATCCCGGATCTCCCCGAATGACGGGCGGCGGATCATTCGCGCCCTGGAGGTATACCGCACGACCGGAATGCCGCTGTCAAAACACCATGAGTTGTCCAAATTGCTGCCTGCAAGATACGATGCCTTACTTTTGGGCATCCGTTTTGGCGACCGCACTGTTCTTTATGAGCAAATTGATAAAAGGGCCGACCGGATGATGGCCGCCGGTCTCTTCGCTGAAGTGCGTACCGTTTTGGAGCAGATACCGCCGCCCTGCCATACAGCGATGCAAGCGATCGGCTACAAGGAATTCGCCGCGGTCCTGCGGGGAGAGATAAGCATTGAGACAGCCGTTTCACAGATAAAACAGTCAAGCAGACGGCTGGCAAAACGCCAAATGACCTGGTTCAAAAAGACTCCCGATATCCACTGGCTGGAAACAAGCGGCGCCGGTCAAACCCCCAGCCTGTTTGAGCAAGCGCTGCAAACTATAGCGGCCTTCGGCTGTAAGCAATCAGGATCCAGGATACAGAAGTCAGAATGAGTTTCTTCGAAAACTCCTGTTGTCATCCTGAGCGTAGCGAAGGATCTTAATCAAACATGTGCGATATAGCGGGGGTAAAGATTCTTCGTTGCGCTCAGAATGACAGCGATTACTGGGCTTTTGAGTTTTCGAGGAAAGTAAGAATATGACAGGAGGAGATCAATGATGACAAAAAATTACTCTAAGCCGCTTTGCCTTGTTTTAGTCATTTTACTTTGCCTATTTGCTTTTTCAGGCTGTCAAAGGGAAATAACGAATCAACTTCCGGAGTATGCTGCTTTGAATGCAATACGTTTTGCTGATCTGGATTTATATGATCAGTTTAAAGGTATGTTTGATAAGTTATCTGAAGAGAATGCAACAGAAGAATTGTTTTTGGCGCTAAAACAAGCCAAAACGGATACACACTCCCATGATACCTGCCATTTTGTCACTATGTCAAACGGAGATGTTTGGATGTTTCAATTCGTTCCAATGAGAGAGAAGACTTGGGATATTACAGGTATTACACTACTTAGCAAAGATCAAGCCGAAACTATGAAGATATTGCTTGGGGAATAGATCATTTATTGCCTAAGCGCTTCCAGAGCAAGCTCATATTTTTCCTCCGGATGATATTCTTTTGCCCCTTCATACAGGTTAACAAGATAATCATAGGCGTTAAGGGTTTCGTCACTTTTTACCTCTTTATCTGCCCCGAACTCCAGCAATGCATTGATCAGTTGCGGAGAAAAATCGTGTTCATAATAGAGATGTGCCGCCCCGCAAGCATACATCAGCGGTGTCCTCCCTTTTTTGTCCTTGGCGTTTACATCCGCTCCTTTTTCAATGAGAAAGACCGCTACATCCCTATGCCATTGGTTATCAGTGAAAACGCCGCCTCCCAATCCTATTGCCATCATGGTATATCTAAAACCGGTGACGAAAATTCACGGAGTGTTTTTTGCAAAAACCCTTGACAAACCCTCGTAACTCGTATAGAATGATAATAGTAATAATGAAAGGTAAATCTGGTATGCTAACTGATAGAATGTTTGTCCACACGAAAGTTTTTGACAGATTGTGGGAATCACTCGGATGTAACGACAATGACCCTCTGGAACTGCAAAAGGCTATATGTGATGACCCGCAAGGATCGCCTGTAATTCGTGGAACTGATGGAGTGAGAAAGATACGGATTGCACTGTAAGGTCGGGGGAAGAGCGGAGGAGCGCGAGTTCTATATGTAGATTTTATTGTGAGAAACGTCGTAGGTTTGCTTTATGCTTATCCAAAAAGCGAGAAGGAAAACATCGATGAGAACGAGAGAAAAATATTAAAAGCGATGGTGGGACAAATCAATGAGAATTGGAGGGAGAAATAATGAGCAAGATGGGCCAAGACCTTATTGAAGCGATGAAGGAGCTGCTGGATTATTCGGAGGGTAAAATAGACCTAAGAACCACGAAGTACAATATCTTTCCGGTATGCGATACAATCAGCGTTGAGGAGATAAAAGAGACGCGGAAAAAGCTGGGAATGTCGCAGGGAGTGTTTGCGGTTGTTCTCGGTGTTTCCAAAAAAACGGTGGAATCGTGGGAAGCCGGCAGGTATAGACCGGATGGCGCAGCACGCAGGCTTATTTCGATAATGCAAAGGGATCCTGCTTTCCCTGAGAAATACGGCATTGTCCAAAGGTAACCAGCTTGGATGCATCGCTAAAATTACTGTTTTTCCTGCCGGATCAACAAAATCTATATTTTTCTCAATTCATCCAAAAAAGCCGGACGTTTGGCATGCTTTGCGGATAACTGATCCCGCAGCTCATCTGCAGCCGAACTTCCGCAAGCTTTTTTATAATGCTTAATTATGCCGCAAACGTCACGGTAACGGCTTCGATTATCAGCATGAACCGCGCTCTCTGTGATGTACTTAACAAAAATCACTCCGATATCGTTTTTATACTCGGGTAATAAGTGCGGATAATTTGCTACTATCGCACGGGTGTTTATTTTGCAATATTCCAGAAGTAGTGATTTTAAATTTTCGTGGATCAAAATCTCAACATAAACTCCGCTGGATTTACTTGCCGTTTTTTCTAAAACATCCTGAAGAATGACCGGCCATTCGTCTTGCGTATATAAAGCCTTCAGTTTTTTGAAGTATTCAAAATCACCTTTCAAGGCAAACTCCAGCGCAAGGCATTTTTGCGCCCGGGCATCTTCGGTTTTCTCATATATTTCATACCGGTATTGCTTCCATTTGTTCACAAGACCCGCGTGATCGCTGTCTTTTTGCTCGCCTTCCAGACACAGATTTAAGGCCTTTGCGTATTGTCCGCCGGATATGGCGTTTTGAATCATTGTATCTCTGAAATCACTGTTTTCCAAATGCTCTTCCATGTAGGCTTCGGCGGCGGGTTTGCCGTCATACATCTTGATAATACTAAGTTGCAGCTTCTGTAATTTACGGCTCTCATAAATGCTGCTCCAGCTGCTTGTTTTGGTGCTTTTCCATTCGGATATATATTGTTCTATTTTATCGCGGTTGGCGCGGTTGCCACATAAAGGCGTGGTGGTGTACAGTAGATCCACCCGCCAGTCTGTCCAATTGTTATATAGGGAGTCTATGGCATGATTAAAAATAATCTCAAATATTCTTCTACTGTCCTTATCTTCCAAGTCAAGAGAATCATCAAGCGCTGTGTCGATTTTTTCTATGGCTTCATCTATAGTACTGCTGAGGTGCCCGTCAGAATCGTCGCAATAGTCATATAAATTAAGCATTTCCTCCAAAACGATAATGCTTAAGGAAATGGCTTTAAAAATGTCGCCGGATTCTATCTGATCATCAATCATTTGCAGCACGGTATCCGCTCCGGCAAGAGCTCGCCTGGTATCATTGTATTCTACGAATCCTCCCCGCTCCGCTGCATTGATAGCGCTTTGAATGACCCCTCGTGCAGATTTTTCTATATCCTCTTTTTCGGCATAACGCAAGAGAAGCTCTTCTTTTATCCGTTTATCCCTATTGGCAAATTCCAAGATGATTGTCAAAAGCGCCTGCTTATCCAGGGTTTTTAATATATCCTCAAGTTTTTTCTTTTTCCCTGCCTTTGCCGGGGTCTTGCCGGATCTAAGCTCTTTTTGCAGGGCATAAAAAACCGCTGCCTGGTGCTTACAGTATTGGCCCCAATAATACGGGCAGTCACAAGTGCTGTCTAAAATTTCACCGTTATCGGCAAGCATCACCGTCACGGTATAATCTTCGCTGCCTTCCACATCGGCGACCCATTCCTCGCCATCATATTCCAAAGTCAAGACACTGCCGGATCTATAATAATCCGAACCCCGCGCCAAAATTTTGTCGTCAAAATCTGCTTCGAAATCGTTTATGTTCATAAGATACACCCCTTCATTATTTTTTTCCAAATCCTCCAACAGGGTCTAAAAACTTACCTGGAAATTGAAATAAAAATAAAACCCCTTGATCAAGCTTCAGAACCGTTTGAAGTAGTCGCCTTTGACAAACCTGGCTGCCGTGTCTTTTACCAGCATCAGCGCCATCTTGCTGTTGAAGCGGGTAACGCTGATACGTTCCTTGGGTATAGCGCCGACGTGGCGGCACCAGGCCTCCATTTCGGCAAGACATGCCGCCGTACCGTTGCCGCTTCCGCCGGCCGCCGCTACCAGGTCTATTTGCTTACCTAAGGCCGCGCTGCCGTTTTGGTTAAAGGCTTCGCATCTGCGGAAACGGTCAAGAAAATACTTCATGCGCTCACTTGGCTGCCACCAATAGACCGGCGTAACCAGGATCACTCCCTCGGAATCGCGGGTTTTTGTCTGCAATTCAGCAAGAATATCATCTATGACGCACTGCCCGTCCCGACAGGATCCCCAGCCATCACCGCAGATACGGCAAGGCGCCAGCTTCAGCGCGCTGATATCAATAATTTCCGCCTGGCCGCCGGCGCCGGCGATCCCCTCAAAGGCGGCCCTGCCGCAAGAAGCAGTCAGCCCGTTTGGATTCGGGCTTGCTGTAATGATAATATACATGGATCATCAACCTCCTATACTGCATATAATTATCTCAATCCTTCTTCTCCTCAAGCCACTCCTCAAACGGCCCATCCAGACCAGATTTATTGTAGGCGGCTTCCATGCTATTTTTCGTATCAATTGTATCCGGATGCGCCTCCCCTAATCTGCGCAGTCGTATCCCATAACTCTTAACAAACCAATCCAGAGCTGTAAGGTAGTCGTTTTGGTCGGAATAAACAAAGGCTATGTTATTGTAAGTGGCGGTGGTGTATGGGTGTTCCGTACCCAACACCTTTTCAATGATGGCTAAGGACTTCCGAAACCACTCCAGCGCCTTGGCATACCCCCCATGATTTAAGTAGTTCATTGCGATGTAACTGTAGCTACTGGCTGTGTCCGGGTGTTCCATGCCCAGTACCTTTTCTCTGGTGGCTAAAGCCTTACGGTGCCACTCCAGCGCCTTGGCATACTTCCCCTGTTTGGAGTAGACATTTGCGATGCTGCAGTAACAGCTGGCGGTGTTCGGGTGTTCTGTGTTCAGCACCTTTTCTAGAATGGTTAAAGCCTTCTGGTACCATTCCAGCGCCTTATCATGCTTTCCTTGATTGTTGTAGACACTCGCAATGTTATTGTAAGTGGTGGCGATGTCCGGGTGTTCCTTGTCCAGCACCTTTTCTCTGATGGTCAAGGCATTCCGGTGCCATTCCAGTGCCTCGTCATACCTCCCCTGATTGTTATAGACTGCTGCAATGTTGTTGTATGTGATGGCGATGTACGGGTGTTCCGTACCCAGTACATTTTCGTAGATAGCCAAAACCTTTTGGTACCACTTCAGCGCTTCCTGATATTGACTTCCGTAAAAATAACCATATCCGATCACATTATATAACAAGGCTGCTTTCTTTTGCGCTTCCTCATTATCACTAAGTATCTCCTCAGTGTGGCGTGCTATTTCCAGAATATGCGGTGCATTTTGGATGAAGTTATCCATCGACTGCTTGTTACCCCATTCATACTTAAAAACAGCATATGCCATATCAAGGCAGCAGGATATCCACTGCACATCACCCGCCAGCCTGCCCCGCACCACTTCCTGTACCAGGCGGTGTAGAGAGAGCAGGCCTTCTTTCTTTTGTACCAGGGAATAAAGGGTCAGTTCTAGGACAGTGTTGTTTAGTTTTAATTTGTCCACTAAAGCCCTCCTTAAAGGTTTCGGAAGTTTATCCTGGCCTATTATTAGCAAGGAGAGGGGGATTTTATCCGCTGCCATGTAGGAGCAGAGATTTAGCAGCTGTTTGGCACTTTTCGATTTTATTTTATCAAAGGAGATACGCCAGGTAGTGTTGACCGTTTCTGCATAACCATAAACTGTTGAAGCACGCTCATCGAAGAGTTTATTTCCATATTTTTCCAATAACTGCAAATAGTCTCCACAGGATTCATGAGTGGCAGTTATATATGCTACGGCTTGTTCCAGGGCCAGGGGCAGGTAGCCCAACCGTTTAGCCAGCTCTGCGGCATCCTTGCCTTCATCACAGCCCAGGCGCTCGCTAATGAAGGCGGTGGCTTCTTCCTGTCTAAATACTGTGATATCCACTGATTTTCCCAGCGGGCTATGGTCTTGCCTTGTTGTGATCAGCACATGCCCCTTGAACCTGGGCAAACAATCAGTCAGCAGGTCAAAATCCTCTGCATTGTCATAGATAAAGAGAAAAGGCTCGTTTTGGTCAAACCAGTTTTTCACAGCTTCCAGCACAGCCGGCCAGCCTGCTTCTTCCAGCGCAGGCAGGAGGGCTTTGCTTTTGGCGAAATCACGGTAAGCCTCCTGGGGGCCGTTTTCGGCGTTGACCCACCAGATGTCGTTGTAATCCCCGGCATAGCGGTAGGCGTATTCTATGGCTGTCTGGGTTTTGCCCACACCGCCCAATCCGGCTACAGTCTGCCGCAGAGATACTGTTTGCCCGGTTTGAAAGTTGTTATGTATCTCCTCCAGGATTTCTTCGCGGCCTGTGAAGTGAGGGTTCCTGTCCGGAAGGTTATTAGTTGGCAGGGTAGGTTCCTTTGCGGAAACAGGAAAAATTAATTTGCCGGTTAAGCGCTGATTGATATAGTTAGCTATTTCAGCCGGTTGGTGCTTCCTGGCATCGATCCAGCCGTCAATACCAAAGAAGCCCGCAACTTTTCCGTCATCCATCCTGATCAGCATAATGCTGTTATGCTGCCGCTCCTTAATCAAATCGCGGATAGCCCGCGCTTCCAAGCCGCACCACTCTTTTTTCTGATAATCCTCGCAAAGAAAAGCCACTATAAGCTTGGAGCGGTTTCTATATATGTCCTGGAGCAGAGTGTCCGATGAGGGGATCGCCAGGAAAGCCTGATAGAATTCGTCATAAAAGATGTTAGCGGCTTCGATTTTGTCCTCTTTGATAAGGGCATCCACCACAGCCCTGACGTATGCCCTGTGTTCGCCGGGGAAGGATACTGCAATATCAAATTCATGGGTGTGGATATCAAATAAAGCAGGTGCTTTATCCATGATAAACTCCTTCTTAAACACTTGCATTAAAAACTGCTCTTCATTTATTACATAATACACCATTTCCCGTGCCTGGTCAATGAGTTGCCTAAAAATAAAAACTCTTGACAATACGTGATATCACGTGATATAATAATACAAACAGAGGTGAGGAAATGACTGCCGAAGAGCTGAAAAGAAAATTAAAAGTCGCTGGGTGGGTAATCGAAGAGGGTACAAGACATTCCCTTGCCAGTCATCCCGACAGGCCAGGTGTGAAAATTCCCATTCACCGGCATAAAGGTGACATACCCACCGGAACCTTACAGAGCATACTTAAGGCAGCGGGGCTGAAATGAAGTGCTGCCTTTCGAGATTCAAATTGGAGGTTTGAAGAAAATGAAATATGTTTATCCGGCAATTTTGTTTCCTGATGAGGGAAAGATAGGAGTAAGAGTACCTGACTTGCCTGGTTGCTTTACCTGGGGAGATGATATGGCAGAAGCTTTGATTGCTGTCAAAGACGCGGTGGAGATGTGGATATGGGATGCAGAAAATAAAAAAGAGCCGATTCCTGCTGCCTCTGCTGCTTTAGAAATAGGCAGCAAGGAAATCTTTTCCCTAATTGCTGCCGATACCGATGAATACCGCCGGGCTAATGACAGCCGGGCAGTCAGTAAGACCTTAAGTCTGCCTGCCTGGTTGAACAGACAGGCAGAAAAAGCCAACGCCCCTTTTTCCCAAATTCTCCAACAGGGGTTAAAAGCTTATCTGGGAATTGAATAAAACAAGTTATTCACTTAAGACGTACTGATTATCATCTTTACCGGAGCCATGCTTGACAATAAATCCATTATTTACCATTTCTCGGATAATTGTGTATGCCCTTGTCTGTTTTACGGATAAAAGCTCTTTTACGATCCCGTTTGTGATATAAGGATTATCTTGCAGGTAGTCCAGCACAGCTTGGTGTTGCGGTTTTGGCTTTTGGGGAGCCCGGAGCGGCCGGGCGTAGTTCATATTTGGCAGGGTCAGCATAAAAGCACCGGGGGTTGCCGTGATTTCCGGTTTTACGGCAAAACCCTCATAATGCTGCATAATACGTCTAAGTCCCGTTCCATAAGACTCTATATGTTTCAAGCGGTAAAAAACTTTGGCCAGCTTTTCATTGCGCGGCTGGGAGATGCCGATAAATAAATCTTCCAGATGTAGACCGGGCATTAGTCCGCCCAGCGAGATAAATTCTATGCGGTCGTCATAGAGGTTGACAATGATGCTGCCGGAAAAAGCATAGTTTCTGTGAATGATAGCATTTAGGATACCCTCACGAACGGTTTCCTCTGGGTAATCATACTGCTCTATCCGGTCAAGCCCGGAAAAGGTGGCGGCAAGATTGTTGGATAGGTCGAGAAAATCGAAGGCGGAGCGCATTTGTCGCAAAAGCGATCCCTCTATTTCCTTGCGGGTTTTGAACTCGCCTTTTTTTGTTCCGGTAAATACGGCGAATTTTATGGTATGGCTGCATTGGTCAGACAGCAGCAGCCCCAAATTAGAGTACAGCCCGTCGCTGCCGATAAGGCCGAGGGTTCGCATTTGACTTTCCCCAAACTCCAGATGAGAGCGGGAAAATTCCTCCGCCGCGGCCTTGAAAGTCAACTCCTGCAAAAGCGAGCGGGTGCTTTCAAAGCTATCGCCGTCTGATAACTTTATCATCTCGCGGATTTGCTCGAAACTGGCGGGAGCGCTGGAAGCGCCCTGCCGGACATAAACACCGGATGGCTTCAATCCCTTATCCGGCAAAAAATAAGGTTTATGGGTTCCCTCGCTCACTGTGATTATAATGCAGCTATCGCTGATTTCATAGCTGATAAACATAGTGATATCAGGCAAAATTCCGTCGCGGACGCTGTTTGTGATCTGGGTCAGTGTTTTGTCAATGTCGGATAAAGGATAAGGATTTCCTTCATCGTCACGGCCAATATAAATAATCCCGCCGCCGGAATTGGCAAAAGCCAAGATTTCTTTCTTCAAATCCGGGGTGTATTCCCTTTTATATTCGATAGTGCTGTTTTCATACATGATATCACTTCATTTCACTTTTTCATCATAATATCACATCATATCACCCATGTCAAGTGAAATTATGAAATGAAGTGAATACTACTCATTTGATGGGGCTGTTGCAAAATTTAAAAACGGGACGCCCGGGTGTGCGTCCCGCTATTATGCAACAGCCCCGTTTTATTGGGCAATTAATCCTAAAAGTTTTAGCGCCTGCTCCAAATCAGCCACATAAACCGGCTTGATTTGGCCCGGGGCGGCGGATTCTTCTTCCTCGCCCTTTTTGGGCCGGTTTATTTCCGGCAGGAGGATTTGTTTGAAGCCGAAATTGGCCGCTTCTCTGCGGCGGCGCTGGTTTTGGCCGATGGCCCGCACTTCTCCCAGGAGGCCGACTTCTCCGCAGGCTACTACTCCTTCCTCCACAGGCTTTTCATAAAAAGAGGAAGCAATGGCTGCCGCTGCTGCCAGGTCCAAAGCCGGGTCTTCGGCGCGCAGGCCTCCTGCTATGTTCAGATAGATATCCTGGGCGCCCAGGGGCAGGCCCAGTTTGCGCTCCAGTACGGCCACGATCAGCAGGAGACGGTTATAATCTATGCCGCTGGCCAGCCGCCTGGGATTACCAAAACTGGTGGGAGCTACCAGAGCTTGTACCTCTAAGAGCAGGGAGCGGGTACCTTGCATTACACAGGTTACCACACTGCCCGGGACAGCCAGGGGGCGCTGGCTGAGAAAAAAGCCGGAAGGGTCGGTGAAGGGGAGGAGGCCATTGCCGGACATTTCGAATATGCCCAGCTCGTTGGTGGAGCCGAAACGGTTTTTTACCGCCCTCAGCAGGCGCAGGGAGGTATAGCGGTCGCCCTCGAAGTATAAAACGGTATCTACCATATGCTCCAAAACCCGGGGACCGGCCAAAAGACCTTCCTTGGTCACATGCCCTACCAGGATCAGGGCAGCCCCGCTTTTGCGGCTATATTCCAGACAAGCGGCGGCTACAGCCCGTACCTGGGAAACACTGCCGGGTGCGCTTTCCAGGCGGGAGGAGTAGACAGCCTGAACGGAATCTACTATCACCAGTTTAAAGCTCTGATTTTCGGCATTGGCCAGGGCGCTTTCAATATTGGTTTCCGCCAGCAGCAGCATCTTGGGATCAAGAGCCCCCAGGCGTTCGGCCGAGAGGCGGATCTGCCGGGCCGATTCTTCGCCGCTGATATAAAGGACAGCGCCGTATTTTTGGGCAACCAAACGGGCGGCTTGCAGCAACAGGGTAGATTTACCGATACCCGGCTCCCCCCCCAAAAGCAGGGAAGAACCCGGCGTCAGGCCCCCGCCCAATACCGCATCCAGTTCACAAAGCCCCAAAGGCAAGTGCTGCCCCCCTTTCAGCTCTATTTCCGTGATAGGCCGAGGGGGGTTGGTTTTTGTGACCACAGGCTTTGCCTTGCTGTCGCCGATCTCCTCATCCAAAGCATCCCAAGCCCCGCAAGCCGGACAACGCCCAAACCACTTACCCTGTTTGGCGCCGCATTCCCGGCAGATAAATATGTTTCTTAATGCCATAATTCCTCCTGGTCCGGACAAGCCGGAGAACAATTTACTATTCACAATTCACAATTATTGAAAAGACAAGAGTTTAAATTAATCCTTTCGCGGAGCGAAAGGGGTGCATCACATTTTCTGGGGTTGACAAAGAACGCATTGCCCATTGTAGGGGCGGCCATTGGTCGTCCGCGGACGCGCAATGCGCGCCCCTACAGGCATATATCCATGATACATTAGAGCTGCACATCCCTTTGTTATGTCTATTATTACCATGTCAACCCCAAATTTTGTGATGCACCCGAGCGAAAGTCACCCGTTCTAGCCACTAGATACTACTGGGCTGCGCCTTAGAAAGTTTAATTAAAAGTGATGGGATTGTTGGCGCAGCCCACCCTGGTATATTTCATATTATAGCATTTTTCTTAAGTTATGTGAATATATTTAAGGGGTAGATAGTGAATCGATAAGAGGTGATTTGCTTGTTTCAGGATAGTTTCGGAGTATTATGGAATCTGCCTAGCCCGGAAGAAATAGAAGAATTTTATGGCAGTGAATTGGATTCGGGCTTTAACAGGGAAAATAACACCTGGGAGATCATTATCAAATACTGCGGCGATATTGGTATTTTGGAAAGGGAATTGGGTGCGGAAGTGGAGATACTCAGCCAAACCTTTGCTATTATCACCCTGCCCGCAGAACAAATACCCAAGCTGCCCGGTTATCAACAAGTTCAATTCGCCGAGCTGCCTGTAAATCTTTTTCTTGAAGTAGCTGAAGGCCTGGCCCGGACTTGTATCCTACCGGTTCAGGATAGGGCAGGCTATGGCTTGACCGGTAAAGATACTCTGGTGGCGATTATTGATTCCGGCATCGACTATACTCATCCCGATTTCCGTAATGAGGACGGCAGCAGCCGGATCGTTGCCTTTTGGGATCAAACCGCAGCTTCCGGGCCGCCTCCCGCAGGTTTTAAAAGCGGAAAGGAATACAATGATCAGGATCTTAACGAAGCTTTAGCCGCAATAAATCCTTTGCAGGTTATTCCCTCATTAGATATCAACGGCCATGGCACTGCCGTAGCCGGTATAGCTGCCGGTAATGGCCGGGCCAGCCGGGGTGTAAACCGGGGTGTGGCGCCCGAGGCTCAAATTATAGGGGTAAGGCTGGGGCGCAGAGGGGAGAGATCTTTCGCCCGTACCACCGAGCTGCTGCGGGGAGTTGCTTATGCCGTGAATCAAGCCATTGCCAAAGGACTGCCTCTGGCCATCAACATCAGTTTCGGTACCAGCCACGGCGGCCACACCGGTCATTCTCTTTTCGAAGCCTGCCTGCAAGATATTGCCGGTTCCTGGAAAACAGCCGTGGTGGTGGCCAGCGGTAATGAAGGGGCTAGCGGCCATCACTATGCCGGGACCATAACATCCAATGCCATTATAGACATAACTTTTTTCACCGCCGATGCAGCCAACTCCTTCTTTTTAACCTTGTGGAAGAATTTTGTGGACATCTGGGCCGTGGAATTGATTTTGCCCAACGGACGCTCCACCGGCATAATCCATTATTATGATAAACGCAGAACTCTGCGCATGGGCAATTTGTCCGTTTTGATCAATTATAGTCAACCCAGGCCCTTTGGCATCAGGCAGGAGATTTTTTTTCAAGTTGAAGCCCGGGAAGGGCTGATCCCGGAAGGGGTCTGGACTTTAAGGCTTCATGCCGGAGAAGTGGTAGATGGTAAATATAACATTTGGCTGCCCCCTACAGAGAGCATTTCCCGGCAAACCGCCTTCAGCAGGCCGGATAATGATTCTACCATCACTTTGCCGGCCACAGCTTTTAGAGTCATCTCTGTAGGAGCATATAATCACCGCCTGAGAACGGTAGCTCCCTTTTCCGGCCGGGGAATTCCCACGGATATGAGCAACTTTATCAAGCCGGATCTGGTGGCTCCGGGGGTGAATATCATGGCCCCCAGTAAAAACGGAGGTTATGACAGTTTCAGCGGGACCAGCTTTTCCGCGCCCTTTGTAGCCGGGGCAGCGGCCTTGATGATGCAGTGGGGTATTGAAGAAGGCAATGACCCTTTCTTATATGGCCAGCGCCTTAAGGCCTTTTTGCATATAGGAGCAAGCAGGTTTGAAAATATAGACTACCCCAATAATAGCTGGGGTTATGGGGTCTTATGCTTAAGGAGAACCATGGACTACTTAGTCAGCTATAATAAAGGGGGGACTGTTTGATCTATGAATGGCAATAATAATCGGGATGTAGATCAAGAACTTCTTCAGGCGGCCCGGCAGACATATAATGCGCTTCCCCTTGACCCCCCCAACCGCAGTCAGGAAGATGAAATGACTTTGGAGACGTTTATTCTACAGCCTGACACGATAGGCTTTATAACCGTTGCTAATATGGCTTTTCGGGACTATATCAGGAGCCGGCCCTATATCCGGATCGGCACCTATCTCCCTTTAGGAAATTATGTGGTAGCCTATACCAACATAGGTAATTTGGATAGGATCTATAGTGAGTTAAGGGTAGAGTTTTTAAATTTTTATCCTGCTCTTTTTACTATTTTGGATCAGGAAAGCAATGTTGCTGCCGGAATTACCCCAATTTTGCATCAGCCTCATTTGAACCTGACAGGCAGAGGGGTTTTGCTGGGCTTTGTGGACACGGGCATAGATTATACCAAAGAAGCTTTTCGCTATGAGGATGGCTCAAGCAAAATCAAATATATTTGGGATCAGACGATTGCCGGTAATCCCCCGGAAGGTATGCACTTTGGCTCTGTCTATACTCAGGAAAATATCAACGAGGCTCTAAAAGCGGAAGACCCTGCTGCCATTGTGCCTCATGCGGATACTGTGGGCCACGGAACCTTTCTTGCTTCAGTGGCAGGCAGCCGGGAGCAGGGCACTTATCAAGGGGTAGCTGCCGATGCGGAGATTATTGCTGTAAAACTAAGAACAGCCCATCCTTATTTTCAAGAAAATGTAGCTTTGCCCTACAGTGAAGATGAAGTTTTTGAAACTACCGGCCTTATTTTGGGTATTCAATTTATTTTTGACCGGGCTCGGGAATTGAACTGCCCGGTGGTTATTTGTTTGGCTATAGGCACCAATTCGGTGGCCCATGATGGCCACGCTAATGTGGAAGAGTATATATCTGCTCTTTCCAATCAGGAAAGCTGCGTTTTTGTTGTTGCTGCCGGTAACGAAAGCAATTCCCGCCGTCATACCAACGGGCTTTTGAGCCAAACTAATGACATCGAGTCAATCAAAGTACGGGTAGAGGCAGATATCGCCAGACTTTCCACCCTGATCGTTCATAAAGGTTGGGATCGCATATCTATTTCTGTTAAATCTCCCGGTGGAGAAACATTGGAAAGAGTCCCTATTCTTTTGGGGAGGGAAGTCAGAACAAGGCTGATTTTTGAGGGCTCGACTATCCGCGTTTTTTATTTCCAGGATAATTTTAACGGGATGATAGTTGTAACCATAGATTTGCCTACCGATGGCATTTGGGAAATCAACCTTCACGGCGACTTGATAATCA
>WRHF01000003.1 GCA_009783415.1 Clostridiales bacterium
CTGCGACCGCAAGTATTCAGGATTCAGTATTCAGAAATCAGAATGCGGGTAACTTTTCGCTTCGCGAAAACTATTGAACAAAATTCTTGTTTTTTATTTACGAAACGAGTTCGTAAGCTACTATAATTAAATCTCTTAAACCTTAAATCTCAAATCTCAAATCTCAAATCTCGGGCTGCAAGGCAGCCCGTCAGGGGGTGATAAGATGGCTTTGCGTCCGCCTTTGCTGGATGCCCGCAGTTTTTCCGACATACTTGCCCAATTGAATGAAAGTGCTGAACGTCATTTTCCGCAATGGCAACCTGGCGATGAAGCCGACCCCGGCGTTATGCTGCAGCATACTTTTGCCAGGTTGATGGAAATCATTATTGAGCGCTTGAACCGGGCGCCTGAAAAGCATATGCTTGCCTTTTTGGCTGCTATGGGCATCAGCCCCTTGCTTCCGGTTCCCGCCCAAACAGCCCTGGTCTTTTCCCTAAAAAAAGACGCCCTTTTAGCTTCAGTACCAAAAGGAACAGCCATTACTGCTATAACTACAGACGGAGGGCCCGCCCTTACTTTTACAACTAAAGAAAATCTTACGGTCTTGCCCACGGCCATAGGCTGTGCCTATACCTATGAACCCGGTTGCAGCCGCTATGGCGACTATACCGGCTGCATAAACGGAGAGGGTTTTACCCCTTTCTGCGGCGACAGGGCTATACCTGATGCCTTTTATTTTATTGATGATATTGCTCTTTCTATTGAGCAGCCCACAAAAATCTATCTTGTCCTCAATTTTAAACAGAAAATCCTGGGCTCCCTGATCAGAAATTTTCTTAATAACCTGAATTGGTTCTATAGTGACGATGAGGGCCTAAGCCGGTTTTATCCGAAATTTTCTCTTGATAATATAACCTATTATACTTCACTTAAGCTGGAGATGGATCCTCCATTTGCTCCCAGCCCTGCAGTTCATCTGGGTGGCGGCTGCGAACCGCCGGCGGGGCGCTATTTTAAATGCCTGCTCAAAAACAGCTTTGAGGCTAAAGCCGCGGCGGAAAAAATAGCGGTTTCTTTTGCCGAAATTGAAGTGTGGGGGCAAGAATGCCAGCCACAGCATCTTTTTTTCAACAAAACCCGTTTGGATCCGGATAGTTACTTTTTACCCTTTGGCGACCGCCCCCAAGACGGCGATACTTTTTATATCGATATGGGCGACTTTTTTAGCAGGCCGGGGGGCGCCGTCTTTTTGAATATGAATCTTACCTCCGGATTGGTAGGCCGAGACAGACGCTGGTGTCAGCTTAACTGGTCCTATTTTGCACCGGACGGCTGGCAGCCTATTGCTGTGGAAGAAAGTGGCAGCTGGTTTAGCGGCAATTATATTAGCTTGGTTTTTATCAGCCCCGACAATATGACCCAACGCAAAGTAAATGGGGTGAACGGTCATTGGTTGCGGGTCGTACTGCCTCCCGGAGATTATGGCAGTGAAGCCAGATATATTTTGCAAGGCAGTACTTATGTCCTGGCGGAAGGCAGCGGGGTATTTTTATATCCTAAAGTAAAGTCAATATACCTAAAAACCAAATATGGGGTGACGAAGAACATAAATCGGGCGACCTGCCGGGCTTATCGGCAAAGAGGGCACATTTATTCGCCTATAAATGAGGCAGCACCCTCGCCGCTCACAAACCCCGAGCTATCGGGCTCTTATTTCTATTTAGGTTTTGATCACCTTCTCCCTCAAGAACCTATTTCCCTTTATGCCGATGCCGAACCAATAGGGGTAAGAAAATCCATTACTGCGGCAGTTACCTGGGAATACTTGTCAAATAACGGTTGGCAGACTCTTTATGTCCAAGATGATACCTCAGACCTCTCCCGTTCCGGCATGGTGCGCTTTTCTTCTCCGGCGGATTGCGTATGTGAGCCCATCTTTGATAATACGGCTCGCAGCTGGATCCGCCTCTCCAAAAGCGGCGATGTCCGCCTAAAAGGGATTTATTTAAATGCGGTCACTGCCGAGCAAGCCGTTGCTGTACCGCGGGAAGCCCTTGGTTCCTCTAATGGCAGCCCGGATCAGAGTTTCCATTTGCGCTGGGTTCCGGTGCTGAAAGAACAAAAGATCTGGGTACGGGAGGCTGAAGCCCCCACTGCTGCCGAATTGGTGGAGACTCTGCTGGAGAAGAGGCAAAACCAGGTTACCCAGGAAGAGGAATATTGGGTACTCTGGCAGGAACAAAACAGCTTCGGCGCTTCGGAGGCTTTCAGCCGCCATTATGTTCTGGATCATAATAGCGGCGAGATCCGTTTTGGCGACGGCAGCCGGGGTATGATCCCGGAAAAAGGTTCGGCTATAGTCGCCCAATATCGTTTTGGCGGAGGGGTGCGGGGAAATCTGCCTGCTGCTGTCATTACCAAACCTACCACGGTTCTAAAAGGTATTGAGCGGGTTTATAATCCCATTCCTGCAACAGGAGGAGCTCAGTTAGAAGAGATCATGAGTATTTTGGAGCGGGGACCGATGGCTCTGCGTCACCGCGGCCGGGGCGTCACAGCTTTGGATTTGGAGTGGTTGGTCAAAGAAGCTGCAGGGGAAGCTCTTGACCGGATCAAGTGCCTGCCCGGCGAAGGCAAGCAGCCTTCAACCCTTTTATTACTCCCTGCCATCGGCGGTCTGCGGCCACTGCCTGACGGTACCCTTGCGGCCAGGATCCATGATTACCTTGCATCCAGGATTCCGGCGGCAACAGGCGGCGGCAATGCTTTTAAGATTATTGGCCCGCGTTATCTCAAGGTTGGAGTATCTGTTGACCTGATTCCTGCCAACCACTTGGAAAGCAGCCTGGTGCGGGAGCGGACAGTTCATTGTCTTCACACTTACTTGCATCCCCGCCGGGGCGGTAGGGACGGCTTGGGTTGGCCGTTTGGGCGGAATGTTTATCTTTCCGAGATCTGTGCGGTCCTTGAAGAGGTGGAAGGAGTTAGCCGGGCTTTGGCTGCTACAGTTTTCCTCTATCCGGCCGCGCTTCAGCGCCAACTGAGTCTTGAGGTGACGGATGCCCGGCTCTCAATTGCCTATCCTGCCGGGAGCCTGATCTCCCTTAACGATCCCTTGGGCCGGGTCAGCTGCCAGTGGCTGCTGGCAGAGGCGATCGAAACTGATTCTCTGCCCAATGCCATCAATATTACCGGCCTGCGTGAAGGCGATTTACTTGATATCACCTATCCTTTTATTTACAGCGGGGGCAATTTTAGCAAAGAAGCTCCGATCGATTTTCCCGGCGGCAGCCTGGCGCGGTTTAGCGATGGGGCTACGACTACCCTGAAACAGGATCTGCCCAAAGGCGAACGGCTAAAAGGAACAATGCTAAATGATCCCGGGGAGATCAAGGAGGGTACAGTAATTACCTTGATCTATCCTGATGCTTTGCTGATCACTGATTTATCAGACAATGAGAGCGGTTATTCGGTCAGTGCCTCCTGTCTCCGTGAAGAGGCGCCGCTGGCCAAGGATCTAATTCTGGAATGCAGCCAAAGCAAGGTAAAAGCCGAGCTGAAAGAGGCCCTTTGGGATGGCAGCCAAGTATCGCTTCAATTCCCGGATATTGCTCCGGGTCAATTCAAACTCTCTCATCCGGAAGGTTTGTCCGACCCGGTCACCATGAAAATCAACTCGGTTCAGCCGATAACTGATATCGTATATCTCTTTGAACACGAACTCTGTACACCCGGGGTTATTGAATTAAGAATTAAGAATTAAGAATTAAGAATTGTGGAGGGGAGATTATGCCTATACCGATACCTGATTTGGGTGACCGCAATTATGATCAGCTTTTAAGTGAAACATCGAGGGTTATTGACCGCTATTTTCCAGAATATTCTGACATTGGCCCCTCTGACCCGGCTACTACCGTAAATGAGCTGTTTTGTTATTTATTTGATATTGCCTCCTCCCAATTAAATCGGATATCAGCGGAAACCCGGCTGAATTTTGCGGTTCTTTTGGGCATAGAAAAAGTTTACGGCCGTCCGCCCGAAGAAGCGGTCCGCTTGGCCCTAAACTCTTTGTCCCGAATCGAACGTGCTGTTACAGCTGATGATATTGTCACCGTCATCAAAAATACTTCTCAAACCCCCAAAGCCGGATATAGCGAGCCGGTTGTCCGGGCTTATGTGCTTTCCGGGGCGCCGGTCACAGTATTTGTAGTGCAAAAGGGCGCCGTAACGGGAGGGATCACAACCGGCCACAAGCAGGATCTGATCCTGCTTTACAAAGCCTTGCGGACCTCAAGCCCTATTTGTACCCGCTATTTACTGCGCCATGCGCCGGTACTCACATTTGATCTGGCGCTTGAGATCAGCAAACGCCGGGATTCTACCCTTCCCGAAGCCAGTCTTATTACAAAAGCAAAAAATACTCTCAGCGCCTTTTTTGATCCGCTGAAAGGAGGCGATTCGGGAACCGGCTGGGAATTTGGCCGCGCCGTATCGCGCAGCGAAATCTATGGATTGATAGAAAGGATACCGGAGGTCGACCATGTTGATTTGCTTCGGATCAAAGAAAGCGCCAAACCTAATTATGAAGGCGCAGATGAACTGCAACCCGCACTGGGAGGCCTGGTAAAAATGAAACAACCGACAATTAAAGTGGTTTGAGAGGTGTGAATCATGCCAAAAAATAACCGGCCGCTTAATTCCATCAGTTTTCTGGACAATTTACCCGCTCTTTATTCCCGGGACTGGGAGGAAGGCGGTCCCTTGTTCAGGGATTTTCTCAAACAGTTCGAGGAAGCTTTTGATGCTTTGGAAGCCTCTATTATCGGCGATGCCCTTACTCTTGTCTATAAGGGTAAGGGTGATATTGAGGGAGATCCGGAAGTTACCGGTTATCCCTTACTGGTGGAGACCTTTGATGCCGGCCGGCTGGGCTATCCCAAGGGTTCTCAGGCCTTCATTTCCGGCGATCCTGTTGCGACCCTATTATCCCATCCTATTGAGGCAGACGGAGAGAATATAGGACTGATCAGGATCAGCGGCGCCAGTTTTTTTAAACGCCTAAAACCGGGAGATCAGCTGGTAGTACGCAGCGGCAGCGGTCTTACGGGGCTGACTTCCATCCGCGAGATGCCGCCTCCAGGTTTTCGCCATCGCGGCGGTCAGGATAAACTGCTCTATTTGCAGTATCTTGCCTCCTGGATCGGCTTGCCCTTGCGTTCGGACAAAACTGTCAGCTGGAATCGCCGCTTTTTCCGGGAAGCAATAGCTCTGGCCCCCAACCGCTCCACCTTGTCCGGATTAACTGCACTATTAAAATCCTGGCACCACGAAGAAACCGCGGCAGCCGAGACAGTTGTCACCGATCTTATTGCTCCGGAAAATGGCCTGAACACTGTTTTTTGCCTGGAAAGGAGCCGGATCGGGATCGATACGGTGCTGGGTGAGGGGCAGCCGTCACACTTTTATGTCCATCTGACGGCAGATCCTACCGATGTTTCCATGCGCAGCCCCAAAAAAATCGGGGCAATGAAAGCGGCAGCCAAACTGATCCTCGATCTGGAAAAACCTGCCAATACCAGCTACACTCTCAATATCCATTTTTACACCATGCAACTTGCCCCTGACGCCCGCATTGCGCCCTATAAGCAAGCAAACCAAGTAAGAGATCCGGAATTCATTGATGATGATGAGCTGGCAGTAAAAGATACCAACACCTTTGCCCGCATAGGCGTCACAACTTTGATAGGTAATAGGTAATAAGGAGGTTTATTATGAGCAGTTTGGAAACGGGTTCCAAGAAAACCATTCAGCGTTATTACATGAAGATGAAGTATCAGGAGCGGCAGTTTTTGCGGGCTCAGGATTTTCAGGATGAACAGGATTATCATGTGCAAAAAATGAAGGATCATAACCGCTTGCTGCATACCAGGGGTGTCTGTGAGGGTTTGCTGGTCACCGCCTCCAAAACCGAATTATGCGTTGATGTCAGCGCCGGTTCGGCTATAGACGCCATTGGTAATCCGATCATGCTGGCCGAAAAGGAAACAGTTGACCTCAGCAAATCCTGCCCGGGGGCGACATCGATCGTCCTTACCATCCGCTATGGCCAGGCCAATGCCCCGGACAAAGAATACAATCCGGATGAAGGCGGCTTCAGCGGCTGCACCCGCACCCTGGAAAGGCCGGTCTTCGAAGCCTGGCCCGCCGCCAGTCCCAGTACCGACGCCAACTGTTTACTGCTGGCTGCGATCACCCGCAATGCAGCCGGCACGATCCTGACCTGCAATTCCAGTCCTTTGGGCCGCCTGACAGCCGGTGTGCAATTGAGCGCGGTAGGTTCCGGCGAGCTGCTTGCCCAAAGCGTGACCACCGATAAGATCAAAGACGGCGCCGTAACGGAAATCAAACTGGCAGGCAATGCCGTAACTGCAGCCAAGCTGGCTGTAAACGCTGTTACCACCGAGAAAATCAATGCTGCTGCCGTTACCGATCTCAAACTGGCAACCGATGCCGTGATCACCGCCAAAATCAAAGACGCTAATGTAACTTCGCTTAAACTGGCTAACAATGCCGTTACCACTGAAAAAATCAATTCTGCTGCCGTCACTGATGCCAAGCTGGCAACTGATGCCGTGATCACCGCTAAAATCAAAGACGCTAACGTAACTGCGGGTAAACTGGCTAACAATGCCGTAATCACCGATAAAATCAATTCTGCTGCTGTTACCGATCTCAAACTGGCAACAAACGCCGTAACTACTGCCAAAATCAACACTGCGGCCGTCACCGAAACCAAACTGGCAAGCAAAGCCGTTAGTTTTGATAAAATCAAATGTACTCCTTCTGTAGGCACCTATACCATTCAAGCAGGTGGTACATACACTACAGGTTCCTCGTTTACTGAGGAGCAGATGACAAGCTTATTATTTTTACGCAGGCTTTGGGTGAATACCGAAGGAGGACGGGCCAGCTTTACAGAGTATTCAACTAAGCCCGGCGCCAACTCTTATTATCAACATATATTAATCAAGAATGAAAGTTCTTTTACAATTGAGGTTAAGTCGGTAGTCTATCGTATTACTTAAGGAGGTGATGATCTATGGTTACATACGTTATCTGTAATTCTGCCGGTGAAATTATTACAGTTTGCCGCTGTGAGGAATTACCCAACGAGATCGAGCGCGAATTTAACATTCCCGAGGGCGGCTTCATTATCGACCTTACCGGACAAAAGCCCTTTGAGACCCTGGAAGTTTTGGAAATCCATAACGGCTATCAAGCCGATGCAAAAAAGAAAAAACTGATTCCAAAACCCTAAACCCTAACCCGGACAAGCCGGAAAAGCACCGTCATTGCGGACTTGATCCGCAATCCCCCGGTAATACGCAGGGGATCCCGGGTCAAGCCCGGGATGACGTGTATGATAATTTTTATCTATAATTTTGCCATTTTGCGTCGAATTTCGCTAGTAAGAGCCTAACTAACGGCAAATAATACTGTTCCAGCCGGACATCGGTCAAAATATAGCTGAAAAGCCAGCCCTCATCTTCTGAGAGTATTCTTTTTTCCAGTTTAAGGGGTTCTTCATCTACAATAATTTCCGGGCTGTGATACCACTCTTTCATGGCCTTGGATTCATCTTCAGAGAAATAAGCGGTTTCGTAGGAAAAGGAGATTTTGTCTCCTTTTTTGATTTTGTCCAGACCTTTTTGAATCAAATAACCGTCTTCGTGCCGGCTGCCCAAGACGGAGCCATGGCTGGAACATAAGGGGAAATAGACCACAATATCGACATCCTCTTCATTAAGGCTGGCAGGGATCACATAAATGTCACCGCCTTCCGAACTGTTGATTTGATGAAGGCAAACCGGCTGGCCGGCAAGGAAGGGCCAGCTTTCGCCCCAGGTGACATTTTGCGGGTCTTCCTCGTCTTCCAGATATTGCAATGCCGCCAGATAATAGTGATCATCCTGCCCTGGGAGTGGCTTCCAAGCTGCCAGACCTACATTCAGCAGGCTTTCTTTATCATCCTGGAGTAATTGAACAGCCCGGGTTTTGCCGGATCCGGATTTGGGGGGGGGCGCAGGATCGCCTGGGGGCGAACCTAAGAGATGTGAGGCAAAAGAGTATAAATAATCTGTATACTCCGGGCTCATATTCAGGGATTCGTAGACGGGGAGGGTATTTTCCGCATCATCCTTGCCGCCAAAAAGATAGAATGTACTTAAGCCGCCCAAGTTGATTTCGGAATTGTCCCGGGTATAAAGAACAGCCTTATCCAGAGCCGAAAGCAGATCATTTGCTTCTTTTTGATAAAGATCTTTCAGCTTATTGGCCATATCGGCCAGATCCACCATATCGCAGTCATTATCCCTGGGGCTGCCTTCCCCGAATGTTTTGGTGCGGTTACGCTTTTGGGAGAGGGTTTTAAAGGATAGGCCCTGATTTTCCAGCAAATGAGCGGAGCCGCGGCTCATCAATTGCCCCATAGCCCCCATTACCAGACCTACCCGGGATAGATCCGTAACCGAAAGAGTCAAATTCTCTTCATCATAAAGCCCGGCATCCAGATAGTACTCAATAAAATAATCTATAATATGCTTACCCAAGCCGGCGCCGCCAAAGCCCGGATCATTATTTAGTTCGGAAAGGAAGTAATAATCCCAGCCTTCGCCGGGTTCCAAGTCCTCCGAAGCGATCAAATAGCGGGCATAAGGAGCGGCCACCAGAGCCATTTCCACCGTGGCCATCAGGCAGGCGTCATAACCCAGAAATTCCAATTTATTCCTGTCTAGACCGCCTTGCTGAAAAGCATATTCCATCTCCAAAAGGCTAAGGCGGGCATTATTAAATTTTTCATCATGACCATAGCCGGCAATGGAGCCGCCGCCATGATCCCAAAAGATCAAGCCGTATTTATCTGCGGGGAAATTTTCCAAACCAAATTGAATAAAGCTGGCCAAGGTGCCGGGATCCCCCATATTTTTAAGTCCGATCCCGCTGATTTTTTCTATTTCTTCTCCTCTGATCTGCCAAAGCGCGCATTCCTTGGCGGAAATCAGCTCATTCTGCCAATAGTTAGTCCCACCGGTCAATATTATCAGATTGATCAGATCAGCATCTATATTTGCCTCCAGCATTTCCTCAATATCATCGGTAGCGGCGCCGTTTTCACTCTCCAAATCCGACCCATTCATATAGATCATAATAGTATAAGCTTTTTTTTCTTCTACCTTTACTTGGGCAGAGGCGGCTTTGACATCCCAAGGTGTAAAGGTAAAGCCGCTGAAATCAATACTGCTGTTATCCCGGCGGAATTCAGGAAGCGTTTCCGCCTGGCGGGTAAGATGCTCCGGCCCGGTTTTGGGCTCCCGGATTATTCCTATAGTTAATATACCGAGAGAAAAGACAATAAACAGGGAGAAAAATAAAAGAATAGACCGGAATCTCCTCATAAGAAACACCTCCGCTTGAAGCTGTGTTTAGTATGGCTCTAAACGGGGGTGATTATTATAACAGAAGTGTGGAGTGTGAAGAGTGGAGAGTGGAGTTTTTTATTTAAATTAAATAAAACGCGGAGCGTTTTTACAACAACTCCACACTCCACTCTCAACACTCCACTCTAAAACAAGAGAGCTTCAGTCCTAAGCCTCTAAGTCTCTTAAGATAGGTAAAGCCTTAACAAGTGCCTGAGCCCGGTGGCTTATTTTGTTTTTTTCTTCGTTGCTGAGCTGGGCCATGGTGCAGCCGTAGCGGGGCAGGTAGAATAGGGGGTCGTAGCCAAAGCCGTTTTTGCCGCTGGGAATGTAGGCAATTGTTCCTTTGCATGATCCTTGTACCGCCCAGGTTTTTCCGTCAGGTTTGGCTATAACAATGGAGCAGACAAAAGCCGCCTGCCGTTCTCCCGAGGGCGTTTTGGCCAGCAATTCCAATAGTTTTGCATTATTCAGCCCATCATCCTTGGCCTCTCCGGCAAAGCGGGCGGAATAGATCCCGGGGGCGCCGCCTAAGGCTTTTACCATCAAGCCGCTGTCATCCGCCAAAGCCAAAAGACCGCCAGCTTCAGCCGCTGCCAGGGCTTTGATTTTAGCATTAGCCTCAAAGGTAGAACCCGTTTCCGGCGGTAATTCGATATCGGGAAAATCCCGCAAGGTATAAATATGCCAGCCGCTATCCTTAAGCATGGACTGAAGCTCCATCTGTTTGTGGAGGTTGGCGGTGGCTAGGAGTAACTTTTTTGTCATAGTAACCTCGCTATGCAATTCACAATTCACAATTTTTTCTGCTAATGGTCAAAATGACCATCAGCAGATTGGGGGTATTATAAAACTTGTGGTTGTCTTCCTCATAGTGGCTTTTGCCCTCAACTCACTCGAATAAGGGTTAGGAGCTTTGTTACGAGAAAGATATGTGCCCTCAGTTACTTAGTGAGACTTTAGGGCCGGCGGCGCCGGGACAAACCCTCGCCGGCTATGCCGGCGTCCCCTTTCAAAAGGGGGCTTGAGCTGGTTGATTTGTTTTACCTCCGTCCTCTGTCCTCTGGTTTCTGTCCTCTGCTTTGCCATGCTTTAAAGAAGCAGCCTCTGGCGCCGTTGTATTGCGGGTCGGGTAGGACTGTTACTTTTTGTCCCAGATTTTCTTCCAGTAATTTATGAATAGCGGCATTTGCGGCTACGCCGCCGCTGAAATAAATGTGCGGGGTAGGGGAGTAGCGGGAAATCAGAGGTAGGATCCTCAAAACTACAGATAAGTTAGCTCCTGCCGCCAGGTTTCCCAGAGGCACGCCTGTGATGATTTTGCCTACCAGTTCCGACTCGCCGAAAACGGCGCAAGTGGAGCTGAGGGGTTCGGGGTTTTGCCAATAATTACCAAATTCTGCCAGGCTGAGATCCAGAGTACGGGCGGCGTTTTCCAGATAGCGGCCGCTGCCGGCGGCGCATTTATCATTGGTGGAAAAGTCGGCTACCTGGCCATTTTTTACCAGAATGATTTTACTGTCCTGCCCGCCCAAATCTATTAAGAGAAAATCCCGGCAATTATTAAAAATCCGGACACCCAAAGCATGAGCCTGGATCTCAGGAATAGCGACTGCCCCGCTAATAGCTGCAGCCTGACGGCCATAACCGCAGGCCACGACCTGATCAGCCTCCAAACCCAGATCTTTAAAATTGATCACAAAACCATTTTCACCGGGCCGGCAATATTCCTGATAAAAATGAATAGTGTCGAAAATCCTATATTTTATCAAAGGCCACCCCTGAGATGGCGCCGCCAAGGCAATCTTTACAAACCGGCTACCTAAATCTATCCCAATTATCATAATCTTCTCCTAAATAAATCCATACTACTTGTTTAGCCAATCGGACACGGCAAGCCGTGTCCCTAAATGCAATGTCATTTTAAACAACTCCTAACTCCTAACTCCTAACTGTAGTTTTAAGCATAGTTACAAATGTCTCCAAGCGCATCTTAGTCCTGGCATCCATAGGTCCCGGATTTTCTCCCTCGATTGTCAAGAGGGGGAGTTTCAGATGGCGGCGGAATAAGATATCCTCAATTTGGCGGAAACAGAAACTCTGGCAATAATGAATGATCCCATCGATTTGCCGGCGGGCTATTTGCTCTTGGATATCGGCAATACGATGACGTATATGATAGGGATAGGTATAAAGTAAATACTGTTCGGTCAGATCTTTTGCTAGATAAGGCATAGCAAACTGACGTTGCACCTCGTTAAAAAAAATATTGCCTTTTAATTCCTGGACAATATGGAATAAATTGGTAATTATAGGGGGTACTCCAATATAGGCCAAGCGGGGGCCAGCCTGGCGCCTGCCGGCTCCCCGGCTTTCAGCGATAAATTTTTCGGCTTTTTGAGCAAAGCTCTCGGGATTTCCCTCAAAGTCGCTGCAAGAGACTTGAAAGAGATGATTATCATAGCCGCCGACCAGATTTTCCTCATAGGTCAGACGGTCGATTTCCCGGACCAGGCGGCGCACTTCATCCAGGCGCTTTTTTTCGGCCTCTGCAGCTGCCAGATCAATGCCAAAACGATCTGCCAAGGCAGCCAACTGGTATTTGATCAGCTGCGGCTCCCTGCTGAAAGGGTAGGAAAAAGGGATGACATCAATACCCCGCTCCTCTAAAGTTTCCATCAGAGCATGGGTTTGCGAGCAATCCCCTTCGGTAACGGCTATCAGTCTCTTGATCAGATGATTGCCGGCGACCAAGCCATAGATACCTTTGATCCAACCGCAAACAGTACGGGGATAACCCTCCATTTCAGCAGCCTGCAAAGCCCGGTTCATAGTGTTTTCCTCTGCTGTAATAAAGAGATTATTCAGATCTGAAGGAATATAGCCGGCAGCGAAAACTATCTCTACCGGAATCGTTGTGGTAATACCAACTATAGGGCTGCCTTGCAGCCCTAGTTTTGAGTTTTGAGTTTTGAGTTTTGAGTCTGACCCAAACCTTTTGTTATTTGTTGAATCTTCATTCTCACTGGCTGTTAGTCTATCTGGTAATTTCATTTATCTTATATTTCCTCACTGCTGGATAAAGTATTGACGGATCCCTTCCGCTATGCCGTCTGCAACTTTTTGGCGGAATTCAGGGGTGGCCAGCAGGGCTTCTTCCTCGCGGTTGGAAATGAAAGCCGTCTCGATCAGGGCGGAAGGCATAGCGGTTTCCCGCAGTACCACAAAACGATCTTCCCTGATCCCATAATTGGCAAGACCGGTTGCGGAAAGTATGGCATTTTGCAGGCACTGGGAGAGGGCCAGCCGGGCAGTACGGTCAAATTTTTGATCGCCGGCGGGAGCATAGAACCAGGTGGAAAGTCCTTTGGCTGATTTACTGGTGGCAGAATTGCAATGGATACTGATAAAAAGATCGGCCCGGGCGGAATTGGCCATAAAGGCCCGCTCGCTGAGGGTGAGAGGCATTCCATCGCTCACCCTGGTCATACGTACTTCCGCGCCCAGTTTTTCCAGGGCAGCCTTGGCTTTAAAGGCTATATCCAAAACAACATCTTTTTCCTGCAAGCCGCCGGCACCTGGGGCGCCCCCGTCAGTATAGCCGTTTTCGTTAAGACGGCCATGACCGGGATCCAGATAAACCAGTTTCCCCAGTAAAGAAGAGGGGCTGAGAGACAAAACGAGCTGGCGTCCGTCCGGGGATTCTTTGATTTCGTAGTATATCGGGTTGCTGGAAATTATTTCCAGTCGATTATTGCAAGGACCGTTGATCAGGGCTTGTCCTTGAGAAAGCGCAGGGAGCTGGCCGCTGATTTTCATATCCGTGATCAAGATCAGCTTCCGGCGGCTATTCTCTTCCTCCAACCGGTAATTGATAAAAGTATCTCCCTTGAGGGTCAAGCTGGAGACGGAATTGGTTTCCTGAAAGCTCAAGGTAATATTACCCTGGCTTTTTTCGCTTTCCTGCCAAATGGGAAGGCTTGAACCGGGAGGATCATAAGCAGAGGAATCCACATTGAGCAATGTTACATACTCAGCATAAATCCAGCCGGATAAGCCTCCGGCTCCGCTGATCTGATACCAGTCGCCTTCCCGCTGATGAATAGTCAGCCGGTCATTTTTGCTGACCGTAGTCAAAATCTTGCCGCTAAAGCTGGCTTGATTGCGGATATTGATTTTATCATCATTTACTATTCCCTGCTTGCTTCCGCTAACATATGCGGCGGTTTCTCCCAGCACCACCACATATGTAGCAATGACCCAGCCGCTTTTGCCTCCGGGCAAGCTAATTTTATACCAACCGTTTTCCTCAGCCAAGATAGTGAAAACCTGACCGCGCCCGGCGCTGTCGACCTTGGCATAATCAGTACCGGGCCCGCTGCGGATATTGATGGAATCAGTATCAATACGCAACTGATCAGCAGCCCAAGCCGTTGGTGCGATGAGGAAGATTACGGTGATAATGAGGAGTGGGAGTAGGTATTTTTTCATGAGAATGTCCTTTCTTTTAAATGAGGAATGAGGAATGAGGAATGAGGAATTGTTGTGGCTTCGCTCCGCGAAACTTTTTATTTTATGAAAAGAAAACATTGATTATTTTTTTTGGGTTTAAAATAGCAAGCTTGTCTTTGTTTTAATAAAATTAGGAAAACGCGGAGCGTTTTTTCAATAATTCCTCATTCCTCATTCCTCATTCCTAATTCCCTCGCGTTGCAGGGGCGGAGTATGCCCATGGGGGTGGATTCATCCGTTTGTCCCAAGGGGTTTTGAGTTAAAAGTTCCAGCATTTTGGGTTTGTCCACATCTTTGGTAGAGACTCCCAGGATTTGTCCGCCCAGATCGTTTAAGTCTACTATCAGCACGGTAGCGCCGCCCAGGAGGCGGCTGGCTTCCAGTGCGGTTTGATCCGGATCCGTTGGTCCCAGTACCACATAGCGGTTATAGGGGGGAATGGTCCAGTGACAGGGCCCGTCTATAGAGGCGGCTTTGTAGCCTGCTACTCGGTAAAACCAGCCTTTGCGGCCAAACAGCTTGCCTATGATTCCTATCACAGATGCAAATAATATGCGCAACAAGCCGCATTCGTCAATAGCGCATTGCATAGTTTCCGGCATGGCCAGACCAATGCCGCCGGGATTTTTAGTCACATGACGGGAGAGGAAGCGGGCCCAAAAACCGGGCTTTATCTCTTCCAGAGGGATGGCTCGTCCCTGCAAGCAGGAGATCATTTTTTCCGCAATAAAGAGAATATCTCCCTCCTGCAAAAGGGGCCGGGCATACTGATCTAAGATTTCTTCCAGCTTATCCTCGGCGGAAACCACCCTGGTTTTGATAGCAAAGCAATAAAACCGGTCCGCCTCCGAACCGACGATCAGTTCCTTATCCTCATTAACCAGAAAAGCAGAAGTATCCATCAACAATTACCCCCAGCTTTTATTATACCAAAATAGGCGCTTATTTTACAAGTACTTTCAAAAATGTCTTAGCGGATTTATTTAGTTAGTCTGGATTTTTCTTCATTTTGTTGCCTTGCGGCTCTTTTTTTCTGTTGAATTGAGGGTTTTTTACGCCTCATTTTGTCGTAAACTTATTTGTCCCCTGTTGCTTTCTGCGACAGGATGCGCAAGGGAATGCGTTTATAATCTTGTTATAAGCAGACAGCAAAAAAAAGAAAAAATAACAGCCAATAATGGCGGAGGTGAAGCGGATGGCGGGAAATCCTAAAGTTTATCCCTTTCGCAGGAAAGAAAAGGAGAAAATCAGGGTTATAAATAAAAATTCTTGGAAGACCTGCCTATTTCTGGGAATTGCCGCCTTTTTTTTAGCCCGGGCTGAATTATTGGGGGCGCTTTATCCTTTGGCGCCGGCTTTTTTGGCGGCGGCGGTGGCTGCTTACCGGCGGCAGGGCTTGATCTATCTGATCCCTTGTGTCCTGGGCTTGGCTACAGTTTTGCCGCTTAATCTCTTATTTGCCAATACTTTGGCTCTAATTGTTTTAGGCTTGGTTTTTGCTCTTTATCCGGTGGACGGGCGTAAGCAATGGTTTATTGTCCCCGGCATGGTTTTAGCCGTAGTGGCGGTAACCAAAGGGCTGGCCCTTTCCCTCAACGGCTTTGAAAACTATTTACTGCTTATCAATATTTTTGACAGTATTTTTGCCGCCGGATTTTCCTTGATTTTTCTGGTAGTATTTGGCGCCCTGGGGCGTTATCAAACCCAGCGCCGTTTTAATATGGATGAAATAGTTTGTATATTTATTGCCGCTATGGGTTTGGTTTGCGGCATGGGCGGTCTTGCAATCGGTACGATTGAGGTCCAAAAAGTTGTGAGCAGCTATTTGGTGCTGCTGGTGGCTTATTTGGCCGGAGCCGGAGGAGGGGCGGCTCTGGGAGCTATGGTGGGTATTGTGCCCAGCCTTTCCCAAATCGTAGCCCCGACCATTGTAGCTACATATGCTTTTTCCGGTCTATTGGCCGGGATTTTTAATGGTTTTGGCCGGATAGGCACAGTACTTGGTTTCATCTTGGGTCACTTGATTTTAGCCCTTTATTTACTGGATGCTGTACAGATCACGGCAGGGCTGGGCGCCGCCCTTATTGCCGGGCTGATTTTTTTCTTGATTCCCCAAAAATATTATCGCCGTCTGGGGGTAGCTTTTGCCACCAATGGCTTTAAAAGCAGTTTGGAGGATAAAAATGAGCGGCTTTTAGGCATTGCCCTGCGGCGGATGCGCCGGGCCGGCTGGATTTTCAGGGATTTGAGCAGCTCCTTGATGGAAATCAGTGAAGATCAGGAAAACATTGACGAAAACAATAACCGGATCATCCTCAGCCATTTGTGCCGCCAGCTCTGCAATCAATGCTCCCTGCGGGATATTTGCTGGGAAATCGACTATAAAAACACTCATGACGGTATTTTAACTCTATTTAAACGTATCGAAGCTAAAGGTCTGGCCAGTATGAAGGACATGCCTGGCAATTTTGTCAAGCGTTGTCCCCATCTCAAAGAGCTGCTGGCAGTAGCCAATTGCCTCTATGAAATGTATTGCCGCAACAATTATTGGCAAGCCCAAAGGCAAAGCAGCCGCAAGCTGCTCAGCCGCCAACTGGGGGGCATGGCCGAGGTTTTCGATAATATGGTCGGAGAAATATCCGAATACAGTGAGGAACGGGAGCTTTTGGAAAGGGAATTGGCAGCGGCTATAACCAAGCGGGGTATTTTTGTAGAAATGGCGGGAGTACAAGCCATTGGCAGTAAATCACTGGAATTATGGCTGCAATACGGTCAATGTCCGGGAGAATGGCGCTGCCGTCAGGCCCTCACGGCGGAAGTAGAGCGTTTGCTGGGCCGCAGCTTTCATATTCATGAGCAGCATTGTGCCCCGCAAAGCAATCCCGGAGAGCGCTGCCGCTATCACTTTCTGGCCAAAGGCGCCTATGGCATAGATATTGGCCGGGCTCAGCTGAGTCAAAACGAAGGCAAAGATGGAGGTATTTGCGGGGATAGCAGTGATGCTATTCTTTTGGAAGAAGGGCGCCAGCTGATGATCATCAGCGACGGTATGGGGGTGGGGGCAAAAGCTGCCAGCCAGTCCGGCAATGCTCTTTCTTTGATCAGCCGCTTGATGCAGGCCGGTTTTATCAAAGATACGGCTATTGACACTGTCAATGCGGCCCTGGCGCTGCGCAGCAACGAGGAAAGCTTTGTCACCTTGGATCTATGTATCCTGGATCTTTACAGCGGCCAGGCCGAATTTATCAAAACCGGAGGAGCGCCCAGTTTCATAAAAAGGGGCTCCAGTGTGCGCACCATCAACAGCTCAAGCCTGCCTGCGGGTATCCTGACTAATATAGATAAAGAGGTCGTAGAGGCTCAGCTGCAGCCGGGAGATATTATTGTTCTGGCTTCCGACGGCCTTTTGGAAATAGGCCATAGGAATGATTTGGAAAAATTAGTCAGGATAATCTCTGCCGCTGATACTCAAACTCCGCAAGAGCTGGCGGAATATTTACTAACGGAAATTATCCGTTTGAATGAAGGGAAGATCAGGGATGATATTACGATAATGGTCGCCCGGCTCAATCCTGCTGCTTGAACCGGTTGCCGATTGTCAGTTGCCGGTATAGTAAATAATGTATTTTTAGAGGGTCGTTCAGTCGTTTGGGTAATTATGGATTGGCAGCATTTGCCTATATTGAGAATCTGATTTGTTAACTTTGAGAAAATCCGAGAATGATGAAGAAGGTTCAGATATGGATAGGGGGGCAAGAGGCCCTCCTATCTCTTTTTTTAGAAGTATTGCATTTTTAAAGAAAATAGGATAAAATAAAAAAAACTATGTATCAAGCGTCAGCTGCGAGGTGCAGGCAGGGCAGCGGGTGGCTTTTTCATGCAGTTCGGTTTTGCAGAAGGGGCAGGTACGGGCGGGAGCTTTGGCAGGCTCCTCCTTTTTACCTATTGACAGCAGCCTGTTCATACCTTTAACCATTAAAAAGACTACAAAAGCCATGATAATAAAATCAATTACACTTGTAATAAATGCTCCGTATAAAACAGATACGCCGAAGATATTTAAGACCAAAGCATCAAAATTACTGCCTGCAAATAACCCTAGTATTGGGGATAATATATTGGTAGTCAATGAGCTAACAACACCTTGAAAGGCGCCGCCGATTATAATACCTACAGCTAAAGCCATTACATTGCTTTTTAAGGCAAATTCCTTGAATTCCTGAAAGAATTTTTTCATCATTAATACCTCCAGTCATTTTTGTAATTTCTAAGATGATTATAGTATATTAATACGATAATTGCAAGCTGCACTGCGGGAAAATATAATTGAGGTGAAGTGGGATCAAAAATATCCGTACGTCTTTATTGACTATAGTGAAAAAATTTATTAGCAGGTATCAGCTTTTTCAACCCGGGGATAAATTGGTGCTGGCTGTTTCCGGTGGGATGGATTCTTTGGTGATGCTGGATATGCTTTGCTGCCTTGCTGATGAACTGGGCATTACTGAGATGAAAGTGGCTCATTTTGATCATCATTTGCGTCCGGCAAGCGCTGAGGAAGGGGACTTTGCGGAGAAGGAGGCCGGGCGCCGGGGTTTGGCTTGTTGTCGCGGCGGAGCTGATATCGGGGCTTTATCCGGTAATCTGGAAGATAATGCCCGCCGGGCCCGTTATGCTTTTTTTCGGGAGGTTGCAGGCGATATGGGCAGGGCAAAAATTGTCACGGCTCACCATGCCTTGGATCAGGCAGAAACAGTGCTGCTTCATCTGCTGCGGGGCAGCGGTACCGAAGGTCTTGCAGCCATCTCTCCCGCGGAAGGGGACTTGATCCGGCCTTTGCTTTGTCTTTCCCGGGAGGAAATTGAAATATACCAAAAGGAAGCCGGTATCGGTTTTTGCCGGGATGAAAGTAATTTTTCCCTGGAATTTCAGCGTAACCGCCTGCGTTTGGAGTTGATTCCAACTCTCCTAAAATATAATCCCAAAGTGATAAGCGCTCTTTGTGCCACGGCGGAAATTTGCCGGGCCGATAATGAGTATCTAGCAGAGGAAGCAGCCTGCCTTTTCCCGGATCTATGGCATGATCAGGAGTTGAGACTGAATGACCAACCCTTGGCTTTGCGCCGGCGCTTACTTCGCCTGGCCTTTCGCCAAGCAGGAGGAGGTGAATTATCTTTTGCTCAAACCGAAGCAGTCTTGGCTCTCAAAGAGGGACAGCGCCTGGCCCTGCCGGGGAGGATTCAGGCATCTTATCGGATGGGGTCTTATTCTTTTTCTTCAACCCCAGTCAGGGATTGATAGAATCCCTCATGATAAAAATAGTAACAAATAGAAATTCAACCGGAGTATAGCATTCCGGCAAAAGAGGAGTACAATGTGCGGCCTCTTTTTTTTGCCTCTCCAATAAAAGCATTTAGACACAAATTTTCTGCATTTAAACTTATAATTTCCAAAAATAGGATATACTATGCTATAATAATTCTTGAGTTAAAAGACTTAATTAATATAATTTCTTAATTATGGAGATTAAATAAAACAGTAAAGAGTGATTGCAATGCTTATTCTTTTTCTTATCGGTATTAGTTTTATACTGCTATTCGTTCTGGGTTTTCTTGATATGTATAAAAATCAAAATTACCTGGATAAAATTAGGATTCGCGTTAATGTTAACGGGATCAGAGGAAAATCTACTGCTACACGATTGATTTCAGCTATTTTTTCCGAAGCGGGCCTAAATACTATCGGGAAAACCACCGGAACTGCCGCCAGATTTATTATCCCGGCCGGTAAGCAGGAAATTCCTATTAAACGTCCTCCTGAGGGCCCGAACATAAAAGAGCAAATGAAAATTATCAAACGCGCCGCTTCTTTGGGAGCTGAAGCGCTTGTCTGCGAATGTATGGCTGTCAAGCCCGAATATCAGGACATCTATACGAATCGCATGTTTAAGGCCAACGCGACGGTTATTGTAAACGTACTGGAAGATCATCTTGATATGATGGGCCCTTCTCTGGATGAGGTCGCCCTTGCCTTTTCCCGCACTATACCTCATAACGGTAAACTAGTAACAGTAAGAGATAAATACACTGAGTTTTTTACCGATATTGCTGAATCCAGAGGAACTCAGGTTTTTATCGCCGACTGTGATAAGATCCCGGAAGGCTATTTGGATAAATTTGACTATGTTTTGTTTCCGGATAATGTTGCGCTGGGTTTGGCCTGTGCGGAAGCCTTTGATATCGACCATGAAACCGCTCTAAGAGGAATGCTCAAGGCCCGGCCGGACCCTGGTGTTTTGAAAATAACTAAACTGGACGAGGAAATATGGGGCGGGGCTGTTTTTGCCAACGGATTTGCCGCAAACGAGCCGGCATCAACCCTTTTGATTTGGAAAAGGCTGAAAGAAAACCATTCCTTTTCCGGGGAAATTGTGGTGCTTTTTAATGGCAGGCCGGATCGGGTCGATAGAACAAAGCAATTCGTAAATGATTTTTTTCCCCATCTGGAAGGCGCATTTTTGATTGGGATGGGACAGGAAATACGGGATATTCAAAGAGCTTGGGAAAACGGGAAGTTTCCCGGGATTTCGGAATATTTGCATTGGGAAAATTACTCTGTTGATGAGCTTTTGGAGAACATAAAGCCGTTTATTAGAAATCGCCTGCTTTTTGGAGTGGGTAATATTCATGGGGACGGGGAAGGGTTTGTTGAGCGCTTGCTTGAACCTGGAGAATCTGTCCCTGAACAAGCCGAGGCCGTTTATAAAAAGGATCCGTGGGAAAGAAGCGAAGAAAAAGCAACTGCAAAACTTGCTTCAATATAATTTTTGATTAGATAGGAAGGATTGATAATGTATCTCAGTGATCTTTACATAGCGCTTTTAATAGGGCTTACAGTCAGTCTCTTAGCTTCGGAATTTTTCGGAGTACTTCCGGGGGGTATTATTGTTCCCGGGTATTTGGCTTTGGTTTGCGATACGCCCTCAGTGGTGTTACTGGCAATTTTGATAAGTATAATCACCTATTTTCTTGTCAAGTATCCCCTGGCAAAAGTAATGATTTTATATGGGCGTAGAAGATTTGTTGCTATCTTGATTATTGCGATCCTGATCAAGCTTGGGCTCGAGTTCTTTTTCCCGGTTCTGCCTTTTGCGGAGTTTGAGTTTAGGGGGATTGGTATTGTTGTGCCGGCGCTTATCGCCAACTGTTATTTCAGACAAGGTGTAAAGCTGACCTTAACTGCTACGACAGTTACAACTTTAGTTACGTTTGGTTTTGTTTCGGTTTTCTATTATCTCTTTTAAGCTTTGTTTAGGAGGTTGCTTCATGAAAGTGCAAAAAAATATCAGACATAAGAAAGCTTCCTTTTTGCCCGCAAAAAAGCCAAATAGCGACGATCATTTTTATGATTATTATTTTCCTGAAAATGAGCTTTCTTTGAACCTTAAAGAACGCGTCATGAAATACAAAGCCCGTCTTAAGCCCCTAAGCTGGCAGGCTTGCTGTATAAGCATAGCAATACTATTCGCCGTTTTGGTTGGAATCAATCATTATAGTCTTCGTCATGATCGCTGTCAAGAAAGCAGCTCTTTGCAGTCTTTGCTTGCACATTTCAAATCCGGCTCTAAAATTGCTTTCAAAGGAGCATTTGTCGGGGATATTATTTTAGGAAGAAGCATCAGCCAAATCGGCAAACAATACGGATATGATTTTATTTTTAAGTATGCAAAAGATTATTTCACAGATTGCAATTATGTTCTCGGTAATTTTGAAAATCCTGTTTTAGAAGATAATAAACAGTATCATAAAGCTGCCGAAAAAGATATCCTATTATCCTGCAGCAAAAACTCTTTGCCATCGCTAAAAAATGCCGGGTTTACACTTATGGGTATTGCAAATAATCACATGTTGGACTATGGGGAAGAGTCCTGTACCGACACTCTGAAAGCCTTTGATGAATCACCATTATCAATATATGTAGGTGCGGGAAAGAATTTAATGGAAGCGGCAAACGCTGTGGTTGAAGATTTTAACGGGCTAAATGTCTCAACAATAGCTTTAGCTGACAGCAGTATTTGCTTTTCTTATAATGCAGCACAAGATGATAAAACTGGAGTTTTTCTTACCAGCAATAAAAGCCCGACTTACTTGGAGGCAACTGCGCTTGCAGCATCGTCATCAGATTTTGTGATTGTTTTTATCCATTGGGGTCGTGAATATACTTCAACAGTCTCTCAAAGGCAGAGAGATATTGGAAGAGAACTGATAGATGCCGGGGCAGATATTGTTGTAGGCTCTCATTCCCATACTCTTCAGCCTGTTGAAATATATAGGGATGGTATAATTTTTTATAGTTTAGGTAATTTTGTTTTTGATCAGGGATGGAGCAGGACAAAGGATTCGTGCCTGCTCAGGTTTGCTTTGAGCTTGGATGGGGAAAGGGTTTTTGAGGCTGTTCCAATGAGAATTGAAAATGCGCAGCCAGCCGAAACAAAAAACCCGGTTTTTACGAAGAGGATTTTTCGTACTTTGTCAAAGTATTTAGAAAAATCCAGTTATAAAATAGAAAATAATAGGCTCTATATTTACCCTCCGATTTTTAAAGAACCTGGCAGGATGCATTGACAGATTCCATAAAAATGTTTATAATCTAAAAAGAGTCCGGTCATGAAGGCTGGGAATACAGCTTATAATTGATTATCTTTTTACACTTCAAACATATTAAGCCAAGAAGGCTTTCACCTGGAAAGTCTTTTTGGCTTTTTAGTTTCTGTAAAGGAGTTGATCTTATGCATATGGCTGATGCTTTACTATCTTTTCCGGTGGCTGGGGTTATGCTGACTGTTAGCGGTGCTTCTTTAGTTATTGCCGGGAAGAAATCCGCTTATTTGGGAGAAGAAAAAATTCCCCTCTTGGGGGTGATGGGAGCTTTTGTCTTTGCCGCCCAAATGGTAAATTTTACCATCCCTGGGACGGGCGCCAGCGGACATATCGGCGGCGGCATTTTACTGGCTGCCCTTTTGGGGCCTGCTCCGGCTCTTTTGGTAATGGCGGCTGTGCTTTTGATCCAATGCCTCTTTTTTGCCGACGGAGGTTTGTTGGCTTATGGCTGCAATCTCTTCAATCTGGGGATTTGCTCTTCTGCGCTGGCTTATTACTTAGTATACCGGCCTTTGGCAGGCAATCCTAAGCGGCTGAGCCTGGCCGCCATACTCTCTGCGGTGGTTGGCTTGCAGCTGGGTTCTTTGGCTTTGGTTGGGCAGGTTTGTCTTTCCGGGATGACCAAACTGCCTTTTGGGGCCTTTGCTGCCTTAATGCAGCCAATTCATCTGCTGATAGGCTTGGCGGAGGGCTTGATTACAGCCGGGGTATTGATTTTTATCCGGCGGGTCCGTCCGGAGCTCCTCTATAGCAGGGAAAAACATAGTTTTGCCTGGAAAAAGCCGGCAGTTGTTATTCTGGTTATTGCCGTACTTTTGGCCGGAGGCTTGTCTATCCTGGCCTCGGCTCAGCCGGATGGCTTGGAATGGGCTTTGGAAAAATTAGGTTTTCAGCCCGGTGAGGATGATGCTTATGGCAGCCCTTCTCTGAATCTGTTGGGCAGCGGAGTTGTTCTGATTTTCCTGACTGTGCCGGGCTATCTGCTTTGGCGGCTCAAAAAACGCCCCCGGGGTGAAAATTAATGGCCGGCCTTCAAAAGCAGGCAGCCGGCCTTTATCAACTGGAGCAGCTGGCTTTGGCCGATTCACCCTTGCATCGTCTTCATCCTCTAGCTAAGCTGCTTTCTACTCTGGTTTACTTGGTTGCGGTTATTTCCAGACCTCCCGGTGAGATCTTAACTCTTTTGCCCTTTGCCCTTTTCCCCGGCCTGTTGCTGGCTTTTTCCCGAATTTCTCCCAAGTATATCCTGGGGCGGGCGGTCCTGGTTTTGCCTTTTCCTCTTTTGGCCGGTCTGGGAAATCTATTTATTCTGAAGGATCCCGTCTATTATCTGGGTCTATTTGCGGTCAGTCAGGGAATGCTTTTTTTACTTTCCTTGCTGCTAAAAGCCCTGTTTACCGTTTCCTCCCTGATTTTACTGATTGCCTGTACCAGCCTGCGGGATTTGGGCGGGCAATTACTGCGCCTGAAAATACCCAAGGCTTTTTGCCTGCAGCTATTTTTGACCTACCGCTACCTTTCCCTGCTTCTTTTGGAAGCAGGCGCTATGTTTCAAGCCTATCTATTGCGGGCCCCGGGCCAAAAGGGGATCAAAATCAAGGATATGGGCAGTTTTTTAGGGGCTTTGCTGCTGCGAAGCTTTGAACGGGCCAATCGCATTTATCAAGCTATGCAATGCCGGGGTTTTGCCGATTTTGCCCCAAAGGGTTCAAACCGCAAATTGATCTTGGCGGATTGGATTTATCTGCTGGGTGTGTTTGGGGCTGCGGCGGGACTTGTTTTTTTGTAGAGTGGAGTGTGGAGTGTGGAGTGTGTAGAGTGGAGTGTGGAGTGTGGAGAGTGAAGGGTGGAGAGTGAAGTGTTAAGAGTGGAGAGTGGAGTTTGTTTGTTTTAGGTGATTTCGAATATATTGCTGTATACCCACAGTGCTGGATATACTAGGCTTAAGTCATTGATTCCCATTTGGAAAACTCTGCCTGTCATCCAGAGATTAGAGGCATAATTACTGTTATTTCCCGGAGAACGCAACCATATTCCGTAATAGCCTGCAACATCAGGAGAGAACGCTATTTTGGCAAAATTACTTTGGGCAATTGTATTGCTCGGCGTATTTACACCGCCGTCCCATGCATATTCAAGAGAAATGAAATTGGCGGCTTCACCATAACTCAAAGCGAATGCTACATCATAACCTACGCCATCATGCTGATCGACCGGTTTGCTGATCCCATTATTTATTCCTGCCGGAACAGGACCGGAACCGATTGCCGAAAGCGCGGTGTTCTGTACGGTGTAGTCACGCAGGACTGCATCAGCAGGCAAGTTGTCTGCCGCCGCAGGAGCTATTCCTCTGAACCATTCATTGATTTTATTGCGCAGGTAGGAAGGCGCGTAATTATTATTGATTCCGAAGATGACTCTTTGCCAAAAAGGATCACCATAATCGTTTGCTTGGGTGTATGTGTTAATAAAGTTTTTGCGTATGATCAGAGAAAAATCGCCGTTTCGGGCGATTTCGATCCAGTCAGAAGAGTCGCCTACCTTGCCGCCTTCGAGAGTCTCTCCATCCACACCAATAGTTGTGCCATCTTCTTCGCCTCCGCCTCCGTTACCTCCGTTACCGCCGTTATTGCCGTTGCCGTTATTGGCGGAGTCATTCGCTGTCTTAAAATAGGCATTCAAGGCAGTAGACATCTTCGCAAACAAAAATATCTGATTCAGGGATATCTTTTCCAGCATATCCTTTACACTTTCATTTACTTCGATTATTTCAGCGATAGAAGAGGGTTGTACAGCGTTGTTTGCTCCTTCAAGAGTTCCTAAAACATATTGGATTTTCTCACCCTCTGCGTTGATAATATGACTAAGCCCAAGTTCTTCCATCGCAATGGAAGTAAGGATTTGGGATAGCGAATCTTCTATTTCATAACTTTCCGATCTTGGCGGAAATTTTGCCATTGACATAGTATGTCCTCCTTAAGTTTTTAGAGGCGTCCTTAGAGTACATATTATGAATTGATCGGACAAAATGTTACAAGCCTTTGGATTCGCAATGGTATAAGACAACCCGCTACCAGTTAGGAACTTACTCCCGAAATTCTGCGTAAAATAGCAAAATTTTCGTGCCGCCATATTCCTACTCAAAACACAACACTCAAAACTCAACACTCCGGCTTGTCCGGGTCAAGGCTTGTCCACAAGTGCAGCGGCATTATTAACAAGCAGGGTGCGGACTGCATTTATATCTGTTTGGTTGAAATTCAAGGGGTGTTTTGAATTATTAATGGCATAGGCGGCGGCTATCCCGGCGGCATCCCCCAGTACGCAAAGATTGGGAATGACCCGGATCTCCGACCAGCCCAGGGCGGATACTCCTGCTGCGTATCCGGGCAGGAGCAGATTTGCTACATAATTGGTCGTCAATGCCTTATAGGGTACATAAACAGGGTGGTCGGGTTTGCTTGAGCCTATTCCGACCGCATCTTGTCTCAATTTTTCCGTAACCTCATGGCTCCAGATATAATTGCCGCAGTTATCCAGTAAATCCTGGTGCTTATAGGCGTTGATATCCAAATAATAATAATTGAGGCCTATCCTTGCCGGATGCATTTCCTGGTCAGCGCCGGGTGTGATACTTGATCCGGCATTGCGGCAGGCATCTGTTGTCAGCTCATAATTTGAATTCTCCGTATCATTTCCCCTGATAGCGGAGTTTTTTGCCATATGTACGGTTTCGCGGATATACATTACCTGCCCGGTTAAAGGATAATTGTTTTCCATGACAAATTGAACATTATTGAATCCGTCAAACTGGCGCAGAGCCTGCAAAAACTCGGCGGCATTGTTTTTAAGGAAATTTCTTGCCTCCACCCAGGCCCTGTCCACGGTTTTGTAATCAGCTCGCATATCGGCGGGGAAGAGGGTTGTTTCCCGGGCGCGCTCATTGGGCCGGACATCCACGTTAAATACCAGGAAGGCATTGATCCACCATTGGTCTGTGTCCGGGCCGTTCCTTGCGGCATTCAATGGTTTGAGGGCATAACCTTGGGGCCTGTACTTATTATTAAAATTTAAAATTACGGAATTATTTCTATATGCCTGATATCCGCCATAGGCGCCATTGAATTGGCCGGCCGGGTCCTCGGTAAAATCCATATATTTCCATTTATTGCCATCCGGCGTTTTTGTTTCAACACCTTTTACCATAAACATCAAAGTAGCAGCTTGCTGGCGGGCTTTGCCTGCCGGGCCTTTTTCATCATCATCCAAAAGCTCCGCCGGCCAATCATGGCGCCCGCTGGTTCCCGCAAAATTAACAAGCCGGGCCAATCTGCCGTCATCGGAGGCATCAATAAATACACTCCCGGCAACCGTCCTTCTGGTAGAGACATCCTTCCAACGGACATAGCCGCTGAGAGGATCCCTTTCGATGCCGCGCACGGTAACGGATGTCAAACGGTAGGGACTTGATGCTACGGTAAAGCTTTCGATATCCTGGGCGTATAGGGGATAGATCTTTGTAGGGTAATTTTCAATACCGGCTTTGAGTAGGGCTGCCATGGCTTCTGTATTATAAAATAATCCCTGTTGGGATCGCCACCAATTAAAGGTACCGCGGGTGGCATATTGCCCGGATTTGGGCGGGTATCCCTTGACATCAAAATAATTCTGCCCCCCGGCTGTCCCGATCCCTCCCAGCATAGGTTCGATCCCGTCCGCCATTTTACTGACATCCGGCACTATCAGACCTACCGTTTTACCCGAACCAATATTAGCAGCCGCTTTAGCAGCCGCTGCAACCCCGGCAAATGTCCCGCCATAGATCACAATATCAGCCATTTTTACACCTCCATCTTATCAATTCGCAATTATGGCCATTTATTGCCTGCTTGCATATGTCTGCTTCGAACTTTTTGGTTTATCCGGCAACGTCAAACGCAGTAATCCTGCATTCACCAATGGCTGAATAACTCCGTTCATGGTATGGGTTCGGGAAAAGCCTGTAAATGTGGTTATTTCTTCCCTTGTTTTTGGTATATTACAGAATTCAAGGAGTTCTTTTTGCAGCGTTTCTCTGCTTCGTTTGTTTTCTGCCTGAAAAATATTATTTTTAAAGATGACTTTAAATTCTCCGCGGCGCACCTCAAAAACCGGCGCAGGGATACCTGCCTTTGCGCATTCGGAGCGTATTGTGGGGATGCCGGAATAACGGTTTTCCGTCACATCCAATAATTCCAAAATATTTGCCAGCGCGGAGTTTCGCGTATCGGGGCGCACCTTGCCCAGGGAGTCAATCGTTATTTTTCCATATAGCCCGCCGCTGTTGATGATCTCCATCCGGTCCCGGTACATTTCTATGCGTACTGGTATATTTTGGGAATGAACGCTGTAGTCACGGTGTACCAGGGCATTTAGAACCGCCTCCCTGACTGCTTTAGGCGGGTATTCCAATTTATCACGGCGCTTGCCATCGTCATCAATAATAGTTTTATTACGGCTATTTCTGCGCACAAAATCAACAGCAGGCTCTATCATATCGGGAATGGACCCGGTAATGCGCTGATTATCTATAAACCGTTCATCATCATCCCCCAAATCGCCCATTAACAGGCCGGGCAGGGAAACGGCGGTGATACAGAGCTGCGGGAAATAACCCTGGGGGTATTTGGAAAAGGACATGATCCCCGCAATAGTAGGCACACCCTCGGCAGTTACTCCCATCAGCTCCATGATCTCGTCATCAGGCACACTTTCGGCCAGATTCTTCCGCTCTCTCTTTACGGCGGCTAAATAATTGTTAAATTTTACCTCATCAAATAAAGATAACTTAGCCTTTTCCACCCGGCGCAAATCGTCCTGAACTTGTTTGCGGAAGGCTTCATAGCTGTAAATCTCATATTCACTAATAGGCTCATCCGATTCACACACCCGGACATAAGAGCCTTTGATTTTGCCGACGCCCCGATAATAAACAGGACGCTCCGAAATATCCACCGCCGGGATTTCTGCCGAAACAATCATTTCTCCATCCATCTCGGCAACAGTAAAAAGAGGCCGCACCTGAGGCTCCATTTGCTTACACTGCTCGGTAACCTTCTTCTGCAGATCCTGAGCATCATAAACCCCCACAAGCTTAAATTTCTCTTTCTCATCCAAGCCAAAAAGAATGATCCCCCCGTCATCCTGATTAGAAAAGCCGGACAAAGTTCCATACAGCTTGGTTGGGCAACCGCCCTGCGCAGCTTTTACTTCAATCGTTTGCGTTTCGCATTGGATCCTTTGGATGCGTTTAGCTAAGGCAATTAAATCAGCCTCTTGCATGTTAATCCCTCCTTGTTTTTACCAGTGTAGCAAAAAAATAAGGGGATGTCAAGAAAAATTATAACTAAATCTGCCATTATGATAACATAATTTAAATTTATGATAATAATTCCGAGGATAAAATAAAAAATATTTAAGGCATAGTAACTGTTATTATCTTTACTTCGTTTCATCAAGTTCTTTAATGCAACAAGGGGTGGCAGCAATGGATAAGAATATTTCCTCTGTTATCGCAATGATAACCCCTGTTGGGAAGGGTTACACATGACAGGCCCGCTGTATACCATCGACAGTATTGATGAGTATATTAAAAACCACGTATAAAGCTAACTTACAGAGGTTAATGTTCATTTTGAGCATCAACCTCTGTGAGTTGATTTTTCCTCTTCTAGATATTAGCCACTGAGGTTCGAGCGAAGCATGAATTGGTAAAAATACCTCATCAACAGACCTTTAGTCGGGTCTGTTGATGAGGTATTAAAACATGCTCTTGAAAAATACTTGATTCTGTCCTGCATATAGGGTATACTATATCAAGAAGGAGCGTAGCCATATGAAAAGAGAATTCATAGCAACTACAGTTTTTGACAAGCGATGGAAAGGTTTGGATTTATCTGATGAAGATTTAAGTAGACTTGAAAACTACATCATGGATAATCCTGCAGCGGGAAACATGATAGAAGGCACAGGAGGAGCGATAAAACTAAGATATGCCCTGCCTGGGCAAGGGAAGAGTGGTAGCGTTCGAGTTATTTTTATTGATATTATCAAAGCTGAAAAGGTATATTTTCTGACTTGTTATCCAAAATCAAGGCAGAATAACTTATCGGACAATGAAAAAGCAGCTATCAAGGAAGTTGTCAAACGTGTACTGGAACGGGAAAGGGAGGTGTTGCAATGAGTGATAACATCAGTGTTTTCGATGATATTATGCAAGCATTGAGTGAAGTAGAGGAACACCAAAAAGGTAACATTCAGCTAAAATCAACATTTGTCGAGCGCCCCGATGACGACATTGGATCTATGTTTGAACAATTGGAAGAGGGCGATAAGCACCTCGTTATAGGCATGGTTAAGAGACTGCTTGTTGCAGGCAGTAGATAAAGTGGGAAAGTTTGCATGTTGATGTGTACATCAGAAACTATGCTAATAGGTAACTCAAAGAGGTTGAGTCTCATTTTGAGACTCAACCTCTTTGAGTTGATTTTTCCTCTTCTGGCTACTGGGATGCGAGCGAAGTATTTGTTGGCAAATTATCTAAATATCCCATCAGCAAACCTTTGAAAGAGTCTGCTGATGGGATATTTTATGTATGGAATAATTGTCCCCTGCAATTTACTCAACTTCAGCTAAGTCTTCCCTGGGAAGGATTTCTTTGGGCTCGGCTGCAATTGCCGGATCCGGTTCATCTGCACTTTTGCCGAGGAATTCCGGTAATTTCATTCCGGTCATTTCGAACAGTTCATTGAGGGGCGGCAGGGATTTCATTAGGCCTGATAAAAAGCCGGCTGTGGCGGTTTTGTTTTCTGTGCCGCTTGCGCCTCCGTCCCAAACGGTGACTTTATCAAATTTAATATTTTTGATTGCATCCACTTGAATGCGCATAAGTTGCTCCATTTTATCAGCCAGCATCAAACGCAGGGCGCTTGAGGGATCGCCGCCGGCGGATTCTACAATACGGGCTAAACCTTCGGCTTGACGGGTGAGTATTTCCTTTGTACCCTTTGCCTGAGCTTCCATTTTGGCAAAGATAGCGTCAGCCTCGCCTTTGGCATATCTTCTCACGACCTCAGCCTGGGCTTCTGCATCGATCTCGGCTTGTTTCTTTTGAATTTCGGCTTTGACAACAATGTCAGCCTGCTGGGTGGCGCGCTCAAGTTCGGCTCTGACCATTTCGGCTTTTCTTTTTGCCTCATAGGCTTCTTCATTGGCCTTTGCAGCCTGAACGGCCTCAGCTGCCATTGCCAGCTTCAAAGCTTCTGCTTCTCTTTCCCGCCGATTTGAATCCGAGCGGGCGATTTCGATTTTTGCATCGTTCTCGCCCTGGACAGCAACGGCATTGGCTGCCGCAACTGCGATACGTTGTTCACGTAAAGCCTGGGCTTGGCCGATACTACCGTCTCTATCTCTTTCGGCAATAGCAATTTTAGCTTCATTTTCAGCTTTGGCCTTGGCCTCTGCTTCCAATTGCATCCGCAAGGCTTCCGAGCGGGTGATTTCCACCCGGGCATTGTTTTCCCCCTGGACAGCCGTGGCATTAGCCGCGGACACCTGAACGCGCTGGTCACGGACGGCGTTGGCTTCGCCGATGGTACCATCACGGTCCTTTTCAGCGACACTGCGCTTGGCATCGTTGATAGCTTGGGCGGCGGCTTCGCGGCCCAGAGCAATAATATAGCCGGATTCGTCATTGATATCAGTAATATTGACATTGATCAAACGCAGTCCGATTTTACGCATTTCCGTCTCTACATTGCGGGAAACGGCCTCCAAAAACTTATCCCGGTCAGCATTGATATCTTCAATTTCCATAGTAGCAATGACCAGACGCATTTGGCCCACTATGATATCTTTAGCCAATTCCTGCACTTCAGAGAGTTTAAGCCCCAACAGACGCTCGGCGGCATTTTGCATGATCCCATGTTCGGTAGAAATACCCACGGTAAAGCGGGAGGGGACATCGATCCGGATATTTTGCTTGGAGAGGGCGCTTTTCAAATCCACACTGATGGAAATAGGCGTCAGATCCAGGTAACGGTATGCCTGAACAACCGGCCAGATAAAGGCTGCACCCCCATGGACACAGCGGGCGGTCCGGGCAGTGCCGTCCTTATTGCTGCCCACATTACCATAAATTACCATGATTTTATCGGAAGGACATCTCCGATAGCGGCTGAGAAGCATAATAAGAAAGGAAAAGAAAAGGATAACGAGGACACAAACTAAAACTACAATATAAGGTTGCATTTTTATACCTCCTTTTTTTATTCATGATTCATGATTTTTTTTCATGAATTATGAATTTTTTTAGCTACAAGCAAGGTGTTGGGGCTTGCCAGGCCTATTACGGTGACTTGATGGTTGGGGAGCAGGTCTGTTTTTTCGTCTGTCAGGGCATCTGCTTCGATATATGAACCTTGAACGATTAGATTAACTTTGCCCCGTCCTGCACGATCGGCGGGAACCCGCATATAAACCGAGGCTGACTTGCCTACGGCATTTGCCATGCTGAGGGTGCCGCTGCTTTGAAGGCCCAGGGCGGCTCTCAAGAGCAGGGCGATAATGACCATTGAAGCCAAGCCTGCTATAAAAGAGATCAGAACGCTGAGGGAAATGTTTATGTCTCCCTGAAGGCAGGCCAGGCCGCACCAGCCGAAAACGCTGAAAAAAGCAACAAAACCCCGAACCGTAAATATGCGCAAGCCATGGTCATAGGAATTAGTATTGTCATGATCATGGTCAGTAGAGACATCATGATCAGCCTGGTCAAACGATATATCATGGCCGGCAGGGTCAAGGGCGGAATGGTCGGCTTCCAGATCGGCGCCATGGTCGCCGCCCAGGCCAAAGATCAGTAAAACGGTTTGGATCAGTAAAAGCAGGGTAGCCGGGATAGCCATCAAGGCAAAAACCTGCTCTATACCGGTCAAAGAATTCCACCATGCAGTCATATGTAATACCCCCTTACGCCCCGTTAGGGCGAGTTTTGAATTTTGAATGCTGAGTTCTGAATTGCGGATGTTTTGCTTCGCAAAACGATTTTATTCAAGATAAAAGCTTTAGGTCTAGCTTCCGGTCTCTATTTGTAGTCTAAGTGGGCAAACATTTCTTGGGCTTGACTTTTGATTTGTCCGGCTTCATAGGCGGTGATCATAATTTCCAATACTTGAAACAGATGTTTTACCGCGCCGGGGTAGGGGCTTTGATAGTTTGCTATTACTTTGCGGATAATCTCACTTATCCTACTGGGATCCAAACGGGCGGGGGCGCCTAATAGAGCCAGACAGTCTACCAGATAGGAATAGAGTTTACTGTCGTCGATCATATTAGCGGTTTTGATCAGCACGTCGCCATTGATATAAGAAAGCAAAACAGAGACTTGCTCTAAAGAGAAACTGTCTTTGAGCAGATTTATGTTGAAAATCCGGCATAACTGACTTTGGTTATATTTTTTATGTTCCGGATGAGAAATATATTTCCTTTTCACCCAATTCTGGATAATATAGCCCTCCAAACCTGCCAGTTGGCAAACTTGGGAAAGCACCAGCCCGCCTCCAAAGAACATAGGCTCCAGGTGGCGGTCGGCAACCCCCGGGCTAAGCACTGTTTCAATTGTAGTTCCCGGTAATTTTGTCAGCCGCATTGTAATACACCTACTGTTTTAGAAGTTAGAGGTTAGAAGTTAGAGATTAGAAGTTGTTTGGAGAATAGTGGTATCTTGATTTTATCACATGGTCATTTGATTGTCAATAGGGTTCGGAAGATTTTTTATTGGTGTATGAGTATAAAACTTGTCTTTTTTTCCCATAAATATAGTAATATATATGATGAAGGAGCGGTAAGGTTGAAGAAAAGTAGCGGGTTGCCTTATTGGTTTGAGGAAGCGGGACGGATGGTTAAGATTTCCTTAGTGGTGGTTTTTGGGCTGCTGCTTGTCTTTCAGGTACAGATTTATGGGCGGGAAGCCGAGGAAAATCCGCTTTTGCCGGAAGCAAGTCCCTTGAGCGAGGTCTTGCCGGTCAATTATAGTGAAGAGCGGCTTTTTGCTAATATCTGCCTGGAAGTATTGGACTGCGCCAGCCTGCCCCTAGGTTATGTTCTGATCAACGGCCGCCGGGCCGGGGACTTTGGTCAAAAAGAGGTAACGATACGGGTCTATGAAAACGATCTGGTAGAAATTGATAGCTCTGCCTATCAACCGAGCATCCGTTTTGGGGTGAAGCACTGTTCGGTGAATCTGGACCAAAGCGGGTGGTCTCAAGATTTGCGGAGCCGGGAAGGCAAGGCGGTTTTAGGGTTGATCAAATTCAAATAAAATGGTAAAATATACTAGTAGGCTGTGACATCTAAAACCATACACTTTCGCTTTCCCGTCATTCCGGGCTTGACCCGGAATCTCCCGGTGACAAGCAGGGGATCCCGGATCAAGTCCGGGATGACGTTAGGACTGATTTTGTAAAGATTTAGTTGACACATGGTACTAGGGCGTGTTTAAAAACTGTCTATGGTGCCTGAAACGTCTCTTTTTCCGCCAGACATCGTTGTCAGCTCCTCGGATAGCCCAGCTATGATTCGTCGCTTGCCGCCTTGCCTGACGAAAAAATAGCTCGTTTGATGCACCACAGCCAGTTTTCAAACACACCCTAATTAAAGCCAAAAACACAGCCTACTTGCAACAATTTTCAAGCAGGCGGTGTTTTTTATCAAAGATAATACTTAGTGGTCTTAACAATTATTCAACCAGTTTCTGCATCCGGTGGACCATAGCCGCAAATTGAGCCCGGGTGGCATCGCCTTTGGGATTGATATTATTTTCGCCCACCCCCTGAATGATCCCTAATTTATATAAAGCTTGGATCGCATCCATGGCATAGTCAGAAATTTGAGTCTCATCTGCAAAAGTTACATATTGAATGTTAGTCATATCAACACTCATTTTGGTAGTTTTAATGTAACGAAAGAGGATAGCAGCCATTTGCTCCCTGGTAATATTGTCGTTGGGGCCAAATTTCCCATTGCCGTAACCAGTTACAATATCATTTTCCGACGCCCATTTAATCGCATTGGTGTACCAGGTGTTACCTATATCAGAAAAAGCATTATCAAGTCCGGCCGTATCCGGCTCTCCTGTCAGGCGATAAAGTACAGTCACCACCATGCCCCTGGTCAAGGTCAAGTTCGGACTGAATTTATCATCAGATGTGCCAAGCATCAGGCCGTTTTCATAAACGTATGCCACATTGTCATAGAACCAGTTACTTTTACTGACATCGGTGAAGGGTAGAGGAGCTTTGTTTTCTATCTCTGTCTTCGCTTCAGTCCATTTTGCATACAAAGTAAAGCCGATAGTCACAGTTTTCTCAAAATCATAGGCTTGCAGCAGTTCTTTATCAATATGCCAGCCGGCAAAGACATAGCCTGTCTTAGTTGGGTCTGTCGGTTTTGTTAGCTTACCGCCGGATGGAATAGTAGCACTTGATATCGTACTGCCGCCATTGGTCTCGAACTTTACGGTAAAGCCGCTCGTTCCGCCGCCACCACCACCGCCAGAGAAAACAGGCGGATCGCTGCCGGCAGCCGCAACAGTGATTCTAAACCAAAACGCAAAATCTTCATTTTCAGCTTGGCCATTTCTAACTACAGCAATCAGATATGCTGTTCCCGGAGATATTGCTTTAAATACATTGCCATCAAAGCTTGCTCCGGTTTCGTTAGCATAATCATCATCAAGGAACCATCCTGTGATCGTTTTATTAGTTGCATCGCTGGGAACAACGGTGCCTGAAAGTGTTAATGAATCACCCGCTTTGACCGTAGTAGGCAGGTTGATAATACCCGTTGCGGCAAAGAAGCCTTCCTGGTGTTGCGGTGAAAAGTGATAATTGCCGGTATCCCATGTTTCGCTGAAACCAATAACATCATTCTTATCCGCTATATAATTATATGAGCAGTCGATGTAATATAAGTTCAGGCTGGTT
>WRHF01000004.1 GCA_009783415.1 Clostridiales bacterium
GAATGCGGGTAACTTTTCGCTTCGCGAAAAGTATTGAAACAAACAATTTGTTTTTTAGTTATGCTGACTTGGAGTGACTAACTAAGGGAAAGGAGGGGTGATAAAAGGGAGAAGATTAAGGGAGAGGGGGGAGATTAAAAATAGAAAGAGATTAAGGGGATAGATTAGAGAGAGATCAAGGGGATAGATTAGGGAGAGTTTAGGGAGAGAGATTAAGGGGATAGATTAAGGGGATAGATCAAGGAGAGAGATCAAGGGGATAGATTAGGGAGAGTTTAGGGAGAGAGATTAAGGGGATAGATCAAAGAGAGAGATCAAGGGGATAAATCAGTACTTATAGGGTACATCACACCTACTCTACTCCCTACTCCCTAACCTCCAACCCCCAACCCGGATAAACCGGAAACCTTGAAAAGGCGATTATGTGTAGGTATCCGGCCAATGACTGCGTTTTCCAGGGCAGACACATGGGTCTGCCCCTACAGTTTTGCCATTTTGTGCAGAATTCCGGTAGTTAGTAGCTAACCCCTAACCCAAACTCCCTACTCCCTCGCGGCGCAGCCGCCAAGGAGGAAATGGTATGTCTAAAATAAAAAAGCTGGCAGCGAGCTTGCTGATTACCCTTATGCTTTTAAGCATGCTGCCACTTAAGGCTTTGGCCGGGGAAGATTTGCCTCCGTTCAATGATGTGAATGGCAGGGAGTATTTTGCCCAGGCAGCCGGAGCCCTGACCCGGTTGGGGATTTTACAGGGATACCCGGACGGCGCCTTCAAGGCAGCCCGAAATATCACCCGGACGGAAATGGTCGTTATCATCATCAGAGCCCTGGGCTTGGAGGGTGAGGTAAAAGCCGGGCCTTTGACCACTGGATATAAGGATGTGGTTGCAGGCCATTGGGCCGGCGCTTATATCAACAAAGCTGCCGAATTGAAAATCATCCAAGGTGATGGCAACGGCAAATTCCGTCCGGATGACAATGTTAAATATGAAGAAACTGTCAAAATAGTGGCCGAGGCAGTGGGCCTGGGCTCAGAAGCAACCGTTGCCGGCGGCTGGCCGGACGGTTATCTGAAAGTTGCCGGGGATAAAGGACTCTTGAAAAATGTCCCCGGGCAAAAAGGGGCGGCAGCAATCAGGGGCGCCGTAGCCCTTATGGTTTATCAAGCCTTGTGCAGTCAGGTCAAGGCCCCGACTGCTTCTCTGGTAGAAGGCAGCTATCCTACCACCCAAAAAGTAACGCTGAGTACCCAAACAGCAGAGGCCAAGATCTATTATACCCTGGATGGCAGCGAACCCGGCCTTAACAGTACGGAATACAAAACAGAAATCACCGTGGATAAAACCCTTGCTTTGAAGGCTATAAGCGTAAAATCCGGAGCTTTTAACAGCCAGGTCTTTACTGCCCAATATGCGATCGGAGCTGATCCCCCGGCTCCCGATGATGGCGGCGGTAACGGCGGCAGCGGCGGAGGGGGCGGAGGCGGTGATGGCGGCAATGGCGGCGGCGGAGGAACAACTACCTATTATTCAGTCAGCTTTGAGAGTAATGGCGGCAGCACCCTCGCCAAGCAATCTGTAATTGCCGGAGCAAAAGCCATCAAGCCGGCCGACCCGGCCAAACCCGGCTCTGTTTTCGGAGGATGGTTCACAGACCTGGAGTTAAGTAAAGGATTCGATTTTGCCGCCCCGATTATACATGATATCACTCTTTATGCCAAATGGGCGGATCTTCCTCGAGATCCTGATCTGCCCACAGAAAATCCCAGAATCAAAATAGTGACCGATTTCCCTGAGGGGAAAACCACCCAAGCCGCTTTTGACATAGTATATACCGCTGTGGCCAGCCTGGGCGCGGAAATTGAAGAGGTTTCTTACAGGATAAATGGCGGCGCCCCGGATTATCTCTATTTGCGGGGAGGCAATGGGATCAGCCCCAAAGGCAGCATTGGTTTCGGCAGGGTCTTTCCCGTCCCCGGCAAAAACAAAATCGTCTTCACGATCAAAGACACTGCCGGAAAAAGCGCCGGCTTTGAGGTAAGCACAACTCCCGATTATGATTTTGGTAATCTGCCCACAGAGTACGACGAGGAAGCATTTACAGTCTTTGCCAAAGAAGGCATCAGGGCGGATCAGGTATCCGCAGCAGTTAAGGAAACGAACGGCAGAATCACAGGACAGATATATGCCATCGGACTATATTACATAGCTGTCCCCGGAAGCAAAGAAGCCTTTCTAAAAAAATACCCCGACCTATTTGAATTTGCCTATGCAGAAGATAACCTTTACTGCACCGCGGTAATAAAAAAAGAAAGACACGAAGCGTCAACAAATAAAAAACAAATCGACCCCAACTCAACACTCAACACTCAAAACTCAAAACTTGGACTGCAAAGCAGTCCAACGGAAGAGGGTCCGCTCAAGGGAGGGGCTGTCAAATCCCGGATGGACTGGGATATTATAGGTCCGCTGATCGGCGGCGCTGTCCATACCCAAGACCCCTGGTGGGACAGGGAATATCAATGGGGTGTGGATGCCATCAAAGTTCCGGATGTTTGGAGCAGCTATGGCTACCGCCTCCGGGATATTAAAATCGGGGCGGGCGACACCGGTTTTCGCCTCAGCCATGAGGATCTGCAGCTGACGGAAAGCAATATTATCAACCGTCCCCGCACCGCAGACGACGACCACGGCACCCATGTGATGGGGACAATAGGGGCGATCCATAATAATAAGCTGGGTTTGGCCGGGACAAAGGATTTCAACCGGGCTGATTTGTACGGTTATGATGTTTGTGATGCCGGCCCTGAGGCTGCCTGTGATGAAGGCCTGATCGATGGCCTGATCTGGAATGTGCTGAATGGGGCAAAAATAATCAATTTCAGCTTTGGTTACCTAGCCGGCAAGGACCCCACCAAGGAACAGCAGCAGTTCTATGGAACAGTGATTCAACGCCTGCTGGATTTGGGTTATGACTTTGTGATCGTCAATTCTGCCGGTAATGCCCAGACAGATGCCGGTCAAAACGGGGTTTTTCTCTGCGTGACCGATCCCAAGCTTCAGGAACGGATCATTGCCGTAGGGGCTACAGATCCCTGGGGCCGCATGGCATATTTTTCCAATTATGGCCCGCGGATAGATGTTGTGGCCCCCGGCATGAAAATTTATAGCAGCGTAGCCCATAATAACGGCAGAGATTCCAATAGCAGCTATGAATACTATGACGGTACATCAATGTCTGCCCCTCATGTGGTAGGTGTAGCAGCCCTGGTTTGGTCTGCCAATCCCGGTCTCAAGGGAACTCAGGTCAAGCAGATCATCAAGGATTCGGCCCAGGATTATGGGCGCATTGTCCGGGAAACCAGGTCTTATCTGCCCGAAGCCCAGGGAATGACCTATTATCAGATCAATGCCAAGGCAGCGGTAGATCTGGCCCTGGGCCAAATGCCGGAAATAGCGAGAGGAGTGATCCGCGGCCAGGTGGCCGGGGTCGATGAAGCTCAAATCTATATGTGGAAGGGCAGCCCCCTTGGCAATGCCGAGTTGGAACTGCGGCTGGAAGCAAACGGACCAGTATTGGCAAGAGCCGCGACCGATAAACACGGCGACTATGTAATAAATAATATCCGGGAAGGCCTCTATTATCTGGAAGCCTCCGCCCCGGGTTATATTTCCGAAACCATGCTGGTAGATGTTTCAGGCGATAGTTATCAAATAATTGGCCTTGTCCCGGAAAAAACGGAGCCTTGCCTATTCAAAGGCAAGATCAAAAATGCTGCTACGGGGCTCCCCGTAACCGGGAAGGTAGATCTTACTTTTTATAGGGTCGCTGATTCCGACCTGCTGGCTGAAGCGCCGGTTGCCGCCCGGATCACTGCCGCCAACGGAGAATTCAGCTTGGAGCTTCCGCCGGGCAGCTATATAGTGGAATATAGCGGCAAAGGTTACTATCCCGCCAGTATTCTCTTTTATGCCCTGGGCGGGCAAGTATTTAACGGGGATCTGCGGATCCAGTCCTGGTATGATTTTGAGGATCCCCAAATCAGCATAGAAGTGACCTGGGCCGAGGGCAGCCTGGATCTGGATGCTCACCTGATCTGCCCCCGCTTTGCAGGGGATAGTTTCCATCTTTGGTATTGGGATAATATGTTTTTTGAATATGGGACCATAGATGGCTACTATAAAAATATCCTCTATGCCACGTTGTGGGCCGACGGAGCTGTCGGGGCAGCCAGGGAAGATGTAGATATTTATCACCTGAAAGAGGGCAGATACGATTATTATCTGCAGGACTATTCCCATTGGGATGAAATAAACAGCATGTTTTTAGCCGGGTCCGAAGCGGTGGTGAACGTCTTTGAGAAAAACGGAGAATTACTGGCTAGCTTTGGGGTTCCGGTGACTGAGCCGGGCAGTATTTGGCATGTTTTCTCCCTAGAGGTCAAAGGCGGTAAATACAGCATTGTCCCGGTAAATAAGATGATGAACGAGCCAACCCAGTCCGAGGATGTGGGTAAACGCTAGAGCGGCTTTTGGCCGCAAGTATTCAGAAATCAGAATGCGGGTAATTTTTTGCTCCGCGGCAACTATTGGTGCAAACAACTTGTTTTTTATTGACACTTTGTGTCTTATAGGTGCTAAGAGATAATAAATCAATAGTTTTTGGAATCTTTTCCAAAAACTATTGATTTATTTATTGTTTTTGGATATAATAACTGTGTGAGAGGAGGAGTATAATGATTGAACGCAAAGAATATATGAACAGGCTGATCGGTTATCGCGACAAGCAGGTGATCAAAATTATTACCGGGATCCGGCGTTGCGGAAAATCCACACTGCTCTTTATGTATCAGCAATACTTATTAAAAGGCGGTGTGGAGACGGGAAATATCATTACGATCAACTTCGAGGATTATGACAACCGGAGCCTATGTGATCCGGGGGTGTTGCACGACTACATTAAATCGCACATGGCAGCAAAAGGCAGAACCTATGTGTTTTTGGACGAAATTCAGAATGTTCCGGAGTTTCAACGGGTGGTAGATAGTCTGTATCTGCGTAAAAATCTGGACATATATCTGACTGGCTCCAATGCCTGGCTTCTCTCCGGAGACCTGGCTACGCTGCTCTCCGGTCGCTATGTGGAGATAGAGATGCTTCCGCTCTCCTTTCGGGAGTATGTTTCAGTTGTTGGCGCGGATGATCTCTCGCGTAAATATATTGAGTATTTGGAAAATAGTTCCTTTCCGGGTGCGCTTGAATTTTTGGGTAATCAAAAGCATATCAGCGGATACCTGCAAGGTGTTTACGATTCGGTCGTACTCAAGGATGTTGTAGGCAGATACAGAATCCCGGATACCATGATGCTGGAAAGCCTGGTACGTTTCGCCTTTGATAATATCGGCAGCCAGCTTTCTACCAAAAGCATCAGTAACACCATGAATGCCGACAGCCGGAAAATTGATGTAAAAACTGTGGAACGGTATCTTAAGGCGCTGATGGACAGCTTCATACTCTATCAAGCCAAGCGGTACAATATCAAAGGAAAACAGTATCTAAAAACGCTGGAGAAGTACTACGCTGTTGATATTGGTATGCGCTATCTGCTGCTGGGCAAACGCGGTCTTGATGTGGGTCATATTTTGGAAAATGTAGTTTATCTGGAATTGCTCCGGCGGGGGTATCAGGTGTATGTCGGAAAGGTTGATGAGTTGGAGGTTGATTTTGTCGCCATGGATCAATCCGGGCGGTCATATTTCCAGGTGGCGGCAACGGTTAGGGAACAGACGACGCTGGAGCGTGAACTTGCGCCGCTAAAAAAAATATCCGATCACTATCCGAAGTATATCCTGACCTTGGATGAAGATCCTGAGGCCGATTATGAAGGAATCCGGAAGATTCGGGTACTGGACTGGTTGCTGGGCAATCCCTAACCCGGACAAGCCGGAGTGTTGAGTTTTGAGTAGGAGCAGGAATACGGCGGCACGAAAATTTGCCATTTTACGCAGAGTTTCGGGAGTAAGTGCTTAAGAATTGTAAGAACATCATAGATTTTTTGCTGTCTGAATAAAACAAACGGAGGGAAGTTTATGGAACCCACGGCTCTATTAGAAAAAATTGAACCTTATCCTAGTTAATAAGGGGTATCAAATCATATCTATCCCGCCGGCACTGCGAGTGGAATATATAGGCGCTTTACAGATGGCCCAGAGAAGTGAGGATCCGAGCGATAAAGCATTTATTCAGCTTATCGCAGAATGTGAGATTGAAGCCCAGAGGGATTATTGCCGGATGTTCCGAATCGAACTGCCGAAGAAAAATAACGATTAGTAGCTTACGGACAAAGCAAGTTAAAATAAAACAAGAATTTTGTTCAATCCTTTTCGTGGAGCGAAAAGTTACCCGCATTCTGATTTCTGAATCCTGAATCCTTGCGGTCGAAGACCGCAACTACATCTGACTGTACAGTTCTTCAAGCTTATCAATATGGGCTCTAAGCACAGTTTTTATTTCTGTATTATCACTATTTTTTGTGAGTTTTCTCAGACCTGAATAGAAACTTTCTGCTATTTTCATGATTTCTGTATCCACAGTCTTTGCGCCTGCCTGCGTTTCCTGTTTTATCTTTTTATATGTGCCATCTTCGATCTTTGCAGCAAGCTCAGAGATTTCCTCATTCGACCTGCCGGTCAAGGTTTCCAAATCCTTCTTGTTGATACTCGTCTCCCCGGAGAGGATTTTTCTTTTTGCCTCCGGTGAATTCTCACCTATTAAGTCGATTGCCTCGGCAAGTTTTGCGTCACGTATAATTGTGTCACGAGATACTTTATATTCCTTTGCAAGGTGGCTTGCTGTTGAGCCCGAGTGAAAAGTTGCATTTTGCAACTTTTCACTTTCCTGCGAATATTGGTTGTTTGTGCCTTGTATTTTTTTATCTGCTTTGTAATGCAAGCCGCGATAGTGGCTGAGCTGGATTTGGGAAAGATTGCGCCGGGATACCTGGTTGGAGATGATCCAGATAAGAGCTTCTTCTCTGGAGCCAAATTCCTTGTCAACCGTGGTGAACGGGATCTCATGCTCTAGGCAAATAGTATATCTGTTATGACCGTCGATTAGAATGCCATTCCAGAGGACTATGGCGTCCCTGCAGCCATTTTGCAGCAGATTTTCTTCCAACGCCAAATAGGTTCTCGGGTCAAGCGCAGGTAGTAAGCTTTTAAATTCTTCGTCAATGATTATCTCTTGCACTATACGCACCGCCTTCTTTGTTTTTTAGCAGTTTTTTTGCATGTCGCAAATGCAACGGTAGATCAAGCCGTTGTTGCTGCTTTTGGGTTTTATTATAACATTTTGGCTGATGCTTGTATAGTCCGGAACAATATCCAAAAATGAGGCAGTGGAGAGACCTCTAAAACTCTCCACTGCCTTTTATGCTGGGGTGACTATTTTCAAAATCAATGCCGCAACTATTTTTTATTTTATTTATATCAACGCCAAGAGAGGAGGGATGCTTTCCCCTGCTTTCGCAGGGGAAAGCCAGTATGAAAAAAGATTTATTGCTTGCCTTGCCTTGGCCTGGAAGATTCTTGCTTGTCCAACCCGAACTTCTTATACCATTATTATCCATCATTTTTCTCCTTTTGACAAGTGACTAAAGTCACAAAATATATATGACTTTAGTCACAATTTTTCCAGCCAAAACCATAATTTTATATGACATCAGTCATGCTCCTATATGACTGATGTCATGCTCTACCCGTTTGAGCTGGCATTTTATGACAAAGGTTATTCCCTTTCTTCCAGTAATTACCAGATTTGAGGGCATAGCAAAATATTGGTGTTATTGGTGGAATCCACTTGCCTAAATTTTATGCTCAAAAACCCCGGAAAAGACCAGAAAAAGGAGAAAAAAGGGAAATAATGTTAAATTGATTGTTGCCAGGGTCGGAATGTGATATATTGTTGTGTGCCGAGGACCATGAATCACCTCAATATATAAGCATGGTGATATGAGTAAAGAGACAAAGAGATGTCCTGTCCCGGCAGTCAAACAAAGACAGCCGGTTATTAATTTGGTTTGGGGGAAATGAACATGGAAAGAGAATTCACCTACGATGCTTTTATCAGCTACCGGCATACAGCACTTGATAAAGCTGCCGCAGACAAGCTTCAGAAGCTCTTGGAAAGATACAGTCCGCCAGCTTCGGTCAGATCAGAGATAGACCGGAAAAAGTTGCGTCTTTTCAGGGATGAAACCGAGCTTTCTATTGGCAACGATCTGAGCGAAGACATCAAAACAGCTTTGGAGAATTCCCGTTTCCTTATTGTCCTTTGCTCAAAAACAACCGCTCAATCCGCGTGGTGTCTGCAAGAAATTACCTATTTTAAAGAGCTCCATGATGGCAGCACAGATAATATCATAGTTTTGATGACCGAGGGGAATCCGTCCGAGGATCTCCCGTCTGAATTGTGCACAGAAACCCGCGCAATCAGAAGAGAAGACGGTTCTTTGCATACCGAAACTGTTTATGTAGAACGTCTCGTTGCCAATATCTCAGCGCCTGCGGTAAAAGATTCAATAAAAAAACTGAAACGGGAGTATTTGCGTATTGCAGCGCCATTATTTGGTTGCAGATTTTATGATTTGTATAAGCGCAATCAAAAAAGGGTCATTCGGCGGGTAATTACCATTTCTGCTATACTGGTGGCTCTTCTGTCTGCATTCGCTACATACAGCAGCGCCATGGTTTATCAAATCAGCAGCCAAAGAAATGAGCTTGCCCAAAAGACGATCGATTTAGAATCAAAAACAGTGGAACTAAATGAAACAAACACGGAACTGATCCAAAAGAATGACGAACTGGATTCCGTGAACTCTCAGCTGGAGCAAACAAACGATGACTTGGAAGAAAGCAATATTGAGCTTGCCGCCAAAACCACTGAAGCCGAAGAGAATTTGATCTATGCAAATAGCCAAAAATCAGAAGCCGAGAAAAATCTGGAATATGCCAACCAGCAAAAGACCAAGGCTGAGAAAAACTTGGAATATGCCAATCGGCAAAAGGTTGAAGCCGAAAAAAATCTTGCATATGCGAATGAACAAAAAGAGCTGGCGGAAATCAATGAAGCAAACACAAAAAAAGCAAACCATGAACTGAGAGTTCAAAGTTCAGTTATTCTAACAGCACAAGCTAAACTTTATTTTGACGATGGCGATAGAATAAATGCAATAAAAGCTGCTATCGGGGCATTGCCAATTGACGAAAATGATGATTTGCCCGTGAATACTACCGCCGAGTATTTACTATCGAAAGCGGCATCTATATATTCCGATTCTTCTGTTATGATGCGCAAAACAGTTGATACCTCCGGATATATTGCCGGAATGAAGTATAGCGATGACGGATCCAAGCTCTTAGCATATGATACAAGTAATAATATTTACTTGATTGATACAAACAGTGACGAAGTTACGAAAACATATTCAGTTGTCAATGATTTTCATACTGTAGGGTCAAGCAGCGAAATTATGGATATAGTCATGGAAGAGGAGTATGCATATATTCTTTATTCCGGGGGTTTGGCCTGTATAAATCCCATTGATGAAACTATACAGTGGTATATTGGGGGATTATTCTATGCAGATATGATAAAAACAAACCGCTCATCTGAGATAATCGCAGTAAAGACATTTGACGGAATTTATTTCATAAATAAAAATGGTACATTAATAGAGGAATTTTCGAGTGATAAAGATTCCGGATGCTATTTTTCACTTGGTGATAATATCAAATACTATGATTTAGACAGATACACAGCATTTGTTGATGAAAATGGATATTTATTCATTTGTACAGGATTTTATGGTGATTCCGGGCAATCCTTATTGCTGATCAAGCCGGATAAAAGAACAGTAAATGCCTACAGCTTAAATTTGAGCGGATTATTATCAATGGCAGAGCTGGATGGTAATATCATAATCAGCGCCGGGACAAAATATGAGGGTAAAATCGTTTGCTATTATAAAAACGATTTAAGAGTTAAATGGGAGATCGATTATGACAGTGACCGGGCATACCTTTCCAAATATCAATTTAATAAAATCTTCAGGCACAATGCTCTGGAATTATGGCAAAGTGAAGAGAAACGGGATGTGGTATGTGTTATTTCAGGAGAAAGTATTGTAAGCGTAGATTATAAGACCGGAGAATTGCTGACAAATTATAGCGCGCATTCTGAGATAAAGGATATATGTTATCTGAACCGGCGAGGATTTGTCGGCCTTGGGGTAGGAGGCATTTATAATTTTTGCTTATCTGAGTATTTATCTGTCAGATTTGCTTCGCTTCATTCTGATGAGGAAATAGAGCATATGGCTTATGGTTCAGAGGATAAATTCGCCTTTACGGAGAGCAATTCTTCTAAAATCAACACATATAAATCAGGTTCTAGAGAGAATCAGTCTGTTGAGCTGGCCGGCTCAGATACTGACAAATTCGATCTCTTAAGAGAAAACGGCTATGGGGTCATCGCCTACTTCGATCATAATTATAATAATGAAATAAATTCTCTAAAAATTTATGACACAAATAAAAGGGAGCAAAAGGGAGAAATCTCTTTGAATTCAGACAAAGAAATTTTGTGCTTGGAATTTGTTAATGCTGACAAGTTGGTGATATGTGATGACAAAGGCAGCATGTATTTATATGATGTTGGCGGGCATTTGTTGGACCAGATAAATTTTTCTGAAAAAAGCGATGAAATCGCCGGCAATTCCCTGCTGCCGGATGCCGGCATTTCTTTTTCCAATTCATCAATTCTGGCTTCAAACCAAGGCGACCGCTTTATTTGCCGGGCATCGGAGCATTTAATTTATCTAGAAATCTCAATGAATACACTGAATATTGAAGAAATAATTGATTGGCCTTGGACATACTATGATCTTTCTAAGTGTTTTACAGAAACAAACTTTAGGATAAATTCATTTTCAGCGCCAATATATACTGAAAACACACAAGGCGATACGGAATATTTACATAACAGGATTTTGTTCGTTGATGATAGCTATGAGGTTTCTTATATGCTTGACGGAGATAATGAATTTACATATGACAGAAAAGAAGTGTCAGATCTATTGCTTTCCAATCATGGGGAAATCATTGCCTTTATAAAAATAGACGATTATGTCGGTATTTATTCAATAAAAGATAAATTGCTCCGTAAAATCAAGTTTTCGGCAGGCAATGCAATTCCTAAATCTATCGTATTTACTCCGGACGATAGGTTTTTGCTTGCCTTTTGTCATAACGGCAATATAATTCGCTATTCATTGCTTGATTTAAGCATATCTGATCAAATTAAAATAGGCCTTGATGCATCTCATTCATCATGTGATTTTGAGTTTATCGGCAATAACGAGGTCATCATATCAGGCAATGAGAGAGCCATATTTGTTAATTACGGCAGCATGATGATCAGGGCGGAAATTGCTGATAATTATGTTGGCTTTATCCATTCATCAAGAAGAATAATAACATACAAATATAGTAATGGAAGTAAGAGATACACGCTGTATTATTATAAGTACCTTAGCATCGAAGAGTTAATTGAATCAGCAAAGCGCTTTGCGGAAATAGATTAAGTTATTATGGAGGAATCAAACTATGGGCATTCTCATCTGCGGTCACGCCTACACCCGCGTCTTCACCCATATCGAAAATGGCATTCGCTACGAGTTTTCCGCCCCCGGCGGAGCAGAACTGCTTAAGGCATTACTAAATGCAGAGCCTGCTTCTGAGCTTGAAGGCGAAAGAAGGGAATTTTTTGAGCTGGGGTATGTTATTGATAAACCGGCAAAAAAGGAATATTATTCCATTATACGCCGTGCCGGGGCTATAGGTAATAAGATGGATGTTATCAGCGGGCCGGCCAAGGAAAGCCGGATTATTTGGGATGAAGGTTTTGGTGGTATCTGCTTACCGGGAGATCAGCCGCCAACCTTGTGGGCATCTAAAAAATCCTTGCCCGATAAGAATTGCTTCGATAAAGCAGCGGTGAACGGTTTCCTGTTTCTAGATGCGGATATACTCCGCACAGCAGGCGCCTTGATCAGCCGGCAGATTTCCTGGGAACGCACGGCAACGGAATTGATCTGGCAGATCCAAAATAATCCTGTTTTGTCTTATTTGCTCAAGGCGCCGCATATTCTTATTGCTTTTGCCGAGGATGGTGCTGTTTATATCAAACGTGAAAATGGTGAAATTAAGGCTTCACTGGTGCTGACTCATGGCGGAGGAGAAGGGATTTTGCGGGAAAAGCTTAAAGGTGAGATCGATGATGCTTTTATCCTGATGACCGCAAGTCTGGCCAAGCAATTCCCGGCGGTATTGAGTGGTAAAGAACCCTTGCTAGTCCTCCCCCTATTACGGACTGCAGAAGCGCTTATGAACTCCGGCTATACCATAGCCGGACTGGAAAACAGTCAGTTTACTATTATTACGGAAACAGAGGAAGCGGAGATTGCCTTTGAGATCCCCCTAACACCTGATGGAAATGTTATTGGCCGGGATAATTGGTGTATTTCCAATAATGTGGGTGACAAACGTGTTTTTGATATTGCCTATAATTATGTGCGGGTAGGCGCAAAAGAAATAGAAGGCTTGCCGCAATTATCTTTTGGCGCCTTTACTACTGTTGACCGCTTTGAGATCGAGGCTTTCCAAAACATCCGTAACCTGATTGTCGGTTATGACAAATCCGACAGTGTGCGCCCTCTCTCTATCGCTGTATTCGGTTCTCCCGGAAGCGGTAAATCCTTTGGAGTCACCCAGATTGCCAAAAATGTGCTGCCGGATATAGTAGAAAAGCTGGAATTTAATGTATCCCAATTTAGGGATCTAAATGATCTCAGTGCAGCCTTCCAAAAAGTACGGGATTTGGTATTGGAGGGTAAATTGCCCCTTGTTTTCTTTGATGAATTTGATTCCGACAAAGACGGCTTGCTGCTGGGTTGGCTCAAGAGTTTTATCATGCCTATGCAGGATGGTAAATTTAAAGACAATAGCGGTGAACATCCTCTTGGTAAATGCATTCTCGTCTTTGCCGGCGGCACCTCAGCGAATTTTGAGGAATTTATGGCCCCAATGAGCCATAATGGCCAATTATCTTTGCCGCCCCATTTCTCTGAAGAGCCCATAAATCATCTGATAATAGAGAACGGCAGACAAAAATATGAGGATTTTAAAAACATTAAGGGCCCTGATTTTGTCAGCCGGCTGAAAGGCATCATCAATGTTCTGGGACCGAACCCCAAAGATAAAGACGACAAAAACTATATCCTGCGCCGGGCCTTGCTTCTGCGCAGCCTTTGCGAACGCAAATTCAAGATGAAAAATGGCATCGCGCCGGTGAGTAAAAACATCATCTGGGCGATGCTGCTTGTTCCCGAATACAAGCACGGCGCCCGGTCCATGGAAGCGATCCTGGAGATGAGCCGCCTGGAAGGCAATGTCTGGGAGCCTGTTTCTTTACCCTTTTATTCTCAGCTTGATCTGCATGTCGATGCCGCTGCTTTTATCAAGCTGGTATTGCGTAAGGTGATATTGAACAGCTATGTGGATAAATTGGCAATTGCTATTCATGAGGATTATCGAAAAAAAATGCAGACAACAGGGCATGGCGACTATCCCAGCGTTGTCCTTTGGGATGATTTGCCGGAGGAATTCAAGGATTCAAACCGGAATCAGGCCCGGCATATTGGCCGAAAATTAAAAGAAGCCGGCTATAATTATGATGCCGGCGACACGTCATTTTCCTCGGTGGAAGTCTTTGACGAGGAGATAGTTCTGCTGATGGCTAAAAACGAACATATCCGCTGGCTGGATGAAAAAATCGCAGGCGGCTGGAAATATGATCCGGTGCGTGATGACGCTAACAAGTCACATCCGTTACTGATAGAATGGAAAAATTTACCAGATGAAGAGAAGCAGAAAGATATCAATGCTGTGCAAAACATAATTCCGCTCCTGAAAAGTGTTGGGTTGAGGGTGTATAAGATGATATAATAAAAAGCTCTTTCCTAAAGTTATTTTCCAAACGGAAAAGAACTTTACTGATTCAGGTTTTTCTGTTATAATATTGACGAGGTGGTGATTGAGATGGAAAAAATTGTCCCGCGTCCGCGTTTTTTGGAAAAACTGATAAAATTCCGTGAGGTCGATGTTATCAAAGTCGTAACAGGCGTCAGGCGTTGCGGCAAATCAACTTTGTTTGAATTGTTTATTGAGCACCTGAAGCAGGCAGGCGTTGAGGAAAGCCAAATCATTCATATCAATCTGGAAGACGTTAATATGGAGCATTTGCATGACTACCATGCCCTGAACGAATTTCTTGTGAACAAACTGCAAAAGGAGAGGATGACCTATATCTTCATTGACGAAGTCGGCCGCTGCCCGGGGTTTGAAAAAGCGGTTGACAGCATCTATATCAAAAAAAATACAGATGTCTATATTACAGGTTCTAATGCTGACTTGCTTTCCGGTGAACTTGCTACTTTGATTTCGGGGCGTTATGTGGAAATCAAAATGCTGCCGTTTTCATTTGCGGAGTTTTATGAGGCAAACGAAAACAAAGATAAAAACAGGGCATTTATTGACTACCTGAATATCGGAAGCCTCCCGGTTGTCGTTACCCAGCTGAAGAGTGATATGGAGCTTTCTGACCAGTATTTGGAGGGTATTTATAATACCGTCATTGTCAAAGATGTTGTCAGCCGAAAGGGCATCAGTGATATCGGTTTGCTGAAAAATATTGTCAAGTACCTTTGCAGCAATGTGGGCAGCTCCATTTCAACCGCAAATATAACCGGCTATATCAACAACTCCGGCAGAAAAATTACCCAGAAGACAGTTGATAAATATATCAAAGCCCTGGTGGATAGTTTCTTGTTTTATAATGTTGAGCGCTATAATATTAAGGGCAAAAACCTCTTGAAAACACTTGGTAAATATTATATCGTTGATACGGGATTGCGCAATCATCTGCTTTCTTCGGCAAATTTAGATACCGGTCATCAGATAGAGAACATTGTATTTCTGGAACTCTTGCGCCGCGGTTACCGGGTAAACATCGGTAAAATTGATGAGAGGGAAATTGATTTTGTTGCGGCCAGGCAAAACACCAAGGAATACTATCAAGTCTCCTTGTCTGCTCTTGACGAACCGGTCCGGGAGCGCGAGCTCGCCCCCCTGCTGAAAGTCAGCGACAATTATCCGAAATACCTTTTGACGCTTGATTTCATTAGCGGAGACTATGAAGGAATAAAGCAAATCAATTTAATTGATTGGCTGCTGCTATGAGTTCAAAAATTCGTAACATCATGCTTTTTGATCCGGTTTGCCTGAAAAGCTATTATGGGGATAATAACGACTGTTTCGCAGATGAGAGTACCGATCAGGGATTCGGGGCAAAAATAGGAAAGTTGGAGGCCTTTTGCAAATAGAACAGTCTCGTTCAGAACAAATATCATCAGCAAAACCATGACTGCCCCCAGAGCCAAGCCCAGCAAATTGATCAGGATAGTCTCTTTGATAACTTTGAAGGTGATCTCCCAGCGGGAAAATCCGGTTGCTTTATAGATGCTGAATTCCAGCTTTCTATTGGCGTATTCCCCGATCAAAATGGCATTTATCATAATGGCCAGGATCAGGGCAACAATAAGCGCCACAACAATAATTATCGCATAATATACAGCTAAAACGTCGTTGATTATATTTTTTTGATACTCATAATCAATAAACTGCAGGTCAGGATATTCTTGTTTTAATTGCATAACGGCAGCATTAAAATCTTCTCTGGATTTTTCCTTATCAGGAGTATTTTCTCTCAAAAGCAAAACACTATCCGGAGTATGGGCAGAGTCTATCCGAAATGAGGTATAGCCGTTTGACTTATAGGTCTGAGCCAGGGTGCTGCTTTGTTTAAACCCTGTAATCAACTCCCCGTCATTATCTATTACAGCTCCCTTTTCCAGACCCAGGTTTCTTTTCAGAAGATCACTCATAGCCATCTCACCATTGGCAAGCTGCCAATCGATTGAGGGATCAATGAACAGCCCTACAGTATTTTTAAAGACAGAAAAGTTATTCGAATTGTAGAAAATAGGCATAGAGATGCCTCCGGGTAATCCGATCAGCCTGGTAAAGGATATTTTCTGCCGGGCATTAATATCTCTTATCCCGCCGGTATTCTTCTGATCCGCAAAATAGCTGACCAGCATCACCCTGCCAATGCCAAAATTGGACTCGCTTGAAACATTCTTCAAAAATTCCAGACAATCCTGCTTATCCAGGCCGGTACCTTTTGAGACAATGGTAAAATCCTGATAGATATCTATTGTTTTCAGGTTCTCATAATAGGGGCTGCTGATATACAACCCGCCCAGATAGCAGATGGAAATAAGCGACATCAAAGCGATCAGAATGAATACCCGCGATCTGTTGTTTAGTAAATAATATAAAGCATGAATAGGCTTGATCATATATTTTTTTCCTTAGATATAATTTTGGTTGTGCCCAGAATGCTTCCATCCCACATTTCTATCTTTCCGGAAGCATTTTTAAGGATCGATGTATCATGGGTAATAACCAGGACCAGCTGACTTAAAGCATATGTTTTCAAGACGTCCATTACAAGATTGGCAGTGTCATGATCTAAAGATGATGTGGGTTCGTCGGCAAAAATAACTTTAGGATCGTTGATCATGGCTCTGGCAATGGCGACCCGCTGTCTTTGTCCGCTGGAGAGCGCGGGCGGACGCTTTTGCATTTCGCTGGGTTTGATGCCAAAATCAAAAAGGAGTCTTTGGCCCCGTTCCGCCGCCAGAGAAGAATTTTCTGTCGAGGCAATGATGACATTATCCAAGGCGCTCATATAATGAACCAAAAAGTGCCTCTGGAATACAAAACCAAATTCACGGCGTCTCAAGGACTCCTTTTCCTTTTGGCTATAATCTTTGAACTGCTTGCCATCATACCAGATCTCACCTGCCGTCTGCTCTTTCAAGGTAGAAAGGCAATACATCAGGGTCGATTTGCCGCTGCCGGATGGTCCCACAATCCCCCAAAGCCCCTTTTCGGGTAAAGTGAGGTCGATATTCTTAAGGGCAAAAACTTTTTCTGCCTTATCTATATCGTAAATCAAAGTTAGCTTTCTCAACTCAAACATAGTTAGAAACTCCTTATACCCATCATTTTCATTGAATAAAAATAAGTTGTTTGCTTCAATAGTTTTCGCGGAGCGAAAAGTTACCGGCATTCTGAATTCTGAATTCTGAATTCTGAATACATGTGCTCGAAGAGCGCATTAAATCATTTCTTCTTCCAAAATGTCAATGGTATCAACTTTTTGCATAGCAAAGAATATAGCCGGCTGCATAGCGGCAAAGATCAAAAAAAGGCAGGCAAAGCAGTGCAATAGCTCTTTGGCCATAAATAATGATATGTTCAACCCCAGGGGGATAATAATAAAGCATTTGACTAAAAAATATAAGACAATAGATAAAGCAGAACCAATCAGGATAGAAATGCCGAAAACAAATAAGAGTTTTTTGAGAACAGATAAGTAAATATCTTTTTTGGAAAAACCAATCGAATAATAAAAACACAGTTCCGCTTGCCTGTCCCGGATATATAAGCTAAGCAAGGCCATCAAACACAGGATAATCAAGACAACAGCGGTAGTTTTTATGAGAAAATAAATTCTATATTCGATATTAGCATATCTTTGCTGAATATCCTTTTGGCTAAAGTAGTCTTCTGCCACCAGATTATTCGGATCCTCAATCTTAAGTTTTTCATCCGATAAATTCTTAGAATAGTTGATATTATTGCCGGAAGAAAGAATCACAACACTTTGGAGATCAGGGGAATCAGCTATGCCGGCAACCAAATAACAGTCGCTTTCTAAAATGCCAATAATTTCCAGTTGGCCTCCCAGGCTATCACCTATTTTCAGATTTTGATTGGTGGCATACTTTTGATCCACAATGATTTCATGGTTTTTTTCCGGTAATCTACCGCGGGTCAAAGTGGCTGATGTGTATTCCAGAATAATTTTTATATCTTCTCGGCTGACCAGGTAGGCCTTGGCCAAAGGCCGGTTTTCAAAAATCGTATTGATATCTATTCTAACCGGATCACAAGGAAGAACATGATCTATCTCTGGAATTTTTTCCAAACTCTTTATCAAACCATCAATGCTGATGTTGTTTGCGATAGGGGATATGACCTGAAGTTTTTCTGCTTGATACAGCAGAATTCTCTCCATGACTTCTCCGGAGGGCTGTAATATGAATGCCATACTGTAGAGCATGATAATAAACACGGATACGCTTAGAATCAAAGTAAATAATCTTTGCCTGTTATTCTTAATATAATATTTCACTGATAACCCAGTCTGACCCTTCATAACAAACCTCTCATTTAACTTAATTTTCAGGTTCCTCTTCGGGATCATCATAAGTCTGATCCGAATCAGTGGTTTCAATAGGCAGGTCTTTTTTAAGTGCCATCACGAGTTGAATCCTGTCACTAATGCCGGTTTTTTCATAAATAGATGACATATAATTTCTTACTGTTCCTTCGGCAATAAATAGTTTTTCCGCGATCTGACTGTTTGTGCATCCGCTCGCCAGGAGCCTGCAAGTTTGACGTTCGCGTAAGGTCATGTTCTCAAACAGTATTTTTTTGCTGATCGGCGCATCTTCATTTGTTTGTCGGGCAATCTTGCGGATCCATTTCAGAACTCTTCTGTCAAAAATGCTTTGCCCCTGCAGCAAAAGTTTTATGGCATGGATAAGCTTGTCGGAAAGATCCTTGGTGATATAGCTGTCCGCCCCACTTATGATAGCCTCCGCTATATCTTTTTCCCCACAAAATGTTGTCAGAACCATTTTTTTCATAAAGGGATATTTGCCATTGAGGTCGCAGATCAATTGGATTCCGTTCATCACAGGCATTTCTAAATCTATCAGCATCAGATCCGCTTGGATTTCTTCTAAAAGCAACAAAGCTTCCTTTCCGTTATAGGCGGTCCCTACAACCTCGAACCCCCCCCTTTTTTCCAGTATTATCTTGAGGTTTTCTACTATATCATGGTCATCATCGACAACAATTATCGTTTGCTTATCTATCATTGCCATTCACCTCTAAAATTGGAATTGTGATTTCTACCGCAAAGCTCTCCGTTGTTTTTAGCTGGTATGCTCCCCCGCATTCACGGACATATTTTTCTATGTTTTTCAAGCCGAAGCCATCATTTAATTTGCTAAGTTTTTGTTCTTCGGAAAGTGAAATGAAGGAAAGACCGTTGTCCGACACGCATAGCTTAAGATAAGCTCTGCTATATGTTAGAAGTACAGTTATCGTGGTAATATCGGCAGTCTTTGAGGCATTGGTCAATAATTCCATCAATGCTCCGGTAATAAACTCCCCATGCCTTTTGGGGACAGATATATCCGGGGGTTGATCCTTTAGGTTGTGGACAAGTTTTAGCGGCGTGCAGGAGATGAACTCTTCCGCGCTTAAATGCATGTAGGATACCAGGTCGGATAAGGCGGCGCTTTCGTTTTCCGGATCCATGATCCTGACGATCTGGCGAATGGATTCCAAGCCTTCAGACATCTTATCCCTGGCGATCAGGATTTTCTTCATAGACTCATCAGGGCAAAGATCATGCAAAATGTGGGCGGCCTCCAGGGTCATTATCGAAGAGGTGATCGCATGGCCTACGACATTATGGATATTAAGACTCATGGTTTCCCGTTCCTTGTTGCGAGCATTTTGGATTTCAATATCCTTTTGCAGGGCCAACCTATTGCTGAATAGTTTTTCAGTCAGCGCGTTTACAGATGAAGCGCTCATGATCTTTTCAATATCTGACAGCCTTTCCAGGTAGTTGCCGAAGTAAAAAAAAAGGACAAAGCAGATCACCGCATTTAGAACCAGAGCTGCGGAAGTAATGAGGATATTTATTGCCCGCAGCTCATTTGATCCTACAAATGAAAAAATAAGTAGGGCAGCAATTAATATGATCAGCGTCAGGTAGCGGCCAAATCCTTGCTTTATCTCTATGATCTTGTGATAGCATAAAAGATAGGGTAATAGTAAAAGAGCTGTCCAGTGCAGGGATACAAGGCAAAGTATAAAATAGGCCGCAAATAAGCCGATCAATAAAGGCTTTCTCAGGGAAGACTCTTCACGCATTATATCCACTGCGAAATGCAAAAATACAATTGAACTGTATAGCAATAATAAAACATAATATTTGGCTTCTCTCTCAATACTGCCGGCTTCGATATTGCAGACGAACAAAAACGAGCCCAGTATGAGTATCATAAATAAAGCAACTATGTTTTTGGTTCTAATTATATCAGACTTCATAATATAAACTTTTCTCCCATTTCACAGCGCAGGGCTGCCCAATGTCCTGATAAAAACCGATTGTATTCCCGCCGGGGGCCGGGGAATACAAGTTTTATATTTGCTTTTGGTTCAGAAATCCAAGCAATACCTGGGGCCTGATAAATATCTTATTCTTTTGCACATCATTATAAGGTAAAGTTAGATGGTTATCAGCTAGACCCAGCTCTTCTAAGAGCAAAAGGATTCCTTTCAGGTTACTTTCGGTGTCGGTTATGCCCGGGATCAGGGGGGTTCTGGGAATGATCCTTATTTCTTCCTTGACCAGATGACGCAGATTATCCAGAATAAGCAGGTTGTCCCGGCCGGTATACTTCTTATGTTCTTCGGGATCGATCAGCTTGAGGTCATAGAGGATACAGTCAAGATAGGGCAAAACCAGATCTTTGAAAGCTGAAAAATCAAAATAACCGCAGGTTTCAATTGCGCAGCTGATCTCCTTATCTCTAAGTATCTTAGCAAACTCACCAATAAATTCCATATGCAGGGTCGGCTCTCCGCCGCTGAGCGTAACCCCGCCGCCTGAAACCCTATAATAGGTAATATCTTCGCTGACCATGGATACAAGTTCGTTGATAGTACATTGCATCCCAATAGAGGAAAGCGCTCCATAGGGGCATAAATCAAGGCAATTGCCGCAGTTTTGGCAGAGTTTGCCGGTATAGGAATATTCAAAATACTGATTTTTGGAAACCGGATTATGGCACCATAAGCAATCTAAGGGGCATCCTTTAAAAAACACTACGGTTCTGATCCCGTCACCATCATCAATACTGCCCCTTTTGATTTGAAAAATGAATGGTGTTTTCATTGGTTCCTCCCGGGGGTAATGCCATATTTCTGAGTGTTAAGGCCATATAGGCGAATTTGATCAAATAGTTTAAATTGCCTTTGAAGTCGATCTCCTGTTTAAGGGCTGCCTCAAAGATATTGGGCGGATAGGAAAGCAGTAATTTCATGATCGCTTCTCCGTCTTTGAAAACAAGGGTGACCTTAGGATCCGAAACCTGTCTTTTTCGAATCTTGAGCTTATTATCTTTAAATATCGCCGCGACATGTATATTGGATTTTCCGTTAATAAACAAATACTCCGCTTCAAAATCCTTGATGTTTTTCCGGAAGTTGGAATCGATTATCAGAATAAGGCTCATTATTCTCAACAATACAACTAAGAACTTATCCGCCACCGCCCTTGAAATTATTCCCACTAACGCCCTCTTGATAATGCCGAGAAACTTGCCAAAGTAGTGTTTTATCCTGATCTCTCTAAAGTGAATGGGATTTTCTGCCGTTTTATGCGGATTCTCTTCTGTTTTACCCGGATTGTCTGCTAATTTAGGTGCAGTGATCGTATTCATTTACAGCACCGCCCTTCCGTTGATATCATATTCGGCCCGCAATATCAATTCATCCTTCATCCGTTCGGTCAAATTATTAAAATAAGCGGAATAGCCGGAAACACGCACCAGCAGGTTGGGATAATTGTCCGGGTTCAATTTGGCGTCAATGAGCATTTGCCGCGACATGATATTGAACTGTATTTGCTGTCCGCCATTGATGAAGTAGGCTTCGACATAATCGCCTAAGCGCTTGATATCTTCACTGCCTTCTATCGAAGGAAATTTGATGTTCAAAGCTTCCCCGCCCGGTATGTTCTCACAGCCCAGAGAAGCAACGCTGTTCAGGCATTCCGTCAGGCTTCTGACCGCATGCGGTACGGGTGTGATCCCGCTGGAAAAGGGTAGCGCCGCTCTGCGCCCGCTGGGCAGGGCATGAGTTACTTGGCCCAGCCCCGAATGCTGGGTCATGGTCCAGTAAGCGGGCCGGTACTTTCCTCCGCGATGATTGGTATGGCTTTGATAGGTGTCATGCAAAAAGCGGATGACTTCTCCTGACATTCCGGATTCGCTCTCGGCCTTGGTTCCGTATTTTAAGGCATAATGCTTTATTATCTGCCGTAAATACTCATACCCGTCATAATCAGCTTTCAAAGCATCTTGGAGCAGGCGCATGGTATAGTGTGTTTCCTCCAGCAGATAGCGGATCGCGTTCAGTGAATCCACAACATCGGCAAAACCGACATGGGTAACCCCCGAAGAATTATAGATTGCCCCTCCGCAAATAAGGTCGCATCCCTTTGTCAAAGGGCCTTCAAACAGCGCCGACAGCAGCGGGGTAGGCAGCATCTGCTGATGGATCTTGGCCATCTGTTCATTTAAGTCAATGGCTTGGCCGATCAGCCAGCCGGTTTGCTTTTGAAAAGCTGCCCAAAAGTCGTTAAAATTGGTAAAATCTTCCAATTCACCGGTTGAGGGGCCAAATTGCTCTTCCCCGGTACTATAACGCCTGCCATTATACATAGCCATTTCCAGAGGCGCTGTCAAATTGAGGATAACGGCGCTGGAAGAGTCATAACTCCTGCCTGGTATCCCCAGCTCAACACAGCCGATTATGGCATAATCCCGGGCATGTTCGATGGAGGCGCCGTGACTGTGAAGGGTCTCGATATTGGCGTCGTCGTTATGGAATGCAGGGATAGCTTTGGTTTTGGCTATCACCTCGGCGACCCGGTTGCGGTACCTTTTTTCGTTTTTTTCATAATGAAAGCGGGCATTCATATTTGGTTCGCGCAAACCCAACAGCTCGGTTGCTCTCAGCATGATATAGGTCAGATCATTTACCGCGTCCTCGCCCTCCTTATTGATACCTCCCAGGGTAACTGCGGGTGCGGTGCCGGCGCCTCCAAACAACTCTTCCGACATTTCCGGAACCAGGTTGACATTGTCGCCTATTTTGATCCAAAGATTACCAACTATCTCCAAAGCTTCTTCAACTGTCAGGATGCCGGAGGCGATATCTGCTTGATAATAGGGGTAAAGAACCTGGTCAAGGCGTCCGGGACTGATTGCCATGTTCATATTTTCCGCATGAATAGCGACCAGGCAAAGCCAGAGGCAACTGACCGCTTCATAAAAGCCGGCAGCGGGTTTCGCGGGCACATGGGCGCAAGCCCTGGCCATCCGCAGGAAGCGGGCTTTATCTTTGGGGTTTTTTTGGTTTTGGGCAAGCCGGTGGGCTTCTATGCCAAGATGCCTGACATATCTTAAGAAGCCTTTCAGGACAATGCTTGCCGCATTATAAAAATCTTTGCTTTCGGTTTTTTGGGCAGCTTTTTGCTCTGCCTCTTCAATGATAGCATCCAAGCCTTCCTGCAAAACACGCTCAAAAAAAGGAACCGTATGGGATATGCAGCCGGCTTTTCCCGCTACAAAAAAGATGATTTTCTCCAGCATCCGGGTCGAGATACTCTCACCGAATTCCTTTTTGGTAGCGCTCAGCACATCCCGGTCCAGCCAATAGGGATAAATTTGAAAATTCAGCTTTTGTGCATCTTCTTTAGACAGAACTTGAGGATTTTTTTCCCTGGTACTGATAGTATTAAGCTCTGCCCAGATCATCATCCCGATATATTCCGGATAAAGCGGCGCTGATTTTAGCTTGGAGCCGGTGGTTCCGGCAAGCAGATTGCCGTCAGGAAAAACAGCCTCTTTATTTTTGAGATAATGGGCGACCGTATTGGCGCGGAAGATGATAGGCGGTTGCCCATCTCCGTCATGGGCCTGCATGTATTCGGTAATCAATCCGGCGCGCTCAATACAAACCTCAACAGGAGCGGATAGCAGGGTATCGCGCAAGGCAGCCAAATCTTTGAGTTCGTTAAGCGTAACTCCACTCAAACGGATATCTTCAAGTGTTACAGACATCTCATCATCCCCTTACTTCAGTGGTCAGTGGTTAAACACAGTTATTTTTTCGCTCCATGAAGTAGTTTTTCTGAACTTACCATAATTTTACAATATTATTTCTCTTTCCGCAAGTGACTGAAGTCATATCTAAACCATGACTTCAGTCATGTTTTTTGCATGGTTGACTATGACTTCAGTCATAGTCAACTCCTATTTTTATCTTAAAGACGCAAAGTATCAATAAATAATCATAGATTTTAGCCTTACCTCCGGCTTCCTGCTTCCGGCTTCTGTCTTCTTGAGGGCGTAGTCCCCAAGGCAATTTCCTGATAGCTTGACATCTGTTCCATACTCCCGATTGATGAATATTCTCCTGTCACATTATAAACATGTTTGTAAGCGAGCTCATTATACATAAAAAACAAATCGCTGATATCCCTGGAAATCATCGGGAATACGGCGCGAGCCTGATCGCCATGTTCCGAATAGATATCAGAAAGTTCTCTGCTATCAATGTCAAGCTTATTGAGGACCCTTCTATTTTTATAGTTCAGGCGTTGCAGCTTTATCTCGATGAACTTGTTTTTTTGATAACAATAGGAAATATTTGGGAATATCCTGGACCATCTCTCTTTGTTTTCAACATGGTCTTTTTGATTATTGATGTTTTGGGCTATTGCCAGTTTTCTCTTTAAAATATGCCATTCATCACTATTTGGGGCAGGTTTGCCTGTTATTTTGCATAGTATTTTCAGGATCCGCCGGGAACAGTCGGCAAAGGCTTCCGAGTTGTTACGCTCAATAACAGACTCCATGTCTCCATCTTTCCTCATCTTAGTATAAAGAAGAATCTTACGTTCGCAAAAATCGGTTACGGAATCAGCATTGCAGTGACCGATAGACGGCAACGTACGGAAAAAGATTCTTTCGGCTAAATTCATATTGCAATTTGTTGCTGGCTTGGCAAAGTGCTTTCCCAAAAATGTATTTCTCAGCCTAAAAGAGGGTTGGCTGATCATTTGCCAAGGGTGTTTAGTTTCCAACCCGGCAATATAAAATTCGTTTTCCCAGCCATGAAAGCCGGAAAAGCCATCGTGTGAATAGGTGTCGGCATAAATATGCAGCATCATGCCCAAGGCCATTAGGGAATATTTGTCTTTGAGGTTCACCTTTTCAACTGTTTCTTTCATCAGATGATTTATGAGAAGGTCATCTTTTTTACTTGCCATAATACAGCGGTAATTGCTGCGGTCGGCATCTTCCGGTAATTCGGGAAAAGGCACAGGTAAAATAAAATGAAAGGGCATTAAGGTATGAATCTGATAATTATGAGATCTGGAATTAAGCAAACTGAATCCGGTAGGGCATGGGGCAAAAGTCCACCGGTTATCGCATAATCTGTCAGCCAGGCTATTTTTCAGAAAAAACTCCGGAGGTTCCCTGTCCACTATAAAGGGTTTGCGCATAATATAATCATCAACATATTGAGAAAAGTAGGCGATAAACTGCGCGGTTTCGTCGCTGAATCCGGCATAATATGCCAGCGTTTTCACTGTGTAATAGTGATAATTTACCAACATTGTTCCATGCCTTTTCCTTATTAAAATTAAGCAAGCTTTTTCTGGGGGCAGATACTCAGGGCAAGCTCATGATAGTTGAACATTTGCTCGGTTTTCCCGGGTGATGCATATTCACCGGTCACTTGATAGACATGTTCATAGGCAAGTTCGTTAAATGTGAAGAACAAATCACTGACATCTTTGGCGAGCATGAGGGTCACGGCACGGGCCTGATCACCCGCTTCCGAATACATATCCAAAAGGCTGCGGTTATTGATGGCAAGCTCATCTGTTAAGTATTTAGTCTTATAAGTCAGGCGTTCGAATTTCAGGTCGATAAACTCATTTTTACGGAAATTATATTCGATATCGGGAAAGATCATGGACCATTTCCTCTTGTTGGTTTTATGATTTCCCTGTTTGATAAGACTTTGAGCTATTGATAGTTTTTTTTGTAATAGCTGCCATTCGTCATCATTCAGAGCGGGCTTGCCGCTCACTTGACAGAGCATATTGAGTATATTTCTGGAACAATCAGCAAAGGACTCCGAGCTGTCACGCTCAATGAAAGGTTGCAGTTTTTCTTGTTTGTCCGTTTTGGCAAGCAGGCAAATTTTGCACTCACAGTAATCCGGTGCGCAATAGACATTTCCGTGTCCGATGGAGGGCAGATTACTGTAAAAGAGTTTTTCCGGCAATCCCATTTCCCTATGTACCGAAAGTTTTCCTAAAAGCTTATCTTGCAGCCATTTGTGAATTGTATGGTAAAAGTATTCTTTTTCTCTCTTGGGATAGCAGCGATCCATTTGGGCAATATATGCTTGGTTTTCCCAACCATGAAAACCGGAAAAGCCGCAATGCGAATAGGTATCCGCATATGTGTGTAATAACATGCCTAAAGCCATAAGCGAGGGTTTATTTTCAGGGCTGGCTTTATTCAGAGCTTTTTCCAGCAGGCGGTTAATGAGAAGGTTATGGTCTTGATTTGCCGTTACACAACGGTAAAGGCTGCGGTCGGGGTTTTCCGGTAATTCGGGAAAGGCAAGCGGCATAATGAAGTGGAAGGGCATGAGGGTGTGCAGCTGATAATTATGAGACGATGTATTTATAATATTAACTCCGGTAGCGCAGGGTGAAAATATCCATTTGTTTGTGTACAATTCTGTTGCCAAGCCATTTTTCAAGAAAAAATCCGGCGGTTTCCTGTCAATTACAAATGGTTTGTTCATGATATAGCAATCTATATAATTGGAAAAATAAGCGATCAATTGCGCAGCTTCGCTATCAAACCCGGCATAAGACGCCAATGTTTTTACGGTATAATAATGATAAGTCGCTTGCATTTGCTATCTCCTTCTATTCTTTTGTCAAGGTGAAAAAATAACCCATTTCAGCTACCCATTCCACATCGCAGAGACCAAGGATTTTATCATTACTGATCCTGGCAAAAACATCAATGATCGGTTTTTGGTCATATTGCATAATTGTTGTGTATTTACCGCGGTATTCCCGGAGATAGAGCCGGGCCCGCCCTTTTTTCGTATGTAAAAACGGGGAAACTATGCTAAACAGGGTCTTGATCAGGGGACGCGGCAGCAGCATAAAGGTCTCCAGCGGTAATAAACCCGGATTACCGGAAAAGGTAGCCCCATTGTTCTTGCTAAACAGCAAAGGATCCACATCTTGGGGATTGCGGAAGAACTTGCCGAACCAGTCGGCTGCACTAAGCATTCCATCCATCGGATGCCCTGTCAGGATTTCTTCACCGCGCCAGATTCCCGATAATTCGCAGGGCAAAACCGGCGCCAAATCATCAAACCAGGCAAAAGCTTGCCCTTGAGTCATTTTTGTTAAAATAGAAATGATCAATCACCCTCCCCGATTATGCAAATGCTTCCAAATTATCTATAAATTAGAAATTACTATCTCCTAAATTATACCATTATGGAGGTAATTGTCAATAATTTTCCTAATAGTTCTTTTGATCATATTCGAGCATATCCGCGCAATTACGATTATTTCTGTGGTATTTCCCCCTCTCTTTTCAACTTATGATATTGTCCTTATATTATTAATACCCCCGGAATGCCAAAAAGGATGCAAAAAGGGAAAATTTAACAAAAGTGATTAGAAAATTAATAGGGAGGCTTTGCCTCCCTATCTGTTGTTCCTCTTATTTTTTACTTGTGGTTTTCTTTGTTTTGGCGGTCGTCTTTTTCTCTTTGACTGCCTTGGGCTCTTTAGGAGTTCTAGTGGTACGCGGTTTGGCCGGGCCCTTGGCCGGGCAGTCTTTATTGGGGCAAACTTCCTGTTCTTCGCCATTCTTCAGTTTGCGGACTGTCATTTGCCAGCCGCAGACCGGGCAAGGTTTTTCTATGGGCAAATCCCAAGCTACATAGGCGCAGCCCGGATAATGGTCACAGCCATAAAAGATCCGCCCGGTTTTGGTCTTGCGCTGGACAATATTACCACCGCAGGCCAGGCATTTCACATTGGTGGGGATGAGAATGGCCTTGGTATTGCGGCAATCCGGAAAGCCGCTGCAAGCCAAAAAGCGGCCATAGGCGCCCATGCGGTAAACCATGGGTTTGCCGCATTTCTCGCACGCTTCCCCGCTTTCTTCCGGAGCCACCACGATTTTTTCCATTTCTGCTTCGGCATGCTGCAAGGCCTCATAAAAGGGCGGATAGAAATCCTCCAGCACTTGGCGCCAGGGCAAATCCCCCTCTTCCACCAGATCCAAGCGGCTTTCCATCCCGGCGGTAAAGCCTGTATCCAGGATGCTTTCAAAATACTCCATCAGCAGGCTCAGTACCACTTGGCCCAGCTCTGTGGGATAGAATTGCTTGGCCTCCCGCGCGACATAGTTGCGGTTGATTATAGTATCAATAGTAGGGGCATAGGTGCTGGGACGGCCTACACCTAGCTCTTCCAGGGCTTTTACCAAGGTGGCATCAGTATAGCGGGGAGGCGGCTGGGTAAAATGCTGCTTGGGATCCAGCTTGATCAAAGGCAGTATCTGCTCCGGCTGCAAAGGCGGTAAAAGACCGCTTTCCTCTTCTTCCTCTTTATCCTGGCCTTCGATATAAACCTGCATAAAACCGGCAAAGCGCACTACGGAACCACTGGCTTTAAAGAGGCAAACTCCGGCGCTGATATCCACGCTGACGGTGTCCATAATGGCCGGGCTCATTTGGCTGGCTACGAAGCGCTCCCAAATCAGCTTATAGAGCTTGTACTGCAAAGGTGTGAGAAAAGGTTTTACTTCGCCGGGGGTACGCGCTACTGAGGAGGGGCGGATCGCTTCATGGGCTTCCTGGGTCCTGCCCCGGCTGGCATAAATATTGGGTTTAGGCGGAACATAATCCTTGCCGTATTTTTCCGTCACAAAAGCTCTGGCTTCTTCCTGGGCCTGGCCGGCAATACGTACGGAATCTGTCCGCATATAGGTAATAAGACCAACCACACCGCTGCCGACATTGATGCCTTCATAAAGCTGCTGGGCGGTTTGCATGGTTTTGCGGGTGACCATCCCCAAGCGGCGGCTGGCCTCCTGTTGCAGGGTGCTGGTGGTAAAGGGCGGGGCGGCGGAGCGCTTTTTCTCCTTTTGTTGGATGGACTTGACCTGATAGCTTTTATCAGCTAAATAATCCAGCAGGTTTTGCATATCATCTTGAGAGCTCAGGCGGGGCTTTTTACCGGCTTGCTTGATCAGTTTGGCAATGACCGGGCCTTTGCCGCTGTCTAAATGAGCAGCCAGGGTCCAATATTCCTCGGAGATAAAATTTCTGATTTCTTCTTCCCGGTCACAAATCAGGCGTACTGCCACCGACTGCACCCGTCCGGCGGAAAGGCCTTTTTTTACTTTTTTCCAAAGCAAGGGGCTGATTTTATAACCCACCAGCCTGTCCAAAATACGGCGGGCCTGCTGGGCCTCCACCCGGTCCATATCAATGGGGCGGGGCGTCGAGGCGGCTCTTTTTACCGCTTCTGCCGTGATTTCATTGAATTCGATCCGGCATTTTTCTTCCGTTACCCGCAAATGCTCCCGCAAATGCCAGGCAATAGCTTCGCCTTCCCGGTCCGGGTCGCTGGCAAGCAGGATCCGGTCGGCTTTTTTGGCCTCATCCTTGAGGGTTTTCAAGACATCACCCTTGCCCCGGATGGTTATATAGCGGGGCTCAAAATGATTTTCCACATCCACTCCCAAGGTACTCTTGGGCAAATCCCGGACATGACCAAAAGAAGACTTAACCGCATAATTACGCCCCAGCATCTTGCTAATGGTCTTGGCTTTGGTAGGGGACTCAACGATAACTAGAGTTTTCATTTAACTTGTGCGTACCTCCATGTCTTGAATTACCTGCTTTATTTGAATGCTTTTATATAATATTTTCCTGGCAGCTGCTCAATTATGCCTTTGATTTCTAAAATAGTGAGCTGGGCTGCTAAACGGGCCGGTTGCCAGCCCAGGTCCAAGGCCAGGGCGTCAAAATGGCGGGGCTCGGCGCCGGGGCCCAGGGTCTTGATGATCTGTTCTTCCTCCGGTTCCAAAACCAGCTGTTGCTGGCGGGGAACTGATGCCCGCCGTTTGATATAATAGCCCCAAACATCTTCGGCTTTGGTGACTACTCTCGCTCCTTCGGCAACCATGGCATTGGTGCCTTCCGAGAGGGCACTGGTGATGGGCCCCGGTACTGCAAAAATATCTCTTCCCTGTTCGGCGGCGCAATCCACCGTCAATTTTGTGCCGCTTTTCAATCCGGCTTCAATCACAATAACCCCCTGGCTCAATCCGCTGATGATCCGGTTCCGGGCCGGAAAATTGCCTGCCAAAGGCCCCATACCCAAAGGCAGCTCGCTGATGACCGCGCCGTTAAAGCAAATCTCCTGATAAAGAGAGCGGTGTTCCGGGGGATAGATCACATCTATACCGCTGCCCAAAACGGCCAGGGTCTTGCTGCCCGCGTCTATGGCTGCCTGATGACAAATACCGTCTATACCCCGGGCCAGGCCGCTGACTATCCAAATCCCCTGAGCGGCGATTTCCCCCGCCAGCTGCTTGGCCACCTGCCGCCCATAAGGAGTAGCCCGGCGGGAGCCGACCATAGCCAGGCAGATATCTGCCGGATCAGGCAGCTGCCCCAGGTAAAAAAGGAGCAGAGGCGGCTGATAAATATCGTGCAGCAAAGGTGGATAAGCAGGGTCGTCCCAGGTAATAAGTTTGGCCCGGGATTTTTGAAATTGCTCATAAACCGCTTCCGGATCAATACTCCGGCTGGCGGCAGCTAGGGCCAGAGCAGTTTCCCGAGGCAGACCGGGAATATCAGCCCAAGTTGGAATATTATCCCAGGCAGTTTGATAGTCATGATTAAAATAAGCGATGATCTGTCTTAAACGAACATTACCCATACCACGAATGTGGTGCAGGGCTAGGAGGTGTTTCATGGGTTTAGATACCTTTCGTTTGTTAGCTTAGTTGTAAGAAAGTAGAGAGCAGGTAATAAGTGATAGGAATTACATATTACTTGCTTTTAGCTCCTTTTAGTCCACCTTTGCTGAGGATATTCGAAGCATAGGTATAGACCAGGCGTTGTTTTTCCCTTTGCCTTCTTAGGGCCAGATGGATCAATTCATCTGTTAGTTGGCTGAAATCTTTTCCTGCAGGCTGCCAAAGATAAAAGGCCAGGGAGCCTGGTATAGTATTGATTTCATTGATATATATTTTCCCTTCATCTGCTTGCACCAAAAAGTCGATGCGGCTCACTCCGTGGCCGTCCAGGGCGATAAAAGCCTTTTTGGCCAGATCAAGAATTAGCTGTTGCTGCTCCTGGGGCAGATCCGCCGGGATGCGCCTAGATAGGCTGCTCATGCCCTTGCCCCCGCCCTCTAAATATTTATCGGCAAAAGAGAGAATTCCTTCTCCCGCTGCCGGTTCCTCGCAGACGGACACTTCCAGGCTTTCCGGGCAGCCTAAAACCGAGCAGTTGATTTCCCGCAGGGGGGTAATAGCTTGTTCCACCAGGATCCGCCCGGAAAAGGTGGCAGCCAGATCAATGGCGCAAGTCAGCTGGGTATCGTTTTGGGCCCGGCCGATACCAATGGAAGAGCCCAAATTGGCAGGCTTTATCACCAGGGGGTAAGTCAGCTTTTCCTCAATTTCTCTAAGAACGGCTTCCTTTTCATTTTTCCAGCGCCAGCCATAAAACCAAGTATAATCCGGTGTAGGCAGGCCCGCCTCTTTCAGGCAGGCTTTCATCATAATTTTATCCATGCCGGCGGCAGCTCCCAAAACCCCCGGTCCCACATAGGGCAGTCCGCTCAATTCCAGCAATCCCTGGAGGCAGCCATCTTCGCCATTGGTGCCGTGGATCACCGGAAATGCCACATCAATAGCCTGATATTCCATTTTTTGGAAAATACCCTTTTTGGGCAGGAAAATGATTTGCCCCTGATCGTGAGTAGGAGAGAATATCACTTGACGGCAATTGTCCAAAAGGGTATCCAGATTGCGATAATTGGCCAAATCCAGCAAATCATCCCCGGTATACCAACGCCCCTGTTTTGAAATATAAAGAGGCAGGGGCTGATATTTGTCTTTATCCAGGGCATGAAGGGTCTGAAGGGCAGAAATAATAGAAACCTCATGCTCCACACTACGACCACCGTATATTATGGCTACCGTTATCTTTTCCATGTTTAGCTAACCTCCGTTTTGTTGCTAGACTGTTCCTTTTCATCTTTCATGCACAACTGAACTCGACTTACTCACTATAGGTGTCCGGCAAATCGTTCTCAAACAACACCACGTCACCTGCTTCGGCCCAAAGGCCCAGTTGTTTTTGGGCTTCTGTCAGGCTGGGTACGGTCGTCCAGCGTTCCGGGGGGAAATTGGCGTCTTCCAGGCCCTTTTTTAGGGGTTCGATCCGCTTTTTGCCTACCAGGATGATATAATCGCAAACCAGGGCTGCGCTTTGGCTGAATTCCCGGTTCAGCTGATCTTCTTTGGCCCCCAGCTCGATCATGCCGGGAGTGATCAGGATCTTCCGGCCGCTTTCAAAGGAGGCCAGCACCTCCAGGGCGATTTGGGCTCCCAGAGGATTGGAATTGAAGGCATCGTCGATGATGGTTATATCAGCTGTCCCTTGGCGCAATTGCAGCCGGTGTTCAATGGGGGGCAGGGTTTTTACTGCCCTGGCAGCCTCTTCCAGGGATACCCCCAGCTGATGGGCGGCGGCGGCGGCGCCCAGGATATTATAGACATTGTGGCGGCCCAATAGCTTGGTTTGAAAAGAAACCTTTACCTGATCCGGGCCGTGGATAAGAAAAGAGCAGCCCTTTGCTCCATAGTTGATTTCCCCGGCCCAATAATCCAGTTCCGGGCTGAGGCCATAGCGGACGACCGGGCAAGGACTGTTTTTGGCCTGAGCCGCGATCAAAGGGTCGTCGCAATTGAGTATCGCAAGACCTTTTGGAGGTAAAGATTGGATCAGCTCGAATTTTGTAGCTGCAATATTTTCAATATTGCCAAAAGTTTCCAAATGCTGCTCGCCCAAGGCAGTAATGATCCCCAAACGGGGCTTTGTCAGGCGGCACAGTTCGGCAATATCCCCCCGCTGTTTAGCCCCCATTTCCGCCACAAACATTTCATGCGTGGGGCGCAGCTGCTCCCGAATGACGCGGGTAAGTCCCATGGGAGTATTGAAGCTGGAAGGAGTGACCAGTGTGGTATATTTTTCGCTTAAAATCTCCCCCAGGATCATTTTGACGCTGGTTTTGCCAAAGCTGCCGGTAATGCCGATAGTGGTCAATCGCGAAAGGGCTGCCAACTTGGTTTGAGCCTGGCGGAAATAGCGGCGGTTGATAGCGGATTCCAGGGGATAGATAAAAAGGACGCCCAGTAATACCGGGATAAGAGGCAGATAGGTAAGAATAAGCAAAACCCCAACGCCAATAAATAAATGCGGTGGAGATAAAAGCAGCCAGGTGATCATTGATCCCAAAAGAAACAGGGCTGCGGTACAAAGCCGTTTGGCCCGGGCCGTCCAGACCAAGGGCTTTTTCTGCCGGGGACGCCGATAGAGCAAGCAAAGGGTAAGATAGGAAGCAGCCAAAAACCCCCTGGCAAAGACGCTCTCTCCCCCCGCCGCCACAGCAAAAAGCGGCAAAAGAGGCAACCACTCCCACCAGGAAAAACGCAAGCTTTGCCGGGGAAAATACCAACGCAAATAACGCCGGGGCCGATAGGAGTTCTGCTGCATCATATGCAAAAAATAAAGACTCTTTCGCACCAGATAAGCGGCAAAAAACAGCAGGGAGAGTATATAGAACAGTTTCAGCATGTAGTTAATCCTTTCGGTTTTGTAATAGGTAATAGGTAATAAGTTATAGGTGTTGTAGTTTCGCTTTGCGAAACGTTTTATTTAAGATAAAACCTTCCTGAAATATTACCTAGGGGGTATCGACTTTATGCCCATTGCTATGATGGGTGCAAACTCGTCTTCCTATTAATTCGCTAGTTAGCATGGATTATGAGTTAAAACCCGAAATGAATAATGCTCGTGGGGGTGCTAAGTCGACACCTCCCTATTACCTATTACTTATTACCTGCTTTTCTGGTGCTAGGAAGCTTTCGCAGATCAGGAGGAATTCCGGGAGCTTATCCAGGTAGGCGTAGTGGCCTGCTCCTTCCAGGATCACCAGGCCGCTGTCGGGGATCAGTTTTTCCATCAGTTGGCCGTCCGGCGGGGGGGTTGCTGTGTCCAGTTCGCCCCAAACTAAAAGGGTCGGTACAGTAATGCGGGGCAGATGGCGGCGCAGATCCTCATTGACCACCTTGACAAAAGTGGTTCTCATTACCCCGCTTGCCTGTTGATAATCGCTGGAAGCATTGGCTTTTTCCCAGCGGGCCAGCGCTTTTGTTTTGAAACGGGAAAGGCCGGGCAGGCCCAGTACTCTCTTGGCCAGCTTATAGCTATAGACCCGGGCATAATAATCCGGGCCCCGTTTGGGAGGGATCCCGGCGCTGCCCACCAGAATCAGCTTTTGGGCCAATCCTCTGATCCCCAAAATAGCAGCCAGCTTGCCGCCAAAAGAATGACCCAGGATAATTGGTTTTTCGATTGCTTTAGCAGCCAGAAATTTTTCCAGCAGGTCGGCATAATCATCCGAACCCCAAGGCGCAGGAGGCGGGGCGCTGGCCCCAAAACCGGGTAAATCCAGGCAAAAGAGCTGAAAACCTTGGGCCAGGGCTTGTTGCACCGGGCCCAGGCTGGCCAAATTAGCTCCCCAGCCATGAAGCAGCAGCACCGGGTGCCCCGACCCTGCCTCTTGATAATTGATTTTGATACCGTCCAGGGTTATTTCCATCAAAAACCTCTCGTTTATCGTGCGCTCTGGTTATAATTACGCGGCTTTGAGCCTAAAAATTCTTAAACGCTCTAAAGTTTATTCTCTATCTGATATCTTCTTCCTTCAATTTAAAGAATTAATGTAGGAAATAATTTCCCCCGAGCATTGTCTTCCCTCATTATTATATGGAATTTTGCCGATCTGTCAATTGTTACTGCTGAATTTTTAGCAATAGGGGATATGAAGATCATATTGGTTTATATCTGTTAAGTATTTCTTGACAAGTAGGAAAATTTATGATAATCTAAACTCATAATTTAAATATGCATAATTTATTGTTAATGAGGAATGGTCATTGCTATGTTTTATGAACGAACCATTGAAAAAACCTTGAAAAGCATCA
>WRHF01000005.1 GCA_009783415.1 Clostridiales bacterium
AGGATTCAGTATTCAGAAATCAGAATGCAGGTAACTTTTCGCTCCACGAAAAGTATTGAACAAAATTCTTGTTTTTTTTACGAAACGAGTTCGTAAGCTACTAATTATGAATTGTGAATTGACTTAACCCCTGCTAATAAGGATTCCGGAGTGACCGGCATACTTGTTACCCGGTAGCCTGTAGCGTCCCTGATAGCATTGAGAATAGCCGGGGCTATAGAATTGTCGGAGGGTTCGCCTACGCCCTTGGCCCCATATGGCCCCAAACCGCCGCCGGATTCCAGAATAACGGTTTCCAGATCGGGCACATCCAGGGCTGTAGGGATCAAATAGGTGGCAAAACTGTTGGCCCGGGTAATACCCTTCTCCCAGCCCAGGTTCTCGTTAACATAACCCACATTATAGACTGCGCCGCCTTCTACTTGGCCTTCACAGCTGTTGCGGTTGATTACCCTGCCTGCGTCTATCCCGGCAATCAGTTTGAGGATTTTATATTGACCGGTTTCCTCATCCACCGCCACCTCTACGGCATGGGCGGTAAAAGTCAGATCCGGATGGATCCGCCCTTTGATATTGGTTAAATCAGGTACTTCGGTAAAAGGAGCATTGAACTGGCCTTCGCAAAAAAGAGGCTCTCCGTCATTGGAGGCTTGGGCCACGACCTGAACAAAAGCAAGGCCCCGTTCCGGCTCTTTTGTGAGAAAAATCCGCTCCCCGGCAAAAGTCAGCTCAGCCGCCAGGCAATTTAAAGCAGCGGCAGCTTTCTTGGCCAGAACTTCTTTAACCTGGCCTACAGCCACCAGGCAGGCATTGCCGGACATATAAAGCTGACGGGTAGCCGTAGTAGTACCGGCCAGAGGAGTCAAATGAGTATCCATGACAAAAGAATGGACTTTATTGATAGGCAGTCCCAGCTCCTCGGCGGCTATTTGGCATAGCACCGAGCTTTGACCGCCCCCCAGATCGGGCACCCCGGCCCGCACAGTCACACTGCCGTCCAGCTCGACCCGGATCCCGACCCGGGAGGAATCATGAAGGAAACAAAGCCGGCCATAAGGCATCATCCCGCAGGCCAAGCCCCGGCCGATTTTCCAGCCCTCCTGAGTATATTCCTGCTTGGGCCCGCTATTTACCAATTTTTCCCAGGTTTTATCCAGCAATTCCTCCAAAACTACCGAGCCTTCGGGAATATAGCCGGTGGAGATTTCATCGCCCTGGCGCAGGCAATTGATTTTGCGGATCTCATAGGGAGAAATCCCCAGTTTGGCCGCGACCTCATCCATTTGGCTTTCATAAGCGATATTGACCTGGCAGGAGCCAAAGCCCCGGTTGGCGCTGGCAAAAGTATTGTTGGTAAAAGCGGAAACGCTGTTCACCTCCAAATTATCTATCCGATAGCAGCCCGGAGCATAAATAGTGGAGTACATCTGCACCCAGGGGGTCAAATAGGTATAACCGCCTCCGTCCATGACAATTTCCACCTGCTGGGCGATGATTGTGCCATCTTTGGCAGCCCCGGTTTTATAGCGTAAGATTTCCGGGTGGCGCTTGGCATGACACTCCAGGCTTTCTTCCCGGCTCCAGATCATTTTTACCGGGCGGCGGGTATGCCAAGCCAACAGGGCTAAAAAGGACTCCACGGTAATATCCTCTTTGCCGCCAAAACCGCCTCCCATGGGTACCCCCATATTGCGCACTTTATTATGGGGCAGATCCATGATTTTGGCTACGGTACGGTAATGCTCCAAAACCTGAGTGCCTACCCGCAAGGTAATGACCTCATTCTCATCCACCCAGGCCACGCCGCCTTCGGTTTCGATATAAGCATGATCCACCGCCGGGGTCCGGTATTCATTTTCTACGATAACATGGGCTTTGGCAAAAGCAGCTTCCACATCGCCTTTTTCCACCTTGGTCCGCATGATTTGATTGCTTTTATCCTCACCGGAAACCAGGTAGGCCCCGGGAAGCAAGGCTTCTTCCGGGCAAAAAACCCCCGGCTCGATTCTATAATCCACCTCGATCAAACGGCAAGCCTCTTCGCATATTTCCTCAGTATCGGCAGCCACCAAAGCTACAGCCTCGCCCTTATAGCGCACCTTACCGTCAGCCAGCACTTTATAAAGCCCTTCAAAACCGCCGCCCACATCCCGCATCTGACCGAATTTAGAAACATCGGTATTACGGGGCACATCGGCAGAAGTAAGCACCGCATGGACCCCGGGCAGGGTTTTGGCTTTTTGAGTATTGATATTTTTGATAACAGCGGCAGGATAAGCGCTGCGCAAAACCTTGCCGTAAATCATCCCCGGCAAGGCAAAATCATCAGAATAAGCTTGCTCGCCCTTGGCTTTAGCCCAAGCATCATGACGGGCAGCCCCCGTACCTATTAATTTGAAATCAGACATAATGCACCCCTTTTCAATTGACAATTGACGATTGACAATGGACAATTGTTGTAAAAACAGTCCATGTTTTCTTGATTATATTAAAAGACCTTTATTTCAATAATCAAAAAATCTTTGATTTTTTTCCATAATTGTCAATTGTCAATTGTCAATTGTCAATTGTCAATTATGGTAAGCTCTCTATATTCCGCCAGTTCCCATCTCAAGCGCAACCCCATAAACCGCATCAACTATCTTAACATACCCCGTGCAGCGGCAGAGGTTGCCGGAGATGGCTTCTTTGATTTGAGAGCGGTCGGCTTTGCCTCCCTGCTCCAGGTAGTGTTTGGCGGCTATTATCATGCCGCAGGTGCAAAAGCCGCATTGGATGGCTCCGCTTTCTACGAAGGCCGCCTGTAATTTTTTGGTCAGTTCATCCGTGCGTCCTAGGCCCCGGTTGGTCCAGATTTCCCGGCCGTTGCAGGCTGCTGCCAGGGTGATGCAGGATTTTACTGCTCTCCCGTCTAAAAGTACGGCGCAACTGCCGCAATCACCTTCTTCGCAGCCGCATTTTACATCCCAATAATTATGCTCCCGCAAAAAGCGGAGCAGGCTTTTTTCTGCTGTGGTCGGTAAAACGGCTTCCTGCCCGTTGATCCGTAAATTTATCTCAAAAGTGCCGCTCATTGCCCTACCTCCCTTCCTGCCGAAAGAATTGCCCGTTTGGCTAAAACCCCAGCCATTTCCCGGCGATACCCGGCGCCGGCCCGCAAATCATCAATGGGGTTGATATCAAGTTGTACTGCTTCTTGCAGTTGTTTTATGACTTCCGGATCAGCGAATTCAGTTCCCGTAACGGCTTTTTCTCCATTATAGGCCCGCAAGGGAGTCGGCCCTACCGAACCAAAGGCCAGGTGAAACTCCCGGACAATGCCCTCTTTATCAAGGCTAAGAGCAGCAGCGGCAGTAACTATGGAAATAGCCATGGCCTGACGTAAACCTAATTTGAGAAAACTACTGAAAGAATTTGGCATAAATTCCACAGCCAGTACCATTTCTCCGGGGACCAGAGCTGTCTTCCCCACCCCCAGGAAAAATTCCTGCAATGGTAAACGCCGCTCCCCAAACCGACTTGCCAAGAGCAATTCCGCATCCAGAGCCAGCAAAGGCGGGGCGGTATCGGCGGCAGGAGAGGCATTGGCCAGGTTACCGCCTATAGTAGCGCTGTTCCTGGTGAGCGGATCGGCAAAATTACAAGCCGCCTGATAAAGAGCCGGCGCTTTTTCCGCCAGCAAATCAGAGGCAGCCAGTTTACTGATAGCGGTAAGAGCACCGATTTGGATCCGCCCGTTTTCCTGCAGGGTAATGCGGTCAAATTCCGTCAGACCCTGAATATTGACCAAGGTACGATCATTGATTTTTCCGGCCCGGATATCCACCAGGGCATTAGTTCCCCCTGCCACCAAATAGGCATCCGGCTTAGCCAAAGCCTCCAAAGCAGAAGGCAAATCCGGGGCATTGATATAGTTAAAATTCTTCATGAGCAGATACCTTCCTCGCTTAATTCTTCCCTTGGCCCCCTTCTTTTTTAAGGGGGGCCAAGGTTGTTATTCAACCCTGTCTTTGTTTTTCCGCTGCTGCTTGCACTGCCTTGACGATTGCTATATATCCTGTACAGCGGCAATGGTTGCCCCGCAAATAATCCTTGATGTATTCCTCATCCGGATCGGGGTTCTCGTTTAAGAGGGCGGTGGCTGTCATTACCATGCCTGGGGTGCAAAAACCGCATTGAATGGCGCCCTCGTCGATAAAAGCCTGCTGCAGCGGGGTAAGCTCCTCGCCTTTGGCCAGACCCTCTATGGTCGTGATTTCCCAACCGTCCGCCGCTACTGCCGGGATCAGGCAGGAAAGATAGGAACGGCCCCCGGCCAAAATGGTGCAGGCCCCGCATTCACCGATGCCGCAGCCGTATTTGGAGCCGGTCAAAAAGAGTTTATCCCGCAGGATATTGAGCAAAATTTCATTGGGAGCAACTTCTAAATGATAAATTTTCCCGTTTACAGTCAGTTTTATTTCCTGCTTAGCCATTACAGCTCACCTCCCGCTCTTTGCCAAGCCGCGGCCAGGACTTCTTCCACCAGCAGACCGGCAATAGCTGTGCGGTATCCGGCAGTAGTACGGTTATCATCAATCGGTTTTATAGTTTCCGCTGCCTTTCGTCCGGCTTCCCGGCGCAGATCCGGGCTCATTTCCTGCCCAATGAGGCCGGCGCTCAATTCTCCAAGGAAAAGGGGAACAGCGGCGATAGATCCCATAGCTATCCGGCAATGAGTGATAATATTACCCTCCCGGGCCAGAACAGCCGTAGCGCTGATTTTGGCAATATCCGCCTTGACCCGGGTTTTCTTTCTAAAGGCGCCTCCGCAATTGGCAAGGGGTTGCGGTAAAAATATCTCTGTTAAGATTTCCTGAGGCGTCATCACATTAGTTTGAGGTCCGGTGAAAAAATCCTCCGCCTTGATGATACGATGATTGGTAATATTTTCCAATTTTAACTGAGCCCCATAGCATATCGCAGGCCCGGCCGTATCGGCAACCGGAGAAGCATTACAAAGATTCCCGGCCATAGTAGCCATATTTCGGACAGATACAGCAGCCATAGCCCGCAAAGCCTCGGCCAGAGCGGGATAATGCTTTTGCAGATCCGGGTCCTTTTCCAGTTGAGAAAGAGTAGCCAAGGGACCGATAAAAAGACCGCGCTGGCAATATTTAGGCAGCTTAAGCTCTTCGATCCGCTTGATATCCATCAGATATTCCAAAGGAATATCAACGCCGGTTTTCAACTTAACAATCAAATCCGTACCCCCAGCCAAAATCTTAACCCGGGGCTTATCCGCCAAAACGGTCAAAGCCTCGGCTAGGGTCGTCGGGGCCAGATAATTATAGTTAACCGGGATGATCCGAGTATTCATATGTGCCTCCTTTCGATCTGGAATTGACAATTGATAATTGACAATTGACAATTATTGAAATTTCGCTCCGCGAAATGTTTTATTAAATAAAAACTTTCGCGAAGCGAAAGCTCCATAATTGTCAATTGTCAATTGTCAATTGTCAATTGCCCTAAGGGCTGCAAGCACTACCTCCGGAGTAATAGGTAACTTAGCAAACCGGATCCCTATCGCATTATAAACAGCGTTGGCCAGGGCTGCCTGGACGCTGGCTAGGGCTGCTTCGCCTATGCCTTTGGCGCCGAAAGGACCGGAGGGTTCATAGGTGTCGGTCCAGTGTACCAGGACATTTTCCGCGGCCGGCATTTCCGCTGCCGTGGGGGTTTTATAATCCACCAGCAGGCCCTTATTGGTCAGTTCGCCGGTCTTTTGATCTACATCCAGGCTTTCATAAACCGTATAGCCCAGGCCCCGGTTAAAAGAGCCTATTAGCTGGCCGTCGATTAGAACCGGATTGATCACTGTGCCGCAATCGCCGTAAAGCAGGGCTTTTGGTACCGTTATTTCCCCTGTCAGGGTATCCACTTCCACCTCTAAAAAGTGAGTGGTGAAACAGGGGGGGCAATTGCGCTGGCGATAACTGTCCGTATAGGCTATAGTCCCCCAGCTATTGATCTGGGCGATTTTGGCTACTTCGCCGATAGTTATGCTCTTTTGATGGTAATTTTTGGCAAATATTACCCCTTGGCCCAATTCCTCATCACAGATTATTTCCAAAGCCGCAGGATGTTCAAAAAGGATCCTGCCGGCATATTCCAAAAGTTTTTCCTTGACTTTATTAGTCACATACAGCACCGCCGCTCCGCCGCAATAGACGCCGCGGGTGGCATGAGTGCAGACATCATAGCCGGTGTTGCGGGTGTCGGTGGGAGAAAGGCCGATCATCCTCATTGGCACCTGCAGGGTTTGGGAAACGATTTTAGCCATGGCATCCCAGGTCCCGCCCCCGTGATCCATCAAAGCACTGATCAGATCCACCGAGCCGTCCTCATTTATTTTTACCATACAGCTGGAATAATCGATAACCTCGCCTTCCTTGGGCCCGCCGGTACCGGAAGTATGGAAACCCCGGGCTACTCCGATCCCTTTGCGATAGCGGCCGCTTTTTTCCGTATGAGGCCGGCGCTCTTTCCAGGCAAATATCTCCCCGCCTTTGGTCAGGGATTCCGGTACTCCGCAGCTTTTGATGATCGAGCGGATGGTCGGTCCCTGGCCCCAGAATTCATCGCCTACGCCCCGGTGATTTTTGAGGCGGAATTCCACAGAATCCCAGCCCATTTCCTCACAGATGATATCCACCATGCTTTCGATGGCAAAATTGATTTGCGGATTGCCATAACCCTGCATGGCGCAGCAAGGCACCTTGTTGGTATAAACCGCCGTGCCCAAAAAACGCAAGGGGCCATAGCGATACAAAGAGGCAAACCAACCTGCCACACAACCCATATAGGGTAAAGGCTGCACCTGGTGGGCGCCAAAATCCACCAGACATTTGACCTGGGCGGCAGTAAAACGGCCCTCCCCGGCCACCCCCAGTTTCACTTCAAAAACCGAGGGGTATTTTTGATGGCTGTAAAAATCCTCCTCCCGGGAGGAGATCAGTTTGACCGGACGGCCCGCTTTCAAGGCCAGGCAGGCGCAAATCGGAGTAACCGTATTGACCTGGATACTGGAGCCAAAAGCTCCGCCCAAAGGCAATTTCTTGACATTTATTTTGGAAAGAGGCAGACCCAACACCCGGCCCAAGAGCTGACGGTTGGCATGGATGGATTGGGCGGTACACCAAACGGTCAGGCTGCCGTCAGCCTCCGGAGCGCAAACAGCTCCTTTGGTTTCCAGCTGATCATGATAAACCCGGCCCAGCTCAAATGTATGCTCAAAGATGCGGTCGGCAGCGGCAAAGCCGGCTTCGACATCCCCTTCTTCAATATTGCGGATAACCCCGATATTATTCTTGACTGCTACCTTTTCCTCGCCCAGCCAAATCTGTTCATAAAGCTGAGGCGCGCCATCCGCCATTGCTTCCTGAGGAGTAAAAACGGCAGGCAAAACTTTATATTCAACTTTAAGCAGCTGCAGGGCCTGATAAGCCAATTCTTCGCTGGCAGCAGCCACAGCGGCAATAGGTTCGCCAAAATGGCGGGCTTTAGCAGGCAGCACCGTCCGGTCCCGATAGGTAGCGGCAGGTATGCTGACGCTGCGTTCATTATAAACTATCGGATTAATATCAGCATAGGTAAGACAAACAGCGCCTAGAGCTTCCGCTTCGGCAGTATCAATGCTGATTATTTCCGCATGGGCATGGGGGCTGCGCAAAACCATACCATATAACATGCCCGGCAGCATAATATCGGAAGTATATTGCATTTTCCCCGTAACCTTAGCCGGCCCGTCGATCCTGGGGGTAGCTTTACCGATTATTTTATAGACCGTTTCTTGCTCAGACAAAAATCATCAACTCCTTTTAGCAATTCACAATTCATAATTCATAATTATTAAATGATTTGTTTCTTTCTTAACATTTAGGAACTAAGCTCTCAAATTCGAACAAAAAAAGTCATTATATTTACGTCATCTCTGAATTGACCTGCAAGGATGTAGATTTAAAAGGATGCATGAAATAATTAGACGCGGATTTTAAGGATTTTAACGGATTTTCGCTGTTGCCTCTAGGATATGAGGAACTTAGGTGCTGTTGTATGAGAAAAAACAAAAAACATCTATTTTTTTATAATGAAAAAAATCCGTGTTAATCCGTTTTTAATCCGTGTAATCAGTGTCTAATTTGTTTTTAAATACTTTTCCAGTTTATCTGGGGTAGGGATTATATCTATATACTTAATAGCCAGTCGGCTATGTGGATTGATTTTATTCCTTTGTAGTTTCCGGCTGCTAGGTCTTGGGTGGATAGTACGTATTTGGGGTAATTATCCTGGATTTTCAGCAGGTTTTCATATTCTCTTTCCATCGTTTTTTCATCCCGGATTTCTTGCGCCACTTGAAAATAAACCCTTTCATCTTGCTTTTCGGCGACAAAATCTATTTCCAAATCGTTATACTTCCCCACATAAACATCATATCCCCGGCGCAGCAATTCGAGATAAACAACATTTTCCAGTAATCCCGAAAAAGCATCTTTGTCAAAACCGATAATGGCATGACGCAGCGATGTATCAGCAAGATAGTATTTCTCAAAAGTTTTCAAGATTTCCTTGCCTTTCAGGTCATATCGTGAGCATTTCTTGAGAATATGGGCGCCGGATAATTTTTCTAAGTAGGAATAGACAGTTTCCACATCTATTTTCCTCTGCTCGCTCTTGATATATTTCGAGATTGAGCTTGAGGAAAAAATACTGCCGACATTGGCAAAAGCAAATTTCACGATTCGTTCCAATAGATCCACCTTGCGAATTTGGTTGCGTTTGACTATATCGTTAAAAATCACCGTATTATAAATATCTTTGACCATTGAATAAATATCCGGCCGTTCCATTTTGCGCAAATGAGTGGCAGGAAAGCCGCCAAATTCGAGATAGTTATAAAGCTCATCTTTTGTTCTGCCAAGCTCCATATATCTCTTTTTAAAATCCAAATACTCGGCAAAGGATAGGGTCCAAACAGGAATTGTAATGATACGGCCTGTTAAATACGTTTCAATTTCCGTCGAAAGCATCCGGGAATTAGAACCGGAAACATAAATATCCACATCAAATTCCCGTTTTTGATTAAGGGTATTAACCATTCGCTCCCAGCTTTTTATCTCTTGCACCTCATCCAAAAAGAGATAAGTTCTCCCGGCCGGCGCTAATTTCGCTTTCACTTCCTCAAAAACAGCAAGCATCTTCCCATCTTCCCATTCGGGTTCGGAAAAATCATAATAGACAATATTTCCCTCAGGGATTCCGCGTTTTTCCAGCTCATCCATGATCAGATAAATAATAGAAGATTTACCGCAACGCCGTATGCCCGTAAGAACCTTGATTGACGGAATATCAACAAAACGCATAATTCTCTGAACATACACAGGCCGCTCAATAATTTCTTTACTCATAACTATCACCCATAGATAGTATAACCGAATAATCCTTTTCCGTCAATAATTTTTCGATTATAATCGAAAAATTATTGATAAACTCTGGTTACAGTTCATACACTCAGCTATACTCAACAACGGAAACATTTTCTATTCATCCAACGAGGATTTTTGCTGTCAGGTGGTGCGGGAAAACCGCAGGAATGCTTGTTGCCTTTCAAGGTTTTACCGCGCCGCTTGGCGGCAAAAAGACCTTTGCAGGGATGGAAAATGTTTTCGTTGTTGAGTATATAAACCGGATTTGACCCGCAATCCCCTTATGGATGAGCAGGGGATTCCGGGTCAAGCCCGGAATGACGTTGTTTTTCTTTTTATAATTGTCAATTATCCATTGTCAATTGTCAATTATCATCGTTCCTGTTTTTCCCTCCAAAGCAGCGGCAATCTGCTCCGGGGAGGTGATCAGGGCTTCTTTGCCGCCTTGCTCCAAAAAGCCGATCACTGCCTGGATTTTGGGGCCCATACTGCCGGCGGCAAAATGTCCTTCCTTTAAATACTGTTTGGCTTCAGCCAGGCTCATCCGGGCCAGGTTTTCCTGATTTTCCTTGCCGAAATTAATGGCGACCTGATCTACGGCGGTGGAAATCAAAAGCAGATCCGCTTTGAGAATATTGGCCAGCAGAGCAGAGGCATAGTCTTTATCGATCACTGCCGCCCGGCCCGAAAGACCGTTTTCATCCAGGGCAACAGGAATCCCGCCGCCGCCCACACAGATCACCAGATTACCATTATTTACCAATTGTTTAATTATATCTTTTTCCACTATATCCACCGGCAAGGGAGAGGCTACCACCCGGCGCCAGCCCCGGCCCGCGTCCTCCGCCACCTGCCAGCCATCTTCCTTTTGATGGTGTAGAGCAACCTCTTCGCTCATAAAGCTGCCCACCGGCTTGGTAGGGTTTAAAAAAGCCGGATCGTCTTTATCCACCACGACCTGGGTCACTACCGTCGCAGCCTGTTTATCCAATTTCCGCCGCAAGAGCTCGTTGTAAAGACATTGCTGTATCATATAGCCGATATTACCCTGGGTGCCGGCACCAATACCTTCCAGAGGCACCAAAGGCAGCTCCCCGGCAGCCAGCTCGGCCCGGCGCAAATCAAAACCTACCTGGGGACCGTTGCCGTGGGTGATGACCAAGGTCCAGCCTTTGGCTACCATATCTGCCAAGTGGACACAGGTTTGGGCCACCGCTTCCATTTGATCTGCCATAGATGTTTTATCTTTTCTTAAAATCAGGGAATTACCGCCAATTGCCACAATAGCAATTTTACTCATATTCTTCCTCCTACCCTTATTTTTTAGCTTTATTATGCGTCTGTTACCCTGAATTATATCATAAAGCGGTCTTCGACCGCAAGTAGTCAGAAGTCAGAAGTCAGGATTCAGAATAGAAAAAATAAAAATAAAATGGTAGGAGCTTACGCCTTCGCCGGATTGCGATGCTCATTTGCTTTTTGCAAAAACTCATCTAGCGCCATATCTTTGTATAAATCCTGCCGCCATTCCGTGTAGTCAAAAGGTTCACGGCGCAAAAGTACAATGAATTTTCCGGCATCAACAGGCCCAAGTCTTTCGGTAAGGATACGCATTCCCTCATTTTTTATGACTGTATTACTTCGCATCGTCACACCTCTATCAAAGTAAACCCGCATGGTAATATTCCTTTCGCTGTCTTTATTATACTCTATCGTTATAAAAAAAACAATTTTTTTTGATAGCCTAATAAAATCTCTACGGGACTATAATTGGCCCCCGGTTGTAATTGTAAGCCAGCCAAAGTATGGTCAAATCAGCGTCATTGATCAAGCCGTCTCCGTTTAGATCGCATAAGTGGTTTTCTGCTTCACCGGCTTTTTTGTTGTAATTACCTGCCCGCCATAAAACGGTCAAATCAGCATCATTGATCAGGCCGTCACCATTGATATCGCCGCAGCGCAAGCTCATCAGCCGAACTTCCGGACGGCTGTCTGCAGTTAGGTCGAGATCAGTATTGCCGACAATGACAGATTGAACCGTAAAAGAGGTGTGAGCAGGTTTTTTGATAACAAGAGAATAGGTATCCGGCTCGATTGCAGGGAAAGTAAATGTCCGGTCAACTTGGCCGTAGCCGGGCTCCTCTTTGACAGTTAACTCATATTTTACGACATCCCCCTGCATAAGCCTGATAATTGCGGAGTTGAGCGGGTAAAATGATTTAATCATACCGGTAACAGCGACAGGATCGTCCATAGCTATTATTTCCAGCATCCCGGATGAAGCGTAGCTATCCAGATACTCGGTCCACCAGGAAATAGCCCCTGCCAAAGTGCTCTGGCTCCAATAGGATATCGTTATGGTATTCGCCGTGACCCTGTATATGCGCTGCCCCACAACAATAATATCACCTTTGCCTACTGATAGCTGGCCGGTTTCATGATAAAAGCCGGCAATATCAAAGATTTGTTCTCCCGTAGTCAGTGTCCTGACCGCATCGCTGACCGCAGGCGTTCCGGCGCTGTATGCGCTGTTTTCCGCACTGCGGACAAATATATAGTAGTCTGTTCCCGGAGCAAGTCCGGTAAAAACCTTGCTGCTCTGCCAGGCGCCGGGCGTCATACTGTTTGTTCCTACGGCATATTCGATCATTTGGCCGGTCGGGGAAACCAAAGTAGCTGCGGCGATAAATCCGTTTCCGCCGATAAGGCTTGCCGCGGGTTTATTCAGCGCCGAGCCGGTTCCCTTGTAAACAGTGTAGCCGGTGATAGCCGCAGCCGCAGCCGGAGCATTGTCTATGTCGCCTGCAAAGGCGGCGCCAAAGCTGTATAGACCGGGTGCAGGATCGGCGGCGGTATAGACCGCAATACCGGAAGCGTTTGTAGACGCATTGTATAAGCTGCCATTTATATTGAAAACGACTGTTTTGCCCCCATTATCGGGCGCCGCTCCTGACAGAGTGGCCCTTAAGACAACGTTGCCCGGATAAATCTGGGAAGTAAGTGGATCTGCCGAGAGTGTCAGCTGAGGAAACACTAACTCATTACCCACCGCAAAGCCGAGGCTGACGGCAAGTCCCGCACCTCCGTCATTGTCCCAACGGATGATAAGGGTACCGCTATAGGAACCGGCTGCCAGGGCGTTTTTGGGCCGGACAGCAATGGTTGCCGTACCCGGCAGCAGGATGGTATTGGCGGACAGCGGTGTGCTGATCTCGAAGTCCTGGCTGTTCAATGCTGCTGTCAGGCCAGTCAGCGGCTGAGTGCCGATATTGGTGATAGTGAAGATTTGGGCCATAGACATATTGCTGTAGCCTACTGTCGCATTCGGATATGTGTAGGGTGAGGGGCTGGCAAATGCCAGATAAGTTGGCGCCAGTTCAAAAGCATATCCCATCCCGGCGCAGAGGGGATTTGTAGTTATATAATCAGGATCAAGAACCGGATCGACCTCAATGGAACCGCTGTCGCCGCCGATATGGGATTGCCAGGCGGAAAGTCCCGCATTTGTCAGGATGCTGCCCGGCCGGTTATCGGTAAAGGTAGCATTTTTCCCGGCTATAAAATAACAGTTATTGCTCATTATCGGATTTCCATCGAGAGCGGAAAGACCGCCAAGTTCATTTGCATAACGGATCTCTATGGTCGGACGAATATTAGCGGATGGCTGGACCACAACATTATGGTGGATAATCGGGTTGAGATTGGCAGGCCGCAGGGCCTGGGGATCCCAGTCCTGCATTGTGATCCCAAAGTAAATCGCGCTGTGATATAGTCCGCCATTGGCTACATTGACCAGGGTATTGTTATAAACCTGGCCATCCTTGGAAGCATAAAATCCAATACCTTCCCAACCTGTGTCAATAATCAGGTTATTGCGGACAATACCCCGGATATTCTCATAGTACTGCGGATTAACTGTTAGGTCAAAAAATTCCGGGCTGGCATCAAAACCAAGCATAATTCCGGCGCCGTAGGCGGTTTCGATCCGGTTATTTTCGATCAAAACATCGGTTGCGCCGCCTTTAGCGTAGATCGCATTGGAAATTATATCGTGGATATAGTTGTTATGTACATACATATTATCGCCGTTGACATTATCAATACCTTCGGCATTATCTTCCCCGTTATGCTCATTACCGTCAAAGGCCCGCCCGGAATTATATATTTCATTATAGCGGATGGTGACATTATTACATTTGGGTTTTACTTTGATCACATCGTACCTGGAATCATGCAGTTTGCAATCCTCGATAATAATATTGGAAGCCCCGGTCCGGTTATTCGGATCTCCCCAATCCCATCTTGTTTCTGTCGAAACAGCATAAAACCCTCCGATTACTTCAACAGATTGCAGTTTGCCGCCTGAGGAATCAACATCGAAATATACTCCGGAGTCTTCGTCATTGCCCGAATCATAGCTGGTCAGGTCAATAACCGCCCATTCGCCTTCTCTGGACTTTATGGTAATATTTGGCAAACGTACCCGGACATTGGCTCCTTCACGATAAGTACCTCCGCGCAGGATTATGGTATCGCCGGACGCAGCGGCTGCCAAAGCGGTATTGATACTTTTATAAGGCGCTTCTATAGATCCGGTTGCCGTAGAATCGTTACCATCCGGAGAAACATAGATAGCATCTGCCGGGTCGGCAGCGGAATTAATACGCGGCCCAAAATCATCAGTAGCCGCAAATACGGTCTCAAAAACGATGAGCCGTGCGGCATCGAATACAATGGTAAGAACAAAGGCAGCTAAAAGCATAAGCATTAATAACTTCATTGGCTTCTTAGATATTATAGTAAACATATCTTTCCCTTCTTTCTATATTCTATAGCTTACTGATAGTCTGACACATTTAGGTTGTACTTGTCAAGAGGAAAAGTGGAAAATAGGGGGAAAAACACCGGAAAAGAGCTTTACAATTATACCCATATAATGATAAAATAGGTGAAGCCGTTAAAAGAAAAGGAATGAATAATGACAAACTGGCAACCACCCAAACGCCGCCGCGGGGACAGGCTGGACGCCCGCTTGCTCCGCAGCGCCAGCAATTATCAAAAAAGCATGGTCCATGCCATGCCCACCCGTACGGAATCCCTGATTTATCTTAAGGAACAAATATGCCTGGATAAATTGACCGGCTTTATCCGGGATTATAATAAAAACCTGGCGACAGACGAGCTGAAGTGCACCACTTTTGATCTTTTTCTGGCTGCCCTAATCCGCACCTTTGCCCTGCGTCCCCACCTCAACCGCTATGTGGTAGGCAGAAGGATTTATACCAGAGATCATATCACAATTGCCTTTACCATAAAAAAAGAATTTAGCGATGAGGCAGAAGAATCCACTGTCAAGCTGGCTTTTGCCCCCACCGCCACCTTGCCCCAAATCATCGGAAAAATCCGCAAGGCCACCCTTATTTGCAAAGGGGAGAGCCAGGGAGAGGACGATAAAATTCTCGCGATCATAGCCGGACTGCCTCTCTTTAGCCAAAAATTAGCCTTTTGGCTGCTGCGCCGCCTGGACAATATCAACAAGCTGCCCAAATTCATTGCCGAGGCTCATCCTCTTTTTGCCAGCGTTTTTGTCTCCAATCTGGGCAGCATCGGCCTGAACAGCGCTTTTCATCATCTTTATGAATTCGGCACAGCTTCTGTCTTTGTAGTAGTAGGCAAAATCCACAAGGCCCCGCTAATCTGCGGCGATGATCAGATTCAAGTAAAAAGAGTAATTGACCTGGGTATAACCCTGGACGAACGCATCAGCGACGGCTACTACTTCGCCCGCTCCGTCAAGCTCCTAAGCAATCTGTTACAAAACCCGGAAAGACTACTGACAGCACCCGAGGAAATCCCCATAGACTTATAGTAATGGAAAAAGGAAAGAGGAAAAAGGAAAATGATTAAAGACCTTGCCATCTTGCTATGAAGGAACTAAGCTCTCAAATTCGAATAAAAAAAGTCATAATATATGCATTATCTTGGTTTTACCTGCATGGATGTAGATATAAAAGGGTGCATGAAATAATTAGTCACGGATTTTAAGGATTTTAACGGATTTTCGCTGTTGCCTGATGATATGAGGAACTTTGGTGCTGTTGTTTGAGAAAAAAAACAAAAAACAATTCAATGTTAATATTATAAAAAAATCCGTGCCAATCCGTTTTTAATCCGCGTAAATCCGCGTCTAATTTTTAAATTCTTTTCCAGTTTATCTGGGGTAGAGATCAGGCTAAATTCGAATTATGCAATTTCATACCATCCGTCATTCTGCGCGAAGCCGCAGAATCCATTTACCTTTATCCATTATCCTTTATCATTTATCCTTTATCATTTATCCTTTATCATTTATCTTTTTTCTTTATCCTTTACCAAACTCCACTCTCCACACTCCACACTTTCACAGTAGTAACCAATAGCCAACAACAAACCAGAAAGAGATATAAAATGCCCACACCAACCTCCAACGCAGCACTCTACCTGCTCTATATCCTCAATGCTATCACTATCATCATCATCGTCTTTTTTCGGCGAAAAACCAGTGTCAGTACCCTGGCCTGGATTTTTGCCGTGCTTTTGCTGCCCGGATTGGGGATTTTTCTCTATTTTGTAATAGGAAACGGTCTTCATTTTCGCCGGGAAAAGACCTTTGGCGCCAAGCGTCTTTATGATGAAGGCTATTATAGCTATTTGTTAAATATTCTTAATCTTCCCAAAATCAGCCATCAAGAGTATATTGACCCTGCCGCTCAAAACAATGAAGACTTATTGCGGATGAATCACCAGTACGGCGATAGCTTCTATTCTCAAGATAATGACATAGATATTTTTACCGAAGGCAATACCAAAATGGCCGCCCTATTTGCCGATATCGAAGCGGCCGCCGACCATATCCATCTGCTCTATTATATTTTTCGGGACGATAATATCGGTCACAAATTGCGGGATCTGCTGATAAAAAAAGCCGGGCAAGGGGTGCAAATCCGTTTGATTTATGATAGCTGGGGCTCTTTGAAAACCTCCAAACAGTTCTTTTTGCCTTTGCTGCGGGCGGGCGCCCAAGTTCACCCGTTTTTTCCGTCCTTGTTACCTTATTTTAATATGCGGGCAAACTATCGCAACCATCGCAAAATTGTAGTGATCGACGGTAAAACCGGCTATCTGGGTGGTATGAATATTGGCGATGAATACCTCAGCCTGGGCAAAATCAAGCCCTGGCGGGATACCCATATCCGCATCCGGGGCAGCGCTGTCTATCTGCTCCAGGCTCGTTTTTTAATGGATTGGGTTTATGCCAGCAATGCCAAAGAAAGGCCCTGGCGGGAGGAGTTTTTCCCCGACATAAGCCCGCCGCCGGGGGTTTTGGGGATGCAAATAGTTTCCAGCGGTCCGGATAATCAGGCGACTCAGGTACGCAATGCCTTTATCAAAATAATTCAACGGGCCCAAAGGAGCATCTGTATCCAGACCCCTTATTTCGTACCGGATGAAACCCTGCTGGAATCCTTGAAAATCGCGGCGATGTCCGGGATAAAAATCACCATAATCCTGCCCAAGGTCTATGATAAATACTTTGTCTGGTGCGCCGGCAATTATTATTTGGGCCAGCTTTTGGATTATGGGGTGGATTTTTATTATTATCCCGGTTTTATGCATGCCAAAATGATAATCATGGATGAGCAAATAGCCTCCATAGGCACCACCAATATTGACATCCGCAGCTTTTTGCTGGGTTTTGAGATCAATGCCTTTGTCTATAGCCAGGAATTTGCCAAGCGCTGCCTGGCTATTTTCGAGGAGGATCTAAGTCATTCCCAATATATCAGTTATCAGCTTTACCAAAGCAGGCCCTGGCAGCAAAAACTACTGGAACCCCTGCTCAGGCTCTTTTCGCCTTTATTGTGAAGATCATTCTTTGTAATATTTTTGCTTGCGGCTTTTCGGCTTATCGGGAATGGTCATTTTTAGCCTGCCGCTTTTTTCAAGTCAACCGTATTCAGCTCGCAACTGCTTTGATGTTGTTTACATTTCAAGTACCTCCATTTTTTATTATCTGATTTGCTTAAGCGCCAACAACCATCCTGAGAATCAGAGCGGCATCAGTGGTATCGACCAGGCCATCTCCATTGATGTCGCCCAGGAGTTGAGCTCTGGGGGTCCAATCAATCAGGCCGACAATCATTTGCAGGAGCAACATGGCATCTTCCGGGGTAACCAAACCATTACCGTCAATATCACCTGGAATACCAAGAATCAAGGCGCCTTTTTCGATCACAACTTCCAAATCGATCAGCTTATCCATGAAGCCGTTGTACTGCATCTTTATCGGTTCCAGATTTAATGGATATTCCGCGGTACCAGGAGCACTTGCATCTATTTGATAAGTTACGGTAAAAAGGCCATCATTATCCATAACATTATCTTGCGAAGCAAAAGCGACCCGCATCAAGCCGGGGGAATAATTGGGGTTGAAGACAAAGAAGGGTGTATTCAAGCCGCCGGAAGCCGTGACTGCAACAGGCGTATAGACGGAGCTATTGTAGGGTATCTTCAGATCCAAGTTGGAAAAACCATAATCATTACCGGTAATTGTGTAGGTAACATCCACTTTTCCATCGGGTGCTGCTGCAACATTTCCTATTTTGATAACTACAGCATCTTCAGCTTCAGTCAATCTGAGAGGAATGTCAATATAAGAGCCGGAGCCGAGCTGCAGATCAAATTCGGCAGTACACTCTGAGGTCAACAGAGGGCTGTAGGAGGGGTCGCTACCATAAACCATAACGGCAATACGGTTACCTTTTTCAAAAGTATAGTTATAGGGGTTAAGCTCCACAACATAATTGTAATATTGGCCGTGATCAATTTCCGTAGTTTGGAAATAGTAGTTGGGGATATAGTTTTGCTCGGGAACATCGAACCAAGCCTTCCCATCATAGCTGGGGTTCTGCACATCGGTATGACCCCAGGTAACGTATTTGAAGTTGTTGGTGCTGGTTCCGACGGGGTTGCCATAGCGGGAAGCGCTGATAGCGGCAGCGCCGTTAACCGCCGGGAATACTATTGTTTCGCCCGTGGTGCTGAAACTGTAACCGGCGCGGCATCCGACATAAGCTTTCCTGCCAATTTCCAGCAGGGCGACGGAAAGGTTGCCCATACCTCTATCAGGGGCAGCCAACAGGTGAGCAACAACGCTGCCGCTCAACTGCACCCTATCGGCGAGGGGCTCGGAAAGATAGAGCAAACGGCCTGTAACAGGTTTATCCACCGCATCAAGGATCGTCTCGGCAGTCAGGTTGACAGTGCGGTTGACACCGACTAAGCGATCTTCGCAATAGTTGGCTTGAGCAGATGTGATTTGCAGATTGCCTTGGATATTGTTAAAGGGGATAACCTGGGAAGGCTTGGCAGGAGCGCCTAAATGAGGGGGGGCATCGATCTGGGCATGAATATCCAGATCCGTAAAATGCTCCTTTGCGGCTTGCGGTTGAATATAGGAAAGCCTGCCGGCTTTTCCTTCGGGGCCTTTTGTCAGATAAATCCTTTGATAGCGGCTGCCGGGTAAAATGGTACCGCGCTCTTCTTTTGAGGCGTTGTAATCATAGGTTTGCATGATACCGGTAATATTATCAGCTATGTTAATATCATACATCAGCTCATCGACCTTGTTATCAAGGCCCAGGAGAAAATGATCAAGAAACATCAGATACCATTTCACCATACCCCGTTCCACACCGTCTTTACCGGGAACCAAGCGGCTGTCTTGGTTGTTAAACCCGGAAACCATTTTATGAGTTCCTCCAAAACTGTCGCGCATAGCCTGCAACGTCAAAAAGCCGCTTTTAGGCATAATGTACCAGCCCTGCTGGTCATTGCTCTGAAGTATACCCACATCGGAAGGAATTTTGCTGAAGCCGCGAGTCAGATTGCGGACATCCCATTCCGTATTATAGTCGCCTGTGGCCCGATCCTGCTTTTGTATCATATATTGCTGAGTTCCGGCATAAGCGAGCTGGGCAATATAATCGAAGTTAGGCCCAATTTCTAAGGGAAGAATATTATTACCTCCAACATCAGAATTAAAACGATGGAATTTATTGGAAGCAATCAGGTTAATGTCATCGCCGCCATAACCGCCGGGATTGTGAAGCGAGCCGCCGGAACGGTAAAGCTCATACCAGCTGGTAATAGCGTTTCTAAGCCAAATAGCTTTAAGGCCCGAGGCTCCGGACATAGCGGCAAGCAGCGTAGAAGCACTGGTGCCCGCTACATGACCATTGGCCCAGTCAGCTTCCACTTCTACAGAGCCAAAGCGGGTAGTGTAGCCTTTGGTTTCGCCGTTAAACCACTTGACGGCAGCCGCGGCGGAGATCCACTCTTCCACATGCATGGTACTGGTGATTCCTTCACCGTCCCGGCTGCCGAATGATTGGATGCTGGCCAGGGCATAACCCCGGACAAATAATTGCTGATTCCGGATCTCTTGAACCCAGCTATAGGGGGTACTGGCTGTGCCGCTGCCGGTAGGGATGGTAGCGGCGGGAACCGCACCGTTATAGTCCTGGCCTGTATACCAGCTGTCCACCTTGAACGCGTCATCGGTCGACCACCAGATGGGATCCCAGGCTTCAGTACCTTTATATTTGATATCGTCATATTCCAGGTCGGTAGTGTCAGTATTAATGCCAATGGTTAAGGGATAATTATCATGATATTTAAAGGATTGGGCCATAGTTCTGTAGAGCGGGTCAGTACTGGAGATGTAGTTGGACATCCGGGAATAATCAAGGATAGTGGTATAATTAGTGGTATCAAATTCCATCACAACAGGGCAAAGGAAGCCGTCTTTGGTCACAGGGCGGCAGGTATAAATAGAAATCCGGTCACGCTTGCCGTCACGGTCGGTATCGCAGGGAACCTCGACCCATACCCTCTCCGTGATGTAGCCGGAGGAGCCGTATGTAAAAATGGGCATAGTCGTAGGTAATCCCTGTTCATCAACCCCGATCCAGCCGGGCTCCAAAACACAGTTATTCTCAAATCCTCTAACAAACTCGGCGGAAGCAACAGCAGAAGAAGCCAAAACCAAGGCCAAGAGTGTAACAAAAATAATGCCTATTCTTTTTTTCAAAACAATGTCCTCCTTTATGAAATAATAATCGCACCTCAATTGTAATTGTAGGCTAGCCAGAGTATGATCAAATCACCATAGTTGATTAAATTATCGCCATTTAAATCGCATTCGGGATTTTCCGCTTGCCATATGGCATAAAGCGGTCTTCGACCGCAAGTAGTCAGAAGTCAGGAGTCAGAATTCAGAATAAAAAACAAAAACACCATGAGAATATGCTTCCCCAAGATATACTCTTTCTTTTGCTTTAATCGTTTTCGCAAAGCGAAAACTACCTTCATTCTGACTACTGACTCCTGGATTCTGACTCCTTGAAAATCATACTCTATAGCTTGACTTAAGGCAATAATCTTGTTTTTTTTGTCAGTTTATTGGAAGCAATGGCATAAAGGGTTGTGCTATCAAAGAAGATGTCATTTATACATTATTACAAAGCTTCATATTCATTCTTTGTAATATTTTTGCTTGCGGCTTTTTGGTTTGTCGGGGATGGTCATTTTTAGCCTGCCGCTTTCCAGCAGCGGGTTGATATAGCGTGACATCATATAAGAAACAGATGACAGGTTCAGCTCCCTTGCCAGCTCCTCCCGGGTTTTGGGGTTGAGGCAAAAGCGAAGCAGCCTTTCTTCTATGTCAATACCATCCATTGTGATGTTATCCGGCATCTTGTTGTAAAGAGTAGCAGAAAAAGCGCCGCGGGAGGATTTAAATACAGGTTCCGGCAGTCCGGCAGCCTCCATTTCGTAACGAATGGTGGGAATCCCGGAAAAGCGGTTTTCGGTGTCAATCAACACTTCCAAGGCAGCAGCGATTGCCGGATTGCGGGTATCGGCGCCCGACTTTCCTAAATTATCCAGAGTAGAACGCCCATACAAGCCACCCGGATTTTCAACTTCGAGACGATCTGTGTAAAACATAATGCGGATAGGAGAGCTTTCTGTATGACAACTATAGTCCCGGTGAATCAGGGCATTTAGAATAATTTCTCTAATTGCTTTTATTGGATACTCCGGCTTATCCGCCCGGCGGCCATTGTCAGCAATAATCGTTCTGACTTTGATATTACGGTGGACAAAAGCAAGCGCGCCTTCCAATAAATCAGGAATGGTTCCGCCAATTCTCTTATTATCCAAAAAGCGGGCGCCGTCAGCGGCGGTATTTCCTATTTTGTAGCCGGGAACCGTAACCGCAGTAATATCAAAGCCGGGGAAATTGGCCTGGGGATAGAGCCCAAAAAGAATAAGTCCGGCTAAGGTCGGCTTACTCTCCCTGAACAAACCGCAAAGGGTCAGCACATCCTGATCAGAAAGATTGGTAAAATTTGGTTTCTCAAGGCGAATTTTTCCCAGAAAGAAATTCAACTTTGCTTGATTCAAGTTCGCCCCGATCCCTTCCGGAATCCAGCGCAGCTCATCCTGTATTTTGCGCCGGTAGACCTCATAGTTGTATATTTCATATTCGGTCATGGGAAGATCAGCATCACCAACACGGACAAATGACCCGCGCATTCTCCCTGCCCCCTTATAATAGCAGGGTTTTTCATAAACATCGCATTCACTGATTTCCGCGCTGACAACTGTTTGGCCATTGATTTGGGCAACAGTAAAAAGCGGCCGGACGACAGGTTCCATTTGATTGGCTTGCTCGGTCACTTTTGCTTGCAAATCCTGAGGATCATAGACGCCGCAGATCTCATAATTATTTTCCTCGTCGATACCAAAAACAATTATTCCTCCGCCTGTTTGATTAGAAAAAGAAGAAAGGGTATCATACAAACGCTTCGGCGTTCCCCCCGCCGCTTTTTTCAATTCAACCGTATTCAGCTCACAACGGAGATTCAGACAATCGTCAACCAGTTTTGTCAGTTCTTCAGCAAGCATTTTTGATCCTCCTGATTGTATCTGCTATGCTTTTATAATAACAAAGAAAAACTCAAATGTCAATATTAATAACTTAAATATTTGAGTTATTAATATTGACTTATTTATTCTTTTTCTAACTTTGTGTTTTTTAATACTGCCATATAACCCCATGCTTCGGGTCGGTGATTAATATGTTGTCCTCAAATACTACAAATTCTGTCAGCATACTGTTGGGCAAGATAATATCCTCTGCTCTCTGGGGCTCCCTGATCAGCTCCGGGACAAAGGTAGGGCTGGCTTCTCCTGCCAAAGTTATGCACTCCAGGGCTACACCGGCTTTGACAGTGATGCGCCGCAGCACATTGAAATCCCAAACATAAAGGGCATCATTGACCCATTTAATTTTCCGGGGCATGTAAAACAGGGGGGCTGCGCCGTCAATAAAAGCTTTTTCTCCTCCTATCCCCGCAAAATAGCTAAGCCGGCCTTCCTGCCATACCTGAATGACACCCGCCTTTTGATCTGCAAGATAAACTGCGCCGTTATCATCAAGAGTCAGCGCCGAAATACCTTCGGGTAATTCACAGATAGTATTTTTGCTTGCGCTATCGCTAATAGTCAGTGTTCTCAAAAAAAGCTTATCTACAGCTATATTGCGGTCCAGGAAATAGATTAGGCCACCCGGAGATATGTCAAAATCTTCCACCGCAGTATAATAACCATCGGCCAGATACAAGCTTTCAGCCTCTCCCTCTCCCAACCGGATAATATTATAATAAGCGCCATCGTCATCCTCCCACTCATGGGTCAAAACAAAAACCTCGTTTTGATAACAACGGACGATTTTTGGCGTCAGGTAATTTGGTTCGAGTATGATAGTTTCTACCCGGTCATTTTTTATTTTTCGCAAAATACCGGAATCTGCAATATAAATTGTCCCGTCTTCAGCCCTGGCAATGCTTTCCGGAGATACAAATTCCGCCCCGGATAATCTGCCATCTCTATGCTCTCTTTCCAGGGTTCCCGCAAATGGTTGAACCATATATCCCGCCTGATAGCGTTGAGATATCTCAACTGTACCGTCCAGGGGTTCCACCACCCGGACACTAAGCTTGATGGGTTTATTGCGATAAATTCCTTTAAGCTCAGTCTCTCCTTCATTGATGCCATTTATCCGATTACCGTCTATTCGGGCAATGTTATCATCAGGAATTGTCCAATTGACCCTTGAGTTATCCAGGGCAATAATTCTCCCACCCGGCAACTGCTTTTCTAAAGATAGATCTGTTGATTCACCCATACTGATAATTACAATTTCCGGCCTAACAGTTGTATCAACAGCATTAATATAGGCGCTGCCGGCAAAACTGCTGCCGGAAAATACGATCGATAAAGCCGCTGCAAGTGCAGCTGCTTTCCGCATAAATAGGGCTTTGGCCATCTTGATTTTGGAGACTTTGATCCTTTGGATATCAAATAACAAATCACCGGCTGATTGATAGCGCTCACCCGGATCAATAGCCAGGCATTTTTTGATAACTTTATATAGGTCAGCGGATACTCTATTTTTAAGATCGCCGATAATTTTAAAAGTTGGACCCTCCCCCATTACAAGTTCAAACAGCATTACCCCCAAGCTATAGATATCCGTCCTGGCATCAAGTTCCCAAGATAGCCAATCCTGGGGAAGCACCCCAAATCTACTGGCAATCAATGTCAAATCTTCTTGACGGACATTATGCTTAAACTGTTCCGGCGCGGCATATTTGTAGGTAAGGCCATTGGTCGACATCTCATCCTGGCCAAATCGCTTGGCAATACCAAAGTCGATCAAGACCAGCTTATTGTCATGAGTCACCATAAAATTGGAAGGCTTGATATCAAGATGAAAAACAGGGGTGGGTTCAATATTATGAAGATAATTCAATACCTGAGCGATCTGCTCGGCCCAGTCCACCACAATACTTTGATTGATTTTTTGCCAGGCTTCAAACAATTTATCTAAAGAGCAGCCTTCGATATAACCTTCTATCAGATATGTTCCCTTCTCATCATGGAGTATATCAATGATTTTAGGCAGGCTGATATGGTTGAGCAGTTTGAGAATATTTTCCTCATTTGCCAGCTGACCGCAACCCTTGGGGATATGTTTTATGATCCAAAGATTTCCCAATTTGACACTTTGGGCCAGGAATACTCTGCTGCTTTTGCTGTCATGAAGCTCCTCTTTAATTATATAGCGCCCCTCCAAAGCAGGAAACTCCGTATTTTTGCTTTCGCCTTGAGCATTTTGCATAATTTCCGTAATGTCGTCCGCTTCTATCTTCCGGCTGAGATTAGAAGTTACCGTAGCTGTAAATGAAGTAATAAGCTCGGTGTCCTGCTTTAAGACCTTGCTGATCTTCCGGCTTCTTTTATGAGAAGCAATCAGGTAAATCAGCAGGGGCAAAGCAACTATTGCAAATACCCCGCTGATAATGAGTAGTATGGATATCAGGTCAAAATTCATAAAATCACATCCGATCTACCAAATTTTGTTAAACATGCGGTATAGAATGATTGCTGCATCACCCCTGGTAATAGTAGTTTTAGGATTGAATTTACCGTCGCTGCGCTTAACAACCAGATTCTCCCTTGTCGCCAAAGCTATCTCTTCTCTCGACCAATCGGCCAGCGATCCGGCATCAGTATAAGTACTCAAAACTGTATTAAGATTTGACGGAGTTTTATACTTCATCTCTTTTTGCAAAACACGGGCAGCTATGGCCACCAGCTGATCCTTGAGTATATTCATTCTTGGAGCAAAGGTTTTTTTATTGAAGCCATTCACAATACCATATTTCACAGCAGATGCTACTGCAGCATAAAACCAGTCGCTTGGCTTGACATCCTCAAAATCACATATAGCATTATCATCATATTTGGAAAGAGTTCGCACAATCAGCGCTGCTATCTCTGCTCTATTAATATAGGAATCCGGAGAGAATCTGTAGGCACTGGTACCGCTGATTATCCCTTTGGATGCCAGGATCCGAATAGCGTTTTGCATCTCCGGGGACTTATTGGCGATATCTGTAAAATCTTTTTTATTTTCCTTTACCGTATAGTTGCCACTTTCATTGATTCTTACATCCAGGGTTTGGGTGACCGGGTTGTACTTGCCGCCTACCGCATTACCGGAAGGACCCATCACAGCCTGATAAGTAGGGTCTCCCGGAGCCGGTTGCAAAGATATTTTAATATTTTCCTCAATGGGCTTGCTGAAAGTGATATTGTAGGTTTTACTGTTTTGGGCGCCTGCCAAAAATGCCAGGGTCAACTCGGGGTCACTAAAGGCAAATAAACTTGGGCTGCTGCTTTCTTTAACCGTGATGATCAAGGGGAGGCCATCTTCGGTATTGGTTTTGATGGATTCGGCAGAGAATGTCAGGGCATAATCGGGAGCTTGCACCCTGACATTGCCGCTGACTTGGTCACCGGCCGAAGAATCTATCGTGATTTTTAATAAAGAACCGTCCTTTGTCTTGAAATTTACCCCGCTGGACAGCTCCCGGTGCGGGGTAATGCCGGAGGAGACAAGCGCCTCCCCAGTCGCTGTCTTTACTACTTCAGCTGTGGCTTGCAGGGCGCTTATGCTGTCCTTATCGATCAATATGTCGCCGCTTGTATCCTGACTGCTGGCCAAAGCCACTGCTTCTTCGGCATAAAGAGTGAGCATATCAATGCCCGTGGCATTAGCTTTTCCTCCAATAGAGAGGTCTGATGCAGCCGCTTTTGTGGCAGAGACAGCGCTGCTTCGATCCGTAACGGTAGCCAGCTTGTCCAAGGGCAAAAGAATCTGATCAGGCGCAAGATATGTAGTAGGTTCTGCAGCAGGGGCCGGCTTTTTTACCTCGTTCATAATTTTAACAGGCGTGTATACATCCGAACCGATTGCACTACCCCCGATCTGCCCCCAGGAATTTGAGCCAAAAGCCCACAGGGAACCGTCTTTTTTAGTTGCCAAAGTATGATTGTAACCGGCGGTGGCAGCAGCAACATTGTCCATTATTTTTTCCGGGGTATATCTATCAGCCGCCTGCCCATCGCCCAGCTTGCCGTAAGCATTCCTTCCCCAAGACCAAAGGCTGCCGTCATTTTTTATCGCTACCGTATGATCTTCCCCGGCAGATGCCGCTACGACACTATCCATAATTTTTTTCGGAGTATTCCTTTGAGTTGCGCTACCGTCACCAAGCTGCCCGCTATCATTCGCTCCCCAGGCCCAAAGGCTGCCGTCATCTGTTACTGCCAGAGAATAGTAATAATCACCGGCAGATATACTCGCAACATTTTCCATTACCATTACCGGCATCGGTCTATCTGTTGTTGACCCGTCCCCGATTTGCCCATTTTTATTTGCTCCCCAAAGCCAAAGACTGCCATCTGTTCTGATTGCCATTGAATGGGTATTTCCGGCAGCAATGGCGATAACACCGTCCATGATTTTGACCGGTTCAAGTCTTTGGGTCCTAGAGCCATCCCCAAGCTGACCGGATAAATTCCCGCCCCAGGCCCAGAGGCTGCCATCTGTTTTGATTGCCAGAGAATGATTATATCCGGCAGATACAGCTGCTACATTATCCATAATTTTTTTCGGGGTATTTCTTTGGATGGTTGTACCATCACCGATCTGGCCGGTAGAATTCCCGCCCCAGACCCAAAGGCTGCCATCTGTTTTGATTGCCATTGAGTGATAATAGCCGGCAGAAACAGCGGTGACACCGTCCATGATTTTGGCAGGAGCATTCCGATCCTTGCCATCACCAAGCTGCCCGGAAAAATTCCCGCCCCAAGTCCAAAGGCTATCATCCGATTTAATAGCCAGAGAATGGGCATATCCGGCAGAAACCGGATCAAGACCACTCCCGAAAGCAACCGCATCCACCGGCGCCATCACCACTACCATAACCAGCAAAAGCAAGCCGGCCAATCCTTTTTTCAACATTTTTACCACCTCACAATTTTTCCATTATATTCCATTTGTTACCCGCCGCAAGTGGATACCCCCTTAAATACCTCCTTTTATTTCCAAATCTCCCAACCTTTAAATTGGCCATCCAAATATCGTTCAAATTCATGAGAAACAGTTGCCTCCATAATTTCACAATAGGCCCAATGGGATTGTTTAAGATCTGTATAGCCGGGAAGATCTATCGGTAAATCAGCCAGATTGATCCCCCGCCCCAGCATCCGGTTAATAATCTTAACAGCCTCGGCCCGGCTAATATTATTTTGGGGTTTGAATTCCCCGTCCGGGTAGCCGCTGATCCAGCCTTTAAGATTGGCGGAAATAATATAGGCATAGGCCCAGTGGCTCCCGGTGAGATCCGTAAAGGGATTAATATTACTGTTTTCCAAATCATCAAAGCGGCAGGCAATAGCCACAAACTCAGCCCGGGTAATCCCCCGGGAGGGCCGGAAGCTGCCATCCTCATAACCCTGTATAATACCCATCTGAGCCAGATATTTCACTGCCTGGGCATACGATTCGTCGCCTTTGATATCACTGAAGGCAGCGGTCACAGGATAATTCTTTTCCGGGCTCTTCAATAATCGCCAGAATATGATGGCAACTTCGGCTCGAGTAATATTGTTGTCCGGCTTGACCGAGCCATCGGGATAGCCGTTGATATAGCTGATATGCTTCTGGGTTTCCAGTACTTCTTTGATCTTATCGCTCACAGAGGATCCGCCCGGACCAGGCGGCTCATTCTTTTTATTATAGAAAAAGTCAACCGTATTATCACCTGCTATGATCGTAACCTCCTTGGTAGGCTGGCAATCCTCAGCTAAATCATAACCGGGAATTACCGGTGCGGGAATCTTTTTCCTTTCACCGACCAAAATTGGGGTGGTGATAACAGGCGGAATCACTGCACCGCTGGCATTGTCGATAGCCCTCACGGTCAGGGTAGCCGTTTCGGTTTTGGTATCTCCGGGAGGATTGCTAGTTTTGAGCTGATATTTTGCCACAAATGTGATATTACCTGTTATGGGCATTTTCAAGATAGTCTCCTCGACATAAGTACTCTCATCCCCGCTTATTGACCAGCCAGGGAAGTTATAGCCACTGTTTGGATCTATATGAGGAACGATTTTGACACCATCACCGTGTCTGACAGACTCGCTATAAATACCAGGCTCTTCGGGGTTTTCTGGAGTCATTTTGCCGTTTATGCCTGCTTCGAAGGTCACGGTATAGGTATTGGGCGTCCACTGGGCAAAATAGGTGACAGAGCTTCCCGCCTCACCAAAGGTACCGCCGGGTTCTTCAGCTCGCTCCGTCAGCCAGCTTTTAGGGGTGTCGAGGGTATATCCATCCCTGATTGGCAGCGGCGGCGGATCGTAGGGATCGCCGGGCTTGCCGCTGATAATTTTGGAGCTCTTTCCCTCATCATCCCTGCCGCCATTGTAATCAAAGACGACTATAGCATCAGCTATTTCAACATATTTGGCCGTAAAAGTCACATGCTCCGTCACGAGATATTTTGAAACATCGCTGGAAGTAACTACACCGTCGTCCCAGCCGTCGAAGTTGTAGCCGTCCTTTATGGGATCATCCGGAATACCACCGTTTCCTGCCGCGACTGTCGTTCCGTAGGCTATTTCTTTGACCTGACCTAGTAGCGTGCTACCATCATCATCCATAAAGGTCGCCGTATACCTATTCGCTTCCCATTGGGCAAAGTAATAGATAGGATCGGCCCCTTCAGCAAAAGTACAATCAACCAGGCAGGGCAGCCAATTATTAATGCTGTTGAGAGTATGTCCAACCATTGTAGGTTCCGGCGCTATGTATTCATCGCCGGGCTTTCCGTTGATGATCACGAAGTGCCTTCCTTCATTATCCATACCACCATTGTAATCGAAGACAACAGTAGACTTATCAGCTTCTGCATAGAGAGCGATAAATGTAGTATGTGCCGTGATAGGCAGGTTCTTGAGCCGGCTATTCCGATAGAAGTCATGGGTTTCACTGCATTCCCAGCCAATAAAAGCAAAACCGGTCTCGGCCTCGACACTGGGGATAAGGGTTATTTTTTCGCCATACTTAACGATTTCCTGACGATCAGACGGATCTAATTTCCCATGTTCGCCTGCCTTAAAGGAGACAATATATGATTTGGCATCCCATTTTGCAGTAAGCCTTTCGGAAATTCCCTTTTCGCCATACTTGAGGCTCGGCGAAGGATCCCAACCGGCAAAGTCATAGCCTTCTTTCGTGACTACCGGTGTTTCGTAGGCAGCACCGGGGAAATCGCTGCTGATCAAAAAACTATTCCCATCAAGATCTTTGCCGCCATTATAATCAAAAATGACTGTGGCTTTTTCGGCGTCTGCATAGCGGGCAGTAAATGCAACATCAGCACGCACCCGATATAAGCCAACCGCCTCCGAATCATAAATCCCGCCAAGGCTGGATTCCCACCCGGCAAATATATAGCCTGTATTCTCCTTTATACTTGGCACAATAGTTACTGTTTCATCATAACCGACCTTCACAATGACAGGGGTCGTATCCATTGTGCCATGATCTCCTGCTTCGAAAGTTACTGTATACTTGATATCAACCGTCGGGCCGGCAGGAGGCATACCCCGCAGTTGAGGATATTTGTAACCCGGAACCATCTGCCAAACACTGGCAAAATCCCAATCCAGGCCTGTTTCATAGGTAAATTGATCTTCCGCCTGTTCCTGAGTTATACGGCCATTGGAGTCATCAATATGATCACCAGAAATACCTTCCAAAACCAGGTTACTAGTTTTTGTTCCACCAAGGCTGATTAGATAACCAATACCATCGAACCCTGTAGGATATATCTGCTTGGAAACAACAGCACAATTAGCGATGGATCCATTGATATATCCGCAGATACCTCCCCCGACATAACTAGAAGTAAATATATCTCCTTCATTATAACAGTCAATGATAATAGCGTTACCATTAAAGATAAGTCCGCAGATACCTCCTGCATAAGCATAAGGAGAAATATCTCCTGTATTATAGCAGTTAGTGATAGAGATATCAAAAAAGGGAACTCCGCAGATACCTCCTGCCCAATAAGAAAAAAACAGATCCCCTGTGTTATAACAGTCACTGATAGAGCCAGAGCCTCCACCGCAAATACCACCTGCAACAAAAGGAGAAGAAATTTCTCCTGTATTGTAGCAATAGGATATCATCAAATTAGCGCCGATACCGCAGATACCGCCAGCATATTGAGAATTAGTAGAAATGTCTCCTGTGTTGTAGCAAATGGAGATAGGAACATCAGAGTAAGCACAAATACCTCCGGCATAATCAGCAGAAGAAATATCTCCTGTATTATAGCAATTGGAGATTGATATAGTGTTAGAATCAGATGTCGTGTAGCCGCAGATACTCCCAGCATAAGAGTCAGCATCTGAACTAGAATATGGAGCATTTATGTCAGTGCTTTCAAGGCCCACATTTTTTATCTCAGCGTTATTTATATAGCCAAACAATCCTGAGTATTGATATGTATCTCCTGCTATACTAAGGTTTTTGATTACACACCCCTGTCCATCAAAAATCCCGATAAACCTTGAGCTGTCATCGTCTGTAAGATTATCCCCTATAGGCCCCCACTCACCCCAATCGGCCAAATCAATATCATTCATCAAAATATAGCTGCCACTAAGGTCGTTACGCACATTATGCAACTGCTGGGCAGTGTAGATTTTTTTAGCACTGGGATCCGGTAGCTCAATTGGCGCTAGGAATTTGCTGGGGTCGATTGGAATCTCTTCCAGACGGGTGATTGTTATAGTATAGATTTTAACCGTATCGCCATCTTCAGCGGTCACTTTCACCTCAAAGCTATACTCACCCACCTCAGATAATTTTTGTTCACCTATACCGGAAATACTGGCGCCCGGATGATTGGCCTTTGCCGCAATGATTACTTTATCAATGCCATAGGGAACCGTAACGTGGTGACTGGTTACGTTTATGCCAAATTCTGGAAATAACATACTTTCGTCAACATCTAAGATTGATAAACTGGCCAGAGTCGCATCAGTGGAAAGCCCGGCAGGTGGTAACCCTCTCAATTGCGGATAAGCATAACCGTCCACCATCTGCCAAACATCCTCAAAATCCCATTCCAACTCTTCTTCATAGGTTATTTGATCTTTGGCCTCATCCGGAGAAATCCGTCTGTCCGAGTCATCATAAGGATCACCCTCAACATCCTCCTTAAGAGCCAAGTTATTACTTCCTCTTCCGCCATGGCTAATTAGATAGCTGTAGGTATAGGGTGCCTCCGCATATATTCGCTTTGATAGAGTAATACAGTTATTGATAAACTCATGATCTGTACCGTTATTATACCCACAGATACCCCCAGCATGAGCAGAGTTGGATGAGATAGCAGAAATATCTCCGGTGCTATAGCAATTGTTGATAGAACCTAAACCGGTGTTATATCCGCAAATACCCCCAGCATACGAATTAGGATTAGTTATGGCAACAGAAACACCTCAAGTATTATAACTATTTGAGATGGCGCCAGCGCTAGTGCCACAAATTCCCCCAGCCATGCAAGCAGTAGAAGAAGAGCTAGAGTATGAGTAGATATCCCCAAGGTTATAACAATTTGAAATAGAAGCATTGTCAGAAATTGAACCGCAGATTCCTCCAGCAAAATCAGAAGTGGAAACATATCCTGTGTTATAGCAATTGAAGATACTGCTACTACCCACGATAATACCACATATACCTCCAGCATGAGGACGGCCAAATGAAGGTGTATAAGAATCGTTTATATGAGTATCCTCTAATCCAACATTCCTAATTGTACCAATATTTGCATAGCCAAATAAACCAGCATACTGATATATATTACCTGCTATAGTAAGGTTCCTGATTACGTACCCTTGGCCATCAAAAGTCCCGGTAAAGCTTGTGTTATAACTTCCAATAGGTGCCCAACCCGATCCACCAAGATCTATGTCATTTATGAGGTGATATTTACCACCAAGGCTGGTAGCATCATTTCCAATCGCCTCCAGCTGGGCTCTGGTGGAAATAGGGAGAGAGTCGTCATCCGGGGCTCCAATTGGCGCTAGGAACTTGCCATTACTGCCATATCCTGGGGCAAAGTCCTCCTCAAAAGCAACAATCTCTACCAACTCCAATGAATTCTCCTCAATAACAAAATCAAGGTCAGGTATTGCGCTGAGTAATTCTGCTTGTCCAATTGCTCCCGTTGCTGCAGAGAAACTTGTCACCGGCAGCATTCCCAGAAGCATTACTACCACCAGAACCGCACTAAGAACCCTTTTGTAATTTGATTTGTACATTATTTTGCCTCCTCCGAATAAATATTTTTGATAATTAACCAAATCTCCAATCAATTATCTGATAACAGCCTCTGATAGATTCCGTCAAAAAAGCTACTTGTAGTTTTATGAAATGTTTGGTATAATACTAGTGCAAAGAAAGGGCGGTGTTTACTCTGGCAAAATTGCGAATATACTTGGAGACAACATTGTTCAATTACTATTTTGATGCTGACAGGGACGGGCACGCTGACACTATTCGTATGTTTGAAGCGATAGGAAAAGGCGAATATGAGGGATATACTTCCCGATATGTTACCTTTGAATTACTAAAAACAGAAGAACCAAAACGAGCAAATATGATGAAATTAATTGAGAAATACAACATTACTGTTTTGGATTTTCACGACGAAGCCAATAGGTTGGCAAATATCTATGTGAGAAATAAGGTTATACCCGAAAAATTTCTACTTGATGGGGCTCATATTGCTATTTCCTCAATACACGAGCTTGACTGTATTTTATCATTTAATTATCAACACATTAATAAACTGAAGACAAAAAGGATGACTGAGCTTATCAATCTTAGCGAGGGCTACAAAAGAATTGCAATTTGTACCCCTATGGAGGTGCTTGATTATGAAGAAGCTGAATGATATTGAAAAAGAAATTAACGCAATAAGAGTGAGTTTGTACGAGGAAATCAAAGGAATGTCTCCGTCTGAAATGACCGCTTATATGAAAGCACAAGTAACTCCCATCGAAAAAAAATACGGTATATACCCTGTAAAAGCACTAAAGGTTAGTGAGCATAGAGAGAAATATTATGATGCTTGAAATAACACATACTAGAAACCCTTGTTGCTCATCCTGACTTTGCATCCAGCTGTTGATTTGTGCTGATGGTCATTTTGACCATCAGCACTTTTTTTGATGGTTTGTATATGTGCCCTTAGAAAACAAAGCTATTTCCAAATCTCCCAACCGTCCTCTTGACGTTTAAATTCATGGGAAACAGTCGCCTCCATAATTTCACAATAAGCCCAATGAGATTGTTTAAGATCTGTATAGCTGGGAAGATCCTTCGGCAAATCGGCCAGCTTGATCCCCCTCCCAAGCATACAATTGACAATCTTAACAACCTCGGCCCGGCTGATCCCGTTTTGCGGCTTGAATTCCCCGTCCGGATAACCGCTGATCCAACCTTTCACATAAGCTGAAATTATGTAGGAATAGGCCCAATGGCTCCCGGTCAGATCTGTAAAAGGATTGCTATTGCTGTTTT
>WRHF01000006.1 GCA_009783415.1 Clostridiales bacterium
AGCAAATGTGCCGACAAGTTGAACATAGATGTCTCCCTGCCGAGATTAGTACCATAAAGGGCATTCCGGTAATTGGGATACTGGTAGCGCTCTTCGTACTGAATGGTGCCGAGTATGAATGTATCAATAGGATCCCCAAGCACATTAAAGGCATTATCCGCCATAGCCGGCGTATCAAAGTTCATATTGACGGTTACCACGGCCTTGCCTTCAGCGCGCAATTTTTCAATCAAAAAACTGGTAGCGCTGAAATCGTTGTATTCTTCAGCTCCTTGGGCTGCAAAGATCAACTCTATATTGCCTGTATCCACATTTTTAAACCGTCTGGCAAGCTCGGCGAGAGCTGCAACACCTGTTGCGGTATCGGTCGCCCCTGGGGCGCCCCTGACAGTATCAATATGCGAAGTATATACGATCACAAGATCCGGATTATCCGGGTTCGCGGCAGCTTTCCTGGCAGAAGTCATACGCCCGATTTCGGGATCTGCTCTGAAGACTTTTGTGATAATACCTGCTTCACCCGCGGCTTTACACTTCATAAGGTCCACGAGGGTCAGGCCTATGACTGAAGTTGTCGCAGTAGTATAGCTGCTTACAGTTACCGGAACATCGTTATATGTATAGGAAAGCAGATTGGTCGTAGTCTTAACATTATCAGTCCTGGCGACAAAAAGCCCCGTCACATCAACGGTAGACGAATAGGCAGCTTTGATATTAGCGATAGCGTTATTGATCATTGTACCTGTAACAGCCCGGTCGAACCTTAATGTCCCATAAACTTTTCCGCCCGCGGCAATTACATCGCTTTCCTGGGGGGTCGAGGAAACCCGGTTATTTGAGGCATTAAAGTTGCCGAAATCGTGGAAAAGCCCGCCTTCAAAATCCCTGAAGCTGGCAGAATTCGGGTAGGGATTACCAACCGCAGCAGCGCCGCTTTTAACATCGGCTTCAACCACGCCGTATTGCTGGCGGGCATTCATAACCAAATATCCGTATTGAGTACGGGTCGGGCTCAGCTGAATACCTCTGGCCGGCACCCAACTATATAAATATTCTTCCAGGGCGATATCATAGACATTATCGCCGCCGTCAATTTTTTCGAATACTTCTTTCATGTACTCACAGGCGCGCTGTTCGGTAATTGTCCCTGAAATTCTCGGCCCAATATCATTGACGAGGTATTCTATGGTCTCCCGCAAAACACAACCGTCAATATCCGGGATAATAGTCATTGTCAGCTCTTTGGTGGTCAACGATGCTGCGGTGTCGTCGCTGAGCGTCACCGTGAATAGGTATTTACCGTCAAGATTCGGCTGAACCGCCGAATCAACCGTTGCCGCTGCCGTAAAGGCAGGAGCGTTTGTTGAATCGGTTACTACCGCAGTTATCCCGCTTCCTGTTACCAAGTCCGCAATGATCGCTTCAGCTTTTGCTTTGGCGGCGGCAGCAGTAGCTCCCTGGGCTCCATAAGCCTTAAATCCGGCTGCCTCAATTTTTGCTGCCATGCCGTCAAGATCCGCCGGGGCAGAATAGCCCAGCGCCCCTGTCCCTGCCGAAAAGGCAAAGGCAATCACAATGCACAAGCTTAAAAATACTTTCATCTTTCTCATAGCTTATTCCCTCCTCTAATTTTTTCTCCTAAAATCTGAAACGGTAGCCCTCACTTTCAGGCTCATTCAGCCTCACATAAAAAGATAATGCTTCCCTCCCTTCGACATATTTAGACAATATTTTCTAAATATGTAATTTTATGTAAGACTTATGCAATTATTTTAGCACGGCAAATAAAGTATGTCAATAATGATCTGTGTGTCAAAACCCTTTTTTTGCAAGCCTAAACACAATATATTGATGATTTTCTGCAATACACATATATTCAAACAATATATATTGCGGCAAAATCGCAAAAAAAGGGTTTTGACATCCGAACCAATAATAGGATTTTTCGATGCTAAAAAAAGGTTTGTAAAAAAATGTCATATTGAAAAAAGTCCTATAAAATATAGGAAATATTTTCCTATATTTTATAGGACTTTTTTTCTTAGCATTCAAACCGGCAGGGTATTCATGATTTCTTTATTTTGATAAGGGACTGCTTATTGGGAGATATAGTGATACCTTAAACAGATCCCCATCAATTGAGATATTAAACCGGCCGCCTTGCAACTGAGTAAAGCTTTGGGCAATAGATAAACCCAGGCCGCTGCCCTCCCCTCCTCTGGCGCTGTCGCCGCGTTTGAACCTTTCTGTTAATTCGGCAGGCTCAAGATTCAAGGGATGCTCCGATATGTTTTTAATATCCAGCCGATAGCAGCCGTCTTCCGGCATAATATCAATATAAACCCTGGACCCGCTTAAGGCATATTTAAAAACATTGGCAAGCAGATTTTCCATCACCCGCAAGAGCAGCTTGCCATCTGCTCTAACCTTTGCATGTTCCGGCAGGTTGAGACGAAAATCAAGCCCCGACCCCTTTACCCGCTCATCCAATTCACCCACCACCTGGCGGAGAAAATCTGCCAGATCAAAATCATCTATCTTCACCTCAATATTGCCGCTGGCCGCTTTGGCAGCTTCGAACAAATCATCGGTCAGGGATTTGAGCCGGGTGGATTTTTGAATCAGGATATCCAGATATTCCGGGGCCTTGGCGCTGTCCAGGCCCTCGTTTTTGAGCAGATCGGTATAGGTGATCAAAGAAGTAAGAGGTGTGCGGATATCATGGGAAACATTGGTTAAGAGCTCGGTTTTAAGCCGTTCGCTTTTCAAACGCTCATGAACGGCAGCATTGATCCCGCCTGCGATACTGTTTATAGAAGCGGCAATACTGCCAAGCTCCCCGCCGCTGACCTCAATAGGTGGGTCATAGATTCCGTTGCCGGCAGCTTTGGCCCCCTGCTCAAGCAAATACAGCTTCCTGGCATAGCGCAAAAGCCCCAATACCGTAAGAGCTGTTATGACAAGGCAGAAGAGAAGAACAGCCCATGTTGTATCGCTAGCTATACAGATAAGCATAGCCGCAAAAAAAGCAACAGCAATCAACACAGCCCTGGCAGTAAGAGGAAATCCGGCCCACAAGGATTTGGCAAAGCTCTTAAGTTTTCTATAAACTCCCCGGATCAAGACATAGGTCAGAGTATATTTCCAAAATTTTCCATTTTTACAGCGCTTAACAAAGCTTGTTACCCACCAAAGCAGGGGCAGGGTAAATAAGAGGGATAATATGGCGCCAATAACGATCATCCCTTGCCTATTGTTGTATTGCCAGGCTGTTTCAATTGCCTTATAACTCAAAACACAAACAAAAAACTCATAGATGATAAGCAAAGCAAGGCTAAAATCAAGCCAAGGTTTGTCAAAGAAGGTAAAATGGATATTTTTATCACCAGAGCGCCGGCCCGCGCCGGCTAAAAGAATGACAAGTAAGATAAGCATACCTATAAATGAAGCAGTAATAAGTCCGATATGGGAATATGCCTGCCTTTGCGTAAACTTCCACAAGCTATTCATGTCTTCTACAGCTTTCTTTGAGAAAGCGATACTGCAGGTCACATCTTCGAGGTTTTTATATATCCATGGTCCGCCGTATCCGCCAGATTTCAGTTGACTGGAAAATTGAGAAACTCCGCCTTTTTCCAGGATCAGAAAAACCGGCTGGCCAAGAAAGAAATCCACATCCTGTTTTTGCGTCAGGTTGCTTGATTCCCTTATGCCATCAGTTATAAAATAGTATAAACCTTCCCGCGCTTGCAGCAACTTCTTAATGGTCAAATAAGCCGATAACTGATTGTTGATCGCTTCTTCTACAAGGTGTTTTGCTTCCGGGCTTTCCAGATCTAAGATGAAGGTACTGCCTAATTGCCTTCGCCCATAGTCGATATTATACTCCCAGAGCTCATACTGTTGTTCTTTGATTTCCCGACCATCGCTATCATATCTGTAACCATAATTCAGCTGCCATTCCAGGCAGCCCATATTGCGTATATTTTCTTCATCCTGATAATGAAACAAAGTTTGCACCTGATGAAGAGCAGACGAAACATAGCTGGTATAAAAGAAATCGTTCTCATTGAGATCAGCAAATAAAAGCTCCATATAGAAATTATCCATCTGCAAAATTCCTATAACACCAAATAGGGTCAGAAAAGCCATGATAGGAATAAGGATCACACAGCATATTTTAACAGGACGCCGGGCTGTCCAGTTTTTCAATTTTATAGCCAATTCCCCACACCACCTTTAGATATTTTGGTTCTTTTGGATTGATTTCGATTTTTTCCCGGATACGCCGGATATGTACAGTCACGGTGCTCCCCCCGCCCAAGGAGTCCTCTCCCCAGACCCGCTCATAGATTTCGTCAATAGAAAATACCCGTCCCGGATGGCGGATCAAAAGTTGTAGAATCTTATACTCCAAAGGTGTCAAGCGGATATCTTCCCCATCCAGGTTAACCGTCTTTTGACTGTCGTTTAAGGAAAGTCCGCCAACCGTATAGACACCCTCGCTCTTTGCTCCCGGAATGCTGCCCAAAGAAGTATAGCGGCGCAGCTGGCTCTTGACCCTGGCAATCAGTTCCAGAGGATTAAAGGGCTTGGTAACATAATCATCCGCCCCCAGATTAAGCCCCATAATTTTATCGGTATCCTCGCTTTTGGCCGAAAGCATAATGATAGGAATATTGCGCTTTTGCCGGATTTCCCTAGTAGCCAGGTGTCCATCCATTCGGGGCATCATCACATCCATAATGATCAAATGGATCTCCTGTTCCTCCAGAAGAGAAATGGCCTCCCTGCCATCATGGGCCAAATATGTTGAATAACCCTCATTCTGCAAATAAACCGCAATAGCCGCCGCAATTTCCCTATCATCGTCGCAAATCAAAATATTCATAAACCCCACCACTCCTCATATTTCAGATGTGGATATAGGAATAGCTGATTTTCACTTCAATAATTTTTGCGAAGCAAAAACCCACCGTTCCTTCCTCCGTTCTCTGTCCTCTGTCATCTATTATACCACCTCCTTAAGGCTTAGTATAGTTGCTAATTCTTACAAATCAACAAAAGCTTTTCTTAAGATTTTCTTACAAATTATAAGAAAAAACGCCGACAGCAACAGTCAGCGTTTTTCACCGTATAGTATAGATAATTGTCAATCTTCGTAATGCCCCTTACATGCGATAACCAGAAGGTTTTTGTTTTCATCAAAATCGTAAACCAATCTGTTTGCCTGATCTATTCTCCTGCTCCATGCCTTACGGTATTTCAAAGGCTCTGGCTTGCCAATACCATCAAATAAGCCGTTTCTTTCAATGTCCTTAATAAGTGCATTGATACGCTTGAGGGTTTTTCTATCCTCTGTCTGCCATGCTACATAATCGTCCCACGCCTTATCCGCCCATATCTTAGTCATCGTCCACCTCAATAAGCTCATGGACTGTCCCTTCGCCACTAGCAAGCTGTACCATTGATTTGTCAATCATGTCCAAGTAAGCCACATTTCTTGCGGCTTTTTTTAATGAGTTATATTCTTCCAGGCTAATAAGAACAACATTTTTTTCATCCTTCCGGGTTACGATAACTGTTTCGTTTTCGTCAGTTACCTTGTCACAATAATCTTTTAGGCTATTGCGAATGGTAGAATAGTTTACGGCCAGCATAAAATCAAATCCCTTCGTTATTGGACTTATTATTGTACTTATTATTGTACAGTATATTGTACTCATTTGTCAAGTTTTTATTCGCTTGATATTCTTCCTTTTCCCTTTTTCAATTTCTAAAGCTCTTCAAACCTCCTAACTCCAGCCTTTGCCAGCCATAGGGAAAATAGAGCCGAAGTCGCGGCAAATATGGCTGCTGCCAGCCAAAGATATGCGGTTATTGACATGATATTGCTGAATGCGAAAATATATAAAACAGTCAGGCCGATAATAAGCCCAATGGCGCCAAGTATAGATATCATTGCTGAAATCCCCTGCTTAACAGCCTGAATTTCGTTGAGCCAGTCCAGCTTGGGGAAAATCAAATTCAGCATAAGACCGCTGCAAGCAAGCAGTACAGTCAGGGTTTGGGGCAAGATAATGATCAGCAGATATTCCTCTATAGTACCGGCAAAGACAATCGCCGCCGCTATGGAAGCGGCTAGGCAAGGCAGACTTGAGAGTAAAAGATGAGTATAGGCTTTCGCCAGCAAAACTATTTTCCCGCTGACAGGGATGCTTTTGGCGATCCAAAGTTGTTTTCCTTCCAAAGAAATCAGGGAAGCTGCCAGGCTGTTCAAAGTAACCAAAAACAGCAAAAGAGCGCTAATCAGGCCGGCAGAAGATGAGCCGCTGAGCGGTAATAGGTCAAGGGTTGCCAAAATAGCCTCTCTTTTTATCAGGATCAAAACTGCGCCTATCAGCATAAAAATAGAGCCAAATGAAGAATTAAGGATAACATTGGGATTGCTCCAAAAATGGGCCATCTCTTTTCTGATAAGGGCCAAACAAGCTCCCTTTACTCTGGTCTGCTTTTCCCGATACAAAACAGCAACACTGCCCCGGTTTGCAGTTAATACTTTATGATAATTAGCCGAGATCAAGGCAAAGACAAGGCCAAAAGCCAAGACTGCCCACAGGATAAATATTCCAAAATTTACCATATCGCCTTGGGCAATACCAACCCCGAAAGCATAAAACGGCGGCATAGCCTTTTGAAAAGCCGCTGCTATTTCCGTGCCTTTGCTCAGCAGCTGGCCCAAATAATTTTGCATATTGCTAAAGGCATAAAAAAAAGCCAGCAAAAATACCACCGAGATCAAAAGGGTGACAATACTTTTATGGCGCAAGCGAGCTGTGCTAACCGAGAGGAGCCAGGCCAGTAAAAGAGAGATGGAGGCAGCCATCGGCGGCAGCAGGATAAATCCCAGAGCATAAAAGACAATACCGGCAGATGCGGCATAACCTCCCGCCAGCCACAGCACCAAAGCAGGAAGGGAAATTATAGCTTCAAATAAATATTCGGCAGCCAAAATCACCAGCAAACGGCTGATCAGAATATCCCTGGGGCAAACCGGCATAGCCAGCAGCCTTTCATTATCTCTGGCCTTAAAAAGCTGAGCTTGGGCGGTAAAAATAGTACTGAATACACAGATAGCAAAAACAATAGTGGCTAAAAAGGCAAAATACAACCAACCCAATCCGGTCTCATAAAAGGGACCCAGAAGGCTGTAAAAAAGTACGCCGAAAAAAAGAGCAAGAGCGCCCGCAACATAAATCCCGATGGCTGCAATAAGCAGCTTTTTTATAATACCTGTTTTTTTGCCGCCCAGCTGGAATATTCCTGAAATAAGCGCTTTGGTATTAAGGACAAACAAAGCCTTAATCATTGGCTATACCCTCCTCCAGCTCAAAAAATACCTCTTCCAGAGAGGATTCTCCCCGTACTTTATCCATTTCTCCATGGGCTATTAATATGCCGTTTCTAATTATCGCTACCTTGTCGCAGAGTTTTTCGGCAACTTCTAAAATATGGGTGGAGAAAAAAACCGCCCCGCCGCCTGCGCATTTTTCCCGCATTATTCCCTTGACCAGGCGAGAGGCTTTCGGGTCCAGTCCGACAAAGGGTTCATCCAAGATCATCAGCTTGGGATCATGGATCAGGGCGGAGATCAGGGCCAGCTTTTGCTTCATCCCATGGGAATAGGCGGATATGGGATTGGCCAAATCAGCGGTAAGCTCAAACAGCTCCGCATATGTATTGATTTTTTTCTTTCTTTCCTGAGCGCCCACTTTATAAACATCCGCGATAAAGTTCAGGTATTTGATCCCGCTGAGGAAATCATATAAATCCGGATTATCGGGGATATAGGCGATCTGGGCTTTGCATTCCAGGGGATGGGTTTTGATCGACTTGCCGTCGATCAGGATTTCACCGCTGTCAAAACTGATTATACCGCAAACAGCTTTGATGGTAGTGGTTTTCCCCGCTCCGTTATGGCCGATAAAGGCACATATTTCTCCCGGAGCGATCCCAAGTGACAAATCATCTACAGCCCGTTTTTTGCCATAGGTTTTGGTAAGATGTTCGATTTTCAGCATAGCTTTCCTCCTTGATCTCCGGTTTCCAGCAAATTATAGGTCAATCTGTTACAGAAATTACCATTTGGGTACCTCTATAAATTCTTGCAGTTTATGCTATTTTCCTTCTTAGGCTACCTCTGTCAGTTTCGCTGATATTCTTCGTATTTAAAAATATACTTGAAAACTTCCTGCAACTAAAAAGTCAACTTTAATGAAAATATATTTTCATTAAAGTTGACTTTTTAGTAAATATGGCATATAATACTTGCGGAGGTGTTGGAGATGATAGCAAGCAGTGAAAATTTACTGAAAGTATTGTCTGCTACAAATCCCTGGTGGAAGACAGGAAGAATCTCAGCTGATTATGCAAAGCCGGTTAGGCGGTTTGCCTATTTTGAGGCCATGAAGCTGCTTATGCATCCGGATATACGCCGCATAGCCCTTTTGACCGGCGCTCGCCGGATCGGCAAGACTACTATTATGTACCAAATGATTGAAGGCCTGTTAGATGCTGGTGTAGCGTCAAACCGCATTGTCTATATCTCCTTCGATCATCCCCTGTTGAAGCTATGCCGCTTTGATAAAATAGTGAATGTGTACCAACAAAACATTTATCCTGATGACGATGTCTACTATTTTTTCGATGAGATCCAGTACACAGCTGATTGGGCTGCCTGGCTTAAGACGCTCTATGATACCAACCCCCATTGCCGGGGAGTGGCCACTGGTTCTGCCAGCCCGATTTTGATTGATAAGGCTAATGAAAGCGGTGTAGGCCGCTGGAGCACCTTACAAATACCTACTTTATCATTTTATGAATACTGCGATCTGCTGGGCGTTGAAAAGCCAAAGCTTTTGCCGGAAATAAAGCCCTCCGGGCTATCTGATTTGCCGCAGCATGAGCAGACTATGCTCTTTGCAAGGCTGTCGCCGCTGCAAAGGCACCTGAACCGTTATCTTACTGTCGGCGGCTTCCCTGAGCTCGCTCTTTCCTCTGACGAGTTGTTTGCCCAGCGTGTTATGAGGGATGATGTGGTTGACAAAGTGCTCAAGCGCGATATTCCGGCTTTGTATAATATCCGCAGTATTGTCGACCTGGAAAAGATTTTCCTCTATCTTTGTTATAATTCGTCCGGCATCATAAGCATGGAAGCTATATCACAGGAGCTTGAAGGTGTAACAAGGCCGACTGTTGAAAAGTATATCCAGTATCTTATGAGCGCGAATTTGATCTATATCAGCAAGCCTGTTGACCTTGGCGGCAAGAAAATACTAAAATCCCAACCCAAAATCTATATTGCGGATGCAGCTATCCGTAATGCTGTCATCATGCAGGAGGATATCCTGACTAATCCCATTGAAATGGGGATTATAGCCAAAACAGCTGTCTACAAGCATGTGCGGGCTTTTTACTACCGGCTGGCAGCGAATGTAGGCTATCACCGCAATGGAGGTAAGAATCAGGAAATAGATATTGTGGTCGACTATTTAAAGAGCCGGATTTTAATTGAGGTTAAATATCGCGAAGAATACTCGATCGGCGAAAAGGCGCTTATTGTAAGAACGGCTGAAAAAGCGGACAGCGCCTTGTTAATTACAAAACGCGCAGATGATTTCGGGCCGCTTCAAGCTTGCCCAATTGTTTACCGCATCCCGGCTTATGCCTTTTTATACCTTCTGGGACATGCCGAAAAAAACATGTATGCAAACCCCGGCGATGACCTCATAACTAAATAATACTTGAGTTTTTAAAAATATAGCGTATAATATAACTATCAAAAGAAAAGAAGGGAGCATTCTTGTTATGGTTAGTAAAGCGCCTGCTTCGGCAGATATGACCTTGGCTGATATATCTAACCTTTTTCACCCCTTTGCTTTGACTGAAGAGCAAATGGATTTTTATCAAAAAACTGACTCTGTCAGGGGTAACGAAGGCTTTGAATTCCATGATTTATTATATCAGAACATCAAGTCGGCAGATAAAAACTCCCATCTTCTGGTGGTTGGCCATGGGGGATGCGGCAAATCGACCGAGCTGGGAATGCTGACTTTAAAGCTGAAAAATGCCGGTTTGCCCTCTATTGGCATTGAAGCCCGTGAGGATTTAGATCTTAATAATTTCAGTCATATCGATATTTTTATGCGGATAGTAGAATGCCTGCTAAAATATGCTGAAGATAACGGAATGCAGGTACACAAAAAATTAATATCCTCTTTTTATGAAGCGCTTGCAACAAAAACAACCATAAAATATTGGGGTAAGGAGGTACAAGCCGAAGTTGGCGCCGAAGTAGAAGCTGCTTTTTCCCTGCCTTTTATCTTAAAAATCACTTCAAAAATCTCGGCTTTTCTTAAGATTGGTTCCGGCCAAAAAGAGGAGTTAAGGAAAGAAATCGCCCCCCAAATCCCCAATATTACTAGAGCCCTAAACGCTATGATTGATGAGATAAATGATTCGCTTGCTCCAAAGGGCAAGATTATTATTATCATCGACGGACTGGAAAAATGCCGCTCCGACAATGTCAAGGATTTGTTCAGAAATGATATCTCCTCCCTGGCCAATATCAATACCCACCTGGTGATCACTTGCCCTATCAATGTCTATCGTTCGCCTATTGCTACTATTTTGCAGGGGTATTTCGTCAACCCTGCCATAATGCCTATGATCAAAACCCATTATCGGGGTTTCCCGGATAAGCCTTATGAAGATGGCATCCGGGTGATCAAAGAGCTGATCGCAAAAAGAGTCGATCCTTCCTATTTCGAAGACGGTGTGATAGAAAGTATTATTGCTATGGGAGGCGGGAATCTGCGGGATACTTGTTATTTGGTCAGGGAAAGCGCTTTTGTGGCTTATATGCGGGAAAGAAAAACAGTGGATATGTCCTCATTTGAACATGCCGCCAAGAAATTTGCCACCGATTTGTTTTTCCGGGCCGAATACAAATATTTTCCGGCGATCAAAGCTATATATGACGGGGATCACCGGACCCGTAATGAGGCCGATTTATCCGAACTGCTATATGCCGGAGTTGTTTTTGAATATAACGGGGAACATTGGCTTGATTTGCACCCCCTGATCCGGAATTATATCAAAAATCATCCGGGGGTGCTGGATGATTAATAAATCAGGTTATGATGAAAAAGAATTCCATTATCTATATACCCGGCTTCTTCACCAAAAAATCAATGCCTTTTTCTGCGTTACCAGCAATTCGATCCTCCTGCAAAGGGAAATAGCGGCAGAGATCCAAGACCTTTTTCCTGCCGGCGAGGTCCAGGTCATTGATTTTAAAAATATCGGCAATGATTTTCTCTTTACCTCCCAAGCCCTGAAGGAAATGCTGGCCCCCGGCGTACGGATTCTATTTTTGGTAAATTTTCAGCTGGCAGGCGGTGATCTGCCGGATGAAGACTTTTTGCAAATCGTCAACCTGAGCCGGGACAACCTGGCGGAAATGCCCCAAGTATTTGTCTTTATGATGCCCCTCTATTTCCGGATCAAAATAGCCCGCAAGGCTCCGGATTTCAATTCCTTTTTCCAATATCATGCAGATTTTACCGTCCCGACAGAATCTGTAGAGCCAATCCAAAAAATATCTGATGTGCCATATAGCCAGGCTGATAAAGAGCTGCTGGAGTATTATTTGGAAAAATATGGTAATTTGAAGGACTATAACAGCCGCCGGGCCTTTGAAATTGTCCTGAAGATACTTGATTTAAACAAATCATTACGGATCCTGCATTTTGCTGAACTAAACCGCTTTTTTGCCGAGTTTAAAAGGCTCCTGCAAAAATACGAAAATGAACTTGACGATTTTACTTTTGAAATAGCCGCTGTCTTTGCCAGCCAAGGGGATTATGACAGGGCTTTGCTGTTTTATGAGAAGGCTTTGGCTATTAAGGAAAAAGTGCTGGGCAAGGAGCATCCCCGTACCGCCGCTACCTATAACAATATGGCGGGAGTTTATCAATACCAAGGGGATTATGATAAGGCTTTGCTGTTTTATGAAAAGGCTTTGGCTATTAAAGAAAAAGTGCTGGGCAAGGAGCATCCCTCTACCGCTGATACCTATAACAATATGGCGATAGTTTATCAAGACCAAGGGGATTATGACAAGGCTTTGCTGTTTTTTGAGAAGGCTTTGGCTATTAGGGAAAAAGTGCTGGGCAAGGGGCATCCCTATACCACCGCTACCTATAACAATATGGCGATAGTTTATCGAGACCAAGGGGATTATAACAAGGCTTTGCTGTTTTTTGAGAAGGATTTGGCTATTAGTGAAAAAGTGCTGGGCAAGGAGCATCCCTCTACCGCTGATACCTATAACAATATGGCGATAGTTTATCAAGACCAAGGGGATTATAACAAGGCGTTGCTGTTTTATGAGAAGGATTTGGCTATTAGTGAAAAAGTACTGAGCAAGGAGCATCCCTCTACCGCCACTACCTATAACAATATGGCGGGAGTTTATCAAAACCAAGGAGATTATGACAAGGCTTTGCTGTTTTATGAGAAGGCTTTGGCTATTAGGGGAAAAGTGCTGGGCAAGGAGCATCCCTCTACCGCCGATACCTATAACAATATGGCGGTAGTTTATCAAGCCCAAGGGGATTATGACAAGGCTTTGGAATTATATATTCTAGCATACAAAGTATGGCTTAGATATGGAGCAAACCATCCGTCTACAGCAACAATTCTTAACAATCTGCGGCAGGCGTATCTTGAAGCCGGCGGAAAATCAGAAAGCTTTACTGCCTGGCTGTCGGAACAGCTTAATTAACCTGTTTGTATTTTTAGCAAAAATGTATTAAAACATATTACTCAACATAAAATAAGATTCAATAATATATTTGCGAAAAGCAGGTGAAGATTATGTTTGTTTCGAGAGAATATGACTACGCAATCCGCATCGTTCGGGCGCTTTCGGAAGAAGGGTTAACAATTAACCAAATCTGTGAAAAGGAAAACATCTCCTATTCAAATGCTATTAAGATAGCGCAGAAACTGGAAGAAGCCTCTTTGATTAAGTTATACCATGGCGGCGGGTGTGAACTGATTAAACCTCCTGCATCTATTACGCTGTTGGATATTTATACCGCCATAGAAGAGGAGTTAGTCATTAACGAGTGTTTGATAAAAGATGCGGTCTGTCCCTGTCCCAATAACAAGAGCGGAAAGCATTGTAATGTGCATACACTATTGATTGGCCTGCAGGATCATTTAGCCAATATTCTGCAAAGCGCCAACATGCAGGCCGTACTCAATAATGAAATAAAACTGCCATAGGCGGGCTTTTACCGCAAGTATTCAGAATTCAGGATTCAGAATTCAGAATGTTGGTAACTTTTCGCTCCGCGAAAAGATTGAACGAAAACCTTATTTTTTATTTACGACTCTGCGCCGTAAGTTACTATTGGTATACAGAAAAGCTCTCATTTGGGGGCTTTTTGTATATTAATTGTCATGGGTTCCTATGACTTTTATAATATGCTTGAAAATAAGCGAATTTTATAGTATATTACATGTAAGAAGAGTCAGGGGGCTTAAGCCTATGAATAAAATCTTGCTTATAGATGATAATCCGGAAATACAGGCTGTCAATCAGGAATACTTGACTGCCAAGGGCTATCAGGTTGATCTGGCAATGGACGGCGCTACAGCCATTGCTCTTTTAAAAACCAAAAAATACGACTGCATCGTCCTGGATGTGATGCTGCCCGATTTGGATGGATTTACCATCTGCTCGATTGCCCGTAATAATCCGGAAAAGACCCCTATTATATTTTTAAGCTGCCTGGATAGCGAGGACAGCCGGATCAAGGGCTTGATTGCGGGCGGTGATGATTATATGACAAAACCCTACAGCATCAAGGAGCTTACCGCCCGGATCTATTCCCAGGTGCGCCGCAGCAAGGTTTATGACGGGACAGACCATATGATAGAAAGCCCCCGGCCCAATATCATGTTTGGCAAGGAAAACCGGGTCGTCGCCATCCGGGGTGTCAATCTGATTATGTCGCGGGCGGAATATGAAATACTGACGCGGCTATTGGCTACCCCCGGTGAATTGGTCGGCAAAGATGAATTACTGGCTCTTGTTTCGGGTGAGGAAGCCACTCTCTTTACCTGTATCAAGCGGATCCGCTCCAAACTTGCCGGCGATGATTCATTGGGTAAAATTGAAAATATTTTCGGCGAGGGCTATAAATATATCCCGGGCGAGGAAAGCGGAGGCGGCTTATGAAGCGCTTTTTGTCTACGCTGGAGATAGCTTTTTATGCCCTTTTCGCTGCGGTTTTTATCGGCTTATTATTTTATTTTTTAGGGATCCAGCCTATGAGCGGCGGGGCAAATCAGCTCAATATCTGGATCTGTATCTGCCTTGTTTGCGGCGGAATGCTGATGATGGCCCTCTATAACCTCTCCTTGCGCTTCTTTACCCGGCGGGAAAAAGCGGCCTTGTACTTCGCGATTTTCTGCCTGGGCCAAAGTCTGCGCTTTTTATTTATGCCGGGCAGTATCGGCTGGCAGCTTTTTCCTAGCCTGCCGGAACTTTTCGCTACCATCTGGCTGCGCCAAATCCCCTATACCATTGCCCTGATAGGGCTTATTCTTTTTGTCTATGAGATATTCGGCGCCGGCAGGTCAAAAAAAATCAAATATGCCCTGATAATCGTATCTGCCGCCGTAAACGTTGCCATTATCCTGATGGGACTTGATACCGTCTGGCGGGCGATACTGGGGCTCCCTTTAGTTGCGGTCTATGCCGCAGTCTGCATTGGGGTGATCCTTAAATCCGGTGAATACCGCCAAAACCGTCTCTCTGTCTTGTATCTGTTCGGTTTCATCCTCTATATTTTCTCCGGTTTCTTTACCACTACCTCCTATAATGCCGCCCCCTATATAGCGGTTGCTTTTAACTTTGTCTTCGCCATCATCCACTCCATACTGCTTTCCGACCGCTTTGCCAAAGCCCTCAAAGGCGTGGAAGAAGCAAATCTGATTTTGGAGGATAAGGTCGCCGAGCGCACGGCCAAGCTTCAGGAAACCGCTACCGACCTTGCCGCTTCGGAAAGAAGCGTCCGGGAGGCCGTGGCAAACATTTCCCACGACCTGAAAACTCCCATTTCGGTACTTTCCGCCAACCTGGAAATCGCCCTGGAGGCGGATATTCCGGCCGATGTAAAACGGCATTTAAATATAGCTTACAACAAAAGCAGCGATCTGGCCCGGCTGATCCGGGAGCTTTTATCTGTAGGCAATATGGAAACAGCCAAATATGATATGACCTGGATTTCTCTTTCCACCCTGCTTTCCGGCATAGCCGCCAAATATACCGACCAAATGGAAGCAGCGGGAATAGTACTTAATGTCAGCTACCGGCAGGATTGCCAGGTTTGGCAAGCTGAAAATCAGATTTTGCGTGTATTCGATAACATCCTCAGCAACGCCCAGCGTTATACGGCAAAAGACGGTTCGATTACGATTTCTGCCGGCGAAATCAAGGATGGCTTTGTCAATATTTCCATATCGGACACCGGCTGCGGTATTGCCCAAGAGCATCTGCCTCATATCTTTGAGCAATATTACAAAGCAGACAAAAGCCGGGGCGCAGAAGGCGCAGGTCTGGGTCTTTATATAGTAAAAACAGCAGTAGAAGCTATGGGCGGAAGCGTTGTCGCAGAGAGTAAGCTTGGTGAGTGGACGAAAATCACCTTTTCGGTTACTGCTCAGGCCCCCACCTGTCAACCGGACCTGATCCGCAATCCCCTGATAGGCGAGTAGGGGATCCCGGGTCAAGCCCGGGATGACGTTGGTTTCCCAGCTTGTCTGGATTAGGGCCTGAACAGTAACCCTTTTCGCTGAAAGCTCAAAGGTGACTTATAAAAAAACGTTGACAATTTTATCAAACGGCAGTATAATAGAAATAGAAAAGGGCAAAACCTCTAACGGTTACGTCCAAGTTTCAGGACAAAAAATAGCCCGTCACTTGGGGAAGCGGAGGGCTATTTTTTCATATTTCGATTTGCAAGTATAGCAACAATAGCAACGAGTGCCATGCAAACTATGTATGCTATCTCCATACGCGACCACCTCCTTCCTGCATCCAGGGGTGGGTGGACGTAACCGTCCGGCTTTTCGCCGTTTTTAGATTTGCCCTTTTCCTGCCGGATTACTCCAGCTATTCAATTATACAGCAAAATTCACCAAAATCAATACTTTTCTTCGAACTTCTATATTTTACCTTTGCAATCATCATCATTCAACAGTATAATAAAACTAACTCTGATGCGTGTGACGCGGGAAATAATTCCCTCATCACGCGCATTTGTCGTTTTTTGGAACTTCTTGCAAAACGATATCTCAATTTGAAAGAAATATTTGGAAAACCTTTCCATATAACCAAACTGAAGCCCCAGCAGCAAGTCAGATTGTTTGTAATTAGTAAAATTTTCCAATTAATTTCTTCAGGTATTTTGAAAGTAATCTTATTAACTATTCCTTGTTAAAGTAGTACTTAATATGTTATCCAGGCAAACTTCAACTCCCAAAAGCCAGCAGCTCTGAAAGAAGTCAAAGCAAAACAAATAAAGTAAAACGAACAGTCCAATAATTATCCTTTATCCTTTATCCTTTATCCTTTATCCTTTATCCTTTATCCTTTATCCTTTATCCTTTATCCTTTATCCTTTATCCTTTATCCTTTTCCTTTTTCCTTTATCCTTTTTCTTACAATATAATTATGGTTGAAGGCACGGTTGTCAGCCGTGTCTTTTCCATCTCGTGCTGAACTGTTAGAATGAGAGTGGATTGGACTGACGATGTCCCTCAAGAACTGATCTGATCATGTTCGTAATGGAGTCCGTCAGCCCGCCCTCTCATTCGCAGTGTTCGATTTGCGCAGGTTGTCCTGCCACCTTCTGGTGCGTTCGTGTAACCCAAGAGATTGAATAAGCATTGAGTAAAGGGCGGTAGCCAATACCAAAAATATATTTAAGGAGGCCTTTTACTATGAACGCTGTCGGTATCGACATCTCCAAAGGCAAGTGCATGGTTGCAGCCATGCGACCCTTTGGGGAAGTAACCCTCACTCCACATGAAGTCACTCATTCCTATGCCAATCTTGAGAAGCTAGGCTACGATATTATCGGGCTTGGTGAGAACACAAGGGTCATCATGGAGGCCACGGGGCGCTACCATGAACCCGTGGCGGCAGTTCTCCATGAAATGGGCATCTACGTCTGTGTCCTCAATCCTATTGTTATCAAACAGAGTGGCGCTGGCTCCGTCCGAAAGGTCAAAAGCGATAAGAAAGATGCTCTCAAAATCGCAAAGTACGGGATCGACAATTGGACGACATTACGCCAATACACACCTACGGATGCCGTAAGACAACAACTTAAACTGTTCAGCCGCCAGTACAACCTGTACATGAAAACATCGGTGGCACTGCAAAACAACCTTATTGCACTACTGGACAAGACTTTTCCAGGCGCCAATACCATTTTTGATAGCCCAACCCGCGCCGACGGCCATCAAAAATGGGTAGATTTTATTACATCTTTTTGGCATTGTGATTGCATTTGCCGCGTCAGTCAAAATGCCTTCACAGAGCGATACCAAAAGTGGTGTAAACGCAAGGGATATAACTTTTCCGAATCAAAAGCAGAGGATGTGTATATCTCTAGTGCCGGGCATTTTCCTACTCTGCCGAAGAATGCCAACACCAAGCTGTTGATTACCTCTGCTGCTGCCGAACTCTCCGCCGTTAGAGAGGGTTTGATGACAATTAAGGCTGAGGTGATCCGTCTGGCTAAGCAGCTCCCCGAGTATGACATCGTGATTGGCATGTATGGTGTTGGCGAGATAACAGGGTCGCAGCTTATGGCTGAACTGGGGGATGTGAGACGCTTTAATAACCGCAAGTCAATCGTTGCTTTCGCAGGTATTGATCCGGAAGTCAGCCAGTCCGGCTCTTACCAGAGAGTAAGCAATCCTTCTAGCAAGCGCGGCTCGCCGCATCTTCGTAAAACCCTGTTCCAAGTGATGGATACTTACCTGAAACGATCTCCGGAAGATGAGCCTGTGTATCAATTTCTTGATAAAAAACGCGCCGAGGGTAAGCCTTATTACGTTTACATGACTGCTGCTGCCAATAAGTTCCTAAGGATCTACTATGCCCGGGTTAAAGAGCATCTGAATAAGCATTATCCCGAGCAAGATCCTCCGGAATTATAGGGTGTACCCTATGGGTACCGCGGCTACTCGGGCTACAGCCCGCTATCAAAAGAAGAAGGGTCTAATCAGCAAGTCATACAAACTACCTCGTGAAGTTGTCGATGAGTTTGCAGAGGCTTGCGAGGAAATGGAGCTATCTCAAGCCCAGGTATTAACAAAGTACATGAAGTATTACATCAAACGATATCACCCCGACTACGAATGATATAGGGTGTACCCCATATTTGAAGTGTCCTTCTGCAAAGGGATATTTCGATTAGTCAAATAAAACTCAATTATGCCAGCCTCCTCCTGCTAATTTTTTTACGCCGACGCCGAAAAGGTGAACGAGCGCAGCGAGTGAGGCTTTTCGGCGGCGGCGTAAAAAAATTTTGCCGGAACCGCCTGCTTTGCTATACCCATTTTTAAAGAATAAAAGAAATAAAAAATAATTAAAATATTTTTCAAAAAAGGCTTGACTTTTCTTTGCAGGACTCTTACATTAAGAACAGGTGAACCCCAAGCATAGTCATAAAAAATATAAGGCTGGGCTTCACCTTGACTCTTTTCTGTACTGGTTATTTTTTCGTTAATTATCCTGAATCGTTGCGCTTCATCGGCAAAGGTAATTTGATATAATAGATTTGGAAGACTGTTTTTTGAAATTGCGGCAAGGTTTTCAACCACAAAAGTCATTGTTGCGGGTTTTTTTTCTCCAGAAGAGCCCTTGTGAAGCCATTCAGCAGCGCCACCTCCTTTACGAATATGTTCCCTCATGTCCGAAGGCGCACTTCTGAGCAACTCTATTGCTTCAATAAAATTGGATTTTCCGCTCCCGTTTCTACCAATGATAACATTCAGTGGTTGTAATTCAATTTTTTCAGAATCTGGCCCAAAGCTTAAGAAATTTTTAAGTTCTACCGATTTTATCATGAGGCTTCCTCCTTTAGAAAAATACTCACGGATAAACATATTCTAGCATAATTCATTAATTCTGACAATAGCCCTGCAAATACTCACCTAATTTTGAATCATAGTTAAGTTGACGATTTTGATGAAATTGAGTATACTATATTTAAGAGGGATTACTATATCTATGTGATTCCTTGTACTTCTTTAACTTCATAGTTTTGCTATGACTGTAAAAGATAACAAAAGGAGGTTAATTATGGCTGTATTTTTTATCGCGAATATAAAGATAGAGGATGAGGATAAATATCAAAAATATCTTATTGATGTAGATAAAGTCTTTAGCAAGTTTAATGGCAAATATTTAGCTGTTGATGACAATCCGGAAATATTAGAAGGGCATTGGGACTATTCCCGACTAGTTTTGATAGAGTTTCCCGATAGACGATCCCTCAAAGATTGGTATTACTCAGCTGAATATCAGGAAATTTTAAAATATCGGCTTAATGCCACTGATTGTGATTCAATTATTGTTGGACAGTAGACGCATAGGCTGTGAAAAATCCGATCTTGCAGCCTATGTGACTGCTTACAGTTGCGAGTTTGCCTACAAAATCGATCCTTACGTCATCCCGGACTTGATCCGGGATCCCCTGCTTATCCCCGGGGGATCCCGGATCAAGTCCGGGATGACGGGAAGAATAAAGGAGGATCAATTGCTGATTTTTCGCAAGTAATAAAAACTTGGGAATCATTCAAAAGTAAACTTGGAAGGAGAAGGTACCCATGAAATCAATACTTATTATCGGAGCCGGAATGGGCGGTTTGGCGGCGGGAATCTATGGTCAAATGAACGGGTATCAAACCCAAATTGAGGAAATGCATATATCTCCGGGTGGCCAGTGCGCCTCCTGGCAGCGCAAAGGCTATACTTTTGATGCCTGTATCCACCATCTGATGGGTTGCAAGGAAGGTTCAAAACTCAACAAATTATGGCGGGAATTGGGCGGATTGCCGAGGGAAATGATTTCGCAAAAAGAGAGTGTCGCCTTTACAGACCTCAAAGGCAACCTGTTTTATGACTACAATGATTTAGGTCAATTACGGGAACATATGCTTGACATTGCCCCTGAAGATAAAAATGAGATAGAAAAATACATAAAAGGTATTCGCTCTTTTGTCGGAGAGGACATGATGGGCAGCATGATGATGGGCGGAAAAAGAGGTATGATTGGCCTGATGCCAACTATGTTGAGAAACCTGAAATATATGAACCTAACTTTAGGTGATTACGCGAAACGCTTTAAAAATCCTCTTTTAAGGCGGGCGATAGCTTTACTGGAATATTCAATACCGGAACTTCCGACAGGTATGCATTTTGCCAAACACGCGGCAGGGGCTGCCGGAGATATTCTTTGGCCGGTCGGAGGAAGCGGGCAATTTGCCAAGTCGATTGCCGGGAAATACCAGGCTTTAGGCGGCAAACTGAACCTTGGCCATAAAGTAACAAAAATCCTGACGGAAAGCGACAAAGCCATTGGCGTCCTCCTTGAGGATGGGAGCAAGCATTACGCGGATATTATCATTTCCAACGCGGACGGGAGAAAAACCATATATGACCTTCTTGAAGGCAACTATGCAGACAATGAGATCGCAGGCTGGGCAAAAGAGGGAGCGGCTGAAACTAATTGGGGGACCATGGTTTATCTGGGCGTCAATCGCGATCTGTCCCATGAACCCTCCGCACTGGTAATGCTTTTGGATGAACCGGTAACTTTGGCGGGAAAAACGGTAGACTCACTGGAAATGCAAATTTACGGTTTTGACCCCTCTTTAGCACCGAATGGCAAAGGTGTGATCAAGGTGGAGATGATAACACCCTTTTCCTACTGGGAATGCGGCACAGATGAGGAATATAAAGACAAAAAGCGGCTGGTGGCGGATCAAGCCATCACGATTTTGGAAAAGTATTTTGAGGGAATAGCAAACCAGGTAGAGGTTCTCGATGTGGTTACAATTAAGACATGGGAACGCTTTATGGGAGGAACACGCGGCTTTGCCAACGCTCCCAATAAACCCTTCAATTTAGGAACAATGCTAAAGGCGGCAAAAAATACTTTACCCGGGCTTGATGGGTTCTACCTGGCTGGTATTTGGGTAACATCGACAGGCGCCCTGTTTGCTAACGCCCTCTCGGGCAAAAATGTGATCAAAGATATCTGTAAGCGTGATGGCAGGAGGTTTGAGGTGCGGTAAATGAAGATATCATTGATAGTTTTTTCACTGATTTTTTGATACAGCAACATAAACCTGCGATAAATAGTGGGATATATCTTTAACACACACTTCGTCATGTAAATAAACAGAGAAAACCGGACCGGACACGGTCAGGTTTTTTTCTTCTATATATGCCGTCATTCTTGCAGGTAAATCGCCGAAATGGCCATAATAACCATAGGCAAAACCGGTTAAATAATTTCCGGCTTTCGAGCTGCGGTTCCCGGTTGGATCTAATGATATAAAATAATCGGGATTTCCCGGCGCCTTCAAAAACCTGTCCCAACTCTCGTGCATACCACCGATGGGAAAACTAAGATTTATCCGTAAATTCAGAGCCTCATTGCAAAAATTCATAAGCGGCTTATAAAAATCTTCATCTTCATTCCAATTATTGCCTGAACCAAGAATATATGGAGTGCCTTCTCTTTTCAACACAGCAATCTTGGTCACATCAACATATCCATTCTCATTTGCCGTATTTTTATTATTTTTGTCCTTGGCTATTTCTCCATCCGCCGCCTTGTATCCCTCAAGCACCTTTATCCCATAGCTGATCAATTCGCGCCTGGTATTGATTATGGAATAGCATTCGCGTAGTTTGTGCAATTCCATGTCTATCTGCTTTTCCCTTTGCTCGATCAAAGCCAATATTTTTTCCGGAGTGCGTTCACTATCCGCCTTTCTGATTTCCTTCAAGGGAATATTCAAATTACTTAAAACAGAAATAAATTTTATGGTTACCATCTGGTCAGGGGAATAATAGCGGTAATTCGTTTTCATGTCACGTTTTACAGGGAAAAACAGTCCGGACTCCTCCCAATGACGCAGTGTCGTTTGACTGATACCGGATAATTTGGAAAATTCTTTTATTGATAGCAACTCTTTCATATATCATTATATCCTTTCAAGGCCCAAGTATATTTAATATGCTACATAAAGGCAAAAAAAATCCCTGAATGTGCCTTATACCGCACCCCAGAGATTTAATTAGTTTATTTACTTAAAAGTGCAAAAAGCATTACCGCCTTTTCTCCAAAAGCAATCTAAGGCAAAACGCGCATCCGATCATTATCACAAACCATATAGCCATATTGGTGGTATCGCCTGTATTGGGACTATCCGATGACGGTTTATTCCGGTGGGAGGGATTGGAAAGGCCGGGATCAGGCGAATCCGGAATATTCAGGGCCGGTGGGATATATGTGTTTGTAATACTGTATCCGTCCACTTTTTTTCTGTATCCGTAAACCGTATCTTCATCAACAGTGTAAACGATTTCCTTATTGTAACTATCATATTTCGGCAAGCTGAAGTTCCATTGCCAGCCATCAGCAGCAGATACAATCTTTTGGATCACAACCGCGTTGCCGTTTTTAACGAGCACCGTAATGTTTTTTGGCTGGTTCACTGCCGGGTTTTTTCCGTGTTCCCATTTCTTCATGCCTTCGATTTTTATAGTGTTTGAGCTAAAAGAGGTATCATCCTTTTTATCTGTGTTTGATGTCGGATCCTTTGTACCCGGTTTCGTTGGATCGGATTTTTTTTCTTGCTGTGTGCCGCTGAAGAGATTCTCCTTGTTTACTAAGCCGCGCCAGGCATAACTGCTTGCCATAAAAATTGATAGTATCATTAGAAAACTTAACGCAAAGTAAATAATTTTAACGGAAACAATATGTTTTTTATTTTCAACTTGCTTCAACCATCATCACTTCCTTTGGCTTGATTGCCCTCAAAAGACCGTGATCATTTTCTTGATCAGGGTCTTCCTAAATGTGTTTGCCATAATCAAACACATTTAGGAAGACTCTGCCCAAGCAAAGTGTTTTTGGGGGGGCGCCGCTGTTTCGGGCAGCGGCGCCCCCCAAAGCACTTAATTCAATCCTTTCGCGGAGCGAAAGTCACCCATTCCGTCCTCTGTCATCTGTCCTCTGTCCTCTGTCCTCTGTCCTCTTTATAAAGGCTCAACCCTTAATTGACATTGATCCACATAGCCGGACGGATCCAGCGGTTGGAGGTCGGAGTAGTGGAAGCCGGCGCTCCGGGTGTAGTTGTACGGATGACATAATTTGTATTACGGGCGGTACGGGTCCAAAAACGTCCGTTTCCTCCGGTTACCGTTCTGTTCGGGTCGTTGGCAGTGCTGTTGGGAGCAGGGTTGGCGCCAATGAATCCCGGGCTGAAATATAGTTCGGTAGCGGAAAGGGCAAAGCAAGTCTTCTCTCCCACACCCTCGTCCACATAGGACCAGGCGCTCATGTCCTGCGTATTCCTGGCATTAGCGGTCGAACTGATTTGGATACCTGCCGGGAAAACTGCCGGTCTTGCTACTTTCTGCAAGTCATTCAATCTCCGGGCATAGAAACTTCTGCATTCGGTGTCAAGCCGGGAACTGGGGTAGAATTTTTGGCTTGCCGAGGAATTAAAGGGAGTCCGGCTTTCAACACTTGTGGTTGTGATCAGGGTATCGCCGTTTTCTTCAACCTTGAGAACTCTCCAAAGTATCCCGTCAGCCATGAAGATTTTGCCGAGATCATCGGTTGTACCAGTAAGACCGTCAAGTATGTCGACTAAGTCTTTATCGGGAACAACATACACAAGGGCCGTAACCCTGTTGCCTTCTGCATCCTCTGCTGTTACAATGATCCTGTCAACTGTTTCGTTGGCCGCGATCTGGATGAGTCCGGTATTCGGGTCAATGGTTGTGGTTGCTTTAAAGTTTCTCAGCGTACCTACCTCGTCGTCGTCATTCGCATAATCATAGCTATCGGACACCATAGACCAGGTAACGGCTACAGGAATGCCTTCTATTTTGGTCGTTGCCGTTAATTGCAGCGTTCTGTTGTTTTTCAAGTCCATAATCTTTTTATCCGGACCGATAACCCATTCGGCATAGTTTTTCTCTTCGAGCCTGGCCATTGCAATGATCAAATCATTGATAGCGTCTTTGACCTCTTCCAGAGTTGCGGTATCGTCTTCCAAAACAAATTCTCCGCCGGAAATTGCCCCGGGAAGGTCTGCTCTGCTCCAACTATCCGCAGTATAATCGTCTTCATTCAAAGATTTGGCCTGGTTGAGCAAATCTTCAAGCTGATCTTTCATTGCTTTTTGAGTTACCATTGTACCGGTCACCATATCATAGTAGAAAATCTCATCGGTTTCATGCAACGCGTCTTCGGTACTCATCAATTTGCCGTTTCCGCCTTCCAGCTTATCGCCATAATAGAAATCCCCGCCATCGGCTTTAACATAGTATTTGCCGTTGATCTTGATAATCGGTTTTGCCGGTGTTTCCCAAGGCTTCATGCTACCGCCGCCGCCGGTAAGATCTCCGTACAGCTGGCCATCAACAGGAGATACTTTTTGGAAGACATTTTGTTCCAGATCAGCCCACCACCAGGCTTGACTATCCGGATCATAAACGGCTGCTTTGTCATCTCCGCCGCCGGGTTTCCTGCTCGGGCCTCCCCAGCTGCTTTTACCGGTTCTGCTGCCGGTTTCCGGATCTATTTCGTGCCAGATATTGGGGTAATCCGGATCTTCTTCATAATACTTTCCGTCTTCACCGGGTTTTACGGGAATTGAGGGATTGGTGGGATCGGCAGGGCCGTCTTCGTCCAAATCAAATACATAATTCGGCGGGGTAATGACATTACCGTCCTCATCGCATTCGATCCAGATATGTTCTTTATCCGTAGGATACCAGAATTTTCCATCCCCATCTTCAACAGCATTGCTGGATGTACCCACAATAACCAGGTAGGAAATAGTCTGCGTCACGCCCCATTTGTCGGTGACTGTGCCGATCATAACAGCCGAACCTTTACTGATTACGGAAATATTACCGCCGGCGTCTATATCTGCCACATCTGTATGCAGCGACTCCCATTCCACTTTGTTATCAGGGTTGTCCAGGTTCCAGGTTTCCAAATCTTTGCTTATTATGTTCCCATCATCATTTTGGTCGATATTGATCTCAAGAGCTAAAGGGGTAGTCTCGTCAGTAACTTTGGCGATCACCAGCTTGCCATCAGGGATCCTGTATCCGGCAGCTCCGCTTGGGTCATAGATCTGATAATTGAGGAAGGCGGAATCGCCAACCATGGTGAATAAGGCGATACTGGCGACACCTGTGTTTGCCGCATCCGCAACAACGGTCGCGTTACCGCCGGATACACGCACACTGGCGATCTCAGAGTGGTTGGATCGCGCTCTGTAAACACCGGAATAGGTATTCAGCTCTGAACCCAGAGCAATTTTGTTGTAACTGTTTTGGCAGACAAAATCTTTTTCCACATCATTGTTGCTGCCAAGGGTAAAGGTCAGTCCAACTATAACAGCACTGATCAGGATTGCTGCCGTTAGTGTTGCAGCAATTACACGTCCTTTGGATGTGCTGAAAAATCTTTGAAATTTATTCATCATTATAGTCTCCTCAATAATTTATTAAAAGAATCCCATAAACGAGACACGCAGGGTAATATCTTCACTGATCTGGGTTTTAGCCCCGATGGTTTGCGCCAGCTTGATCGTGACGTCTACATAACTTATGCTGGGTTGGGCAGCGTCTTTATTCATCGCAGCCAGTATAGCCGTGCTGGCGGGAAGGAATTTGACGATGATGCAGTCCTCGCCGCTATAATCAGCGCCATTGAGACGGCCATAAAGATCTATACCGGAACCAACCACTATAGAGCCGGACCCGCTGGGTAAACCATCTATGCTATATATGCTTACCCCGGAAGTATCATCCAGGAAAATACTGAGGGGAATATAGCCGTAACATTGTTCCAAGCTGCCTCTGTCATCAATATTAAACTCAGGCTTTCCGGTTGTAAAGGTCTCTTGGGAAACCAGGGAACTGACAAATGGGGCAGGATTGGCTGCATCCCAGGGATTCAAAAATGCATCTGTTTTAGTTGCCAGCAGACCGGGAGCTACCGTAATGGTGATGGAGTCGGATTTGGCGCCTACGGTTACGGTAATGACAGCATCTCCTTCCCCGACAGCGGTGATTTCGCCGGTGTCCGGGTCAACTGTAGCCACGGATTCATCACTTGAACTCCAGACAGGTCTATCGGTGCTGTCTGCAGGATCAATGGTGATCAATGGGGTATAGGTATCATCAACTTCCATCGTTTTGTTTCCGCCCTCAATGGTGACGTTTTCGGCAGGAATAAACTCCGGGGAAACCGTGATGGTAATGGAATCGGTTTTATCGCCAACTGTAACGGTGATAACAGCTTCGCCTTCGGCAACGGCAGTGATTTTGCCGGTATCGGGATCAACTGTAGCAACAGATTCATTATCGGAGCTCCACTGAGGTTTATCGGTGCTATTGGCAGGCTCAATGGTAATAGAAGGTGTAAGAGTATCGCCTACAGCCATCGTTTTGTCCCCGCCGCTGATGGTAACGCTTTCCGCCGGGACAGGGGGGGTTGCTGCTTCTAAAGCTGCGTCCAAAATTTCTTTGCCCTTATCATTAGCGCTGTCTTTGATTACGCTGAAATCTTTTTCATCGGCAAAGTCAAAGATGACATTGATCGCATAATAATATTCGTCCCAATCGTCATCCTCACCGAGCCCTTGAGGTCCTTCCACCATTTTCAGCAGAAGCCCGCTGGCTTCACCCGGGGCAATTGCCTGAGCCCAATAGATATATCCGTCTTCCGGATCGATCACCCAGTAAGGGCCGGCTTCTCCGTTCAGTTCATTTTTCCAGTATTCATAGGTCATAACCGTGCCGACAGGCGTTTTCATCAAGCCAAGATCTGCAAGTTCTGCAGCAGATGAGGCATTGTACCCGCTATAATCAGTGATGTCAGAATAAGCGTCGCCGTTATATGTACCATCTTCCGCAACTGCGCTGGCCGGGGCGGGCTTATAGACTTTTGAGCCGCCAAGGGTCCACTGCCAATAATCATGGGCGGTTTTATCCGGAGAGGGGTTTGTGCCGTAGGCAATGACCGTTTCGCCTAATCCGGAAGGATCCGGAGCGTCTTTGTGGACGAGCCAGCCATCAGAAGGTGTTCTTGTGGCATCGGCATCTCCTACGATCACTATGCCGTTAAGCTCCATAAACTCCTCGAGCTTGATCCTGGCATAAAGATTTGTTTTGCCTTTATTTTCCACATAAACCTCTTTGCCGGGCTGTCCCGGTTCATAATCATCACGGCCTACGCCGCCGTCATCAACGGTTTTTTTATCTTTAAAAATATTGAGAGCCGATTGACCGCCAAAATAGGCAAATGTTCCCGTAATAAGCAATGCTAAAATCAGGATCACTGACGCGGTAACCGCCGTCGTCTTTTTGAAATTTCGCTTTTTTGTTTGCATGAGGTAAACTCCTTCTTATGAATTTTAAAAATAATTAGTTTTCACGCAGCGAAAAGTCACCAGCATTCTGAATTCTGAATTCTGACCTCTGAATTCTCGCAGATGAAATCCGCACTAGAATGATTTGATAATATCAAGGACTTGTTTTGCTTCGCCTGAAGCCGGCGGTGCATTTCCGGTAATGTCCGGATCGACCGAATTTGCGTTATCCGTCCACATAGGCAGATCGTCTGCATCGACAACGTCCATGATAACGTCGATTATGTAGCAGTAATCATAGTCCTTCAGTTTGCTTTGAATTGCAGTTACGCTGCTGAGCAACAGTCCGGTTGCCTCCCCGCCTTTTAGGGGTTGAGACCAGTAAGCCCAACCGTCGGCATCGTAAATCCAGCCTATGTATGCTCTCTGCCCTCTTGCAGTCATTTTTAGGTACTCGTCGATGCAGATAATACCCCCAACCGGGGTTTGCTTTATCCCTAATTCTTCTCTTTCCAAGCGGGTCAGGCTGCCATAATCAGTAGTATCGTCAACATAAGTTCCTTTGTTGTATGAGGCATATTCGCCGACCATTTTAGAAGCGGGCATATACCATTTTTGGCCGCCCAAAGTCCAACTGAAATAGTCATGGAACTTATCGCCATTATTATTTGCCTTCATGCAATCATTAAAGATACAGGAGCTATCAGGATGGGAAGGACAGTGGGTAAACCAGTCTGTTTCAGCGATTGTCAGCGGACGGGTATTGGTCGATAAATCAAGGAATTCATTAAATTTGACCCGGACATACATCAGGGAATCAGGATCGCCGGTGTTCTCTACATAAACATCCTTCTGTCCGGTATTGGGGTCAAAGTCGTCGTGCAAGACGGCCGGCGGCGGTTCATCGGGAGGGGTCGTTTTGCTGCCGGTAAAGATATTTTCCACACTTACACTGGCATAATAGGCAAAGGTTCCCACGAGCAAAATAGCCACGATGAACACACCCGCTGCAATTGCTGATACTTTTTTGTTCAGGTTTCTTTTTAACTTCATTTTTTTGCCTCCTTAAATTATTTAGAATTTTTTTGTTTTATTTACACAAAGCTTTTCGCGGCAAATTCCTTTGCCCTGCTGTATTTGATTCACAAAACCCGGTTTTGCACTGTCGCCTTGAACATGAAGCCTGCTGATAACAGTTACAGCGCTAAATTTTGCAAATCTTACAGTGGCGGCTAAAGTTTTTGCTGCCGCTTAGGCTTTGGATAAATCACGTTTGGGCTGTTCTTGTTTTTTGATACCAAAAAAGACTTGCAGGGTAAATGATAAGAGTAGTAATAAGCCCAGGAAAATCATGGCAAAAATAATCTTTTCATTTAAATTAGACAAGGCTTTTCCCATACCGGGTACAGTAAAAACGACTTTTCCGATTACATTTGCTGCGTCAACTATATCTTTGTCGGGCTGGGGGTTGTTCACACCCTGAGTTTGAAATCCTCTTGTTTCTTTTTCGTTATAATTCTCGTAAATGCCGATAATTTTATGGGTAACGCTGGTATTTGAGCTTTTCATAAAAGTAATATTATCGCCGATTTGCAGTTTATCCGGATCGATCTTGCGGGTTATGACAAGGGAACCGACGGGTATCTCTTTTTGCATTGAGCCGCTAAGAACGGTAAAATAGGAATATCCCAGGATATTGCGGGGAGCATCACCGGTTTTTCCTGAAGCAACAAATGCCAGAAATACGGCGCCTATGATAGCGACGTAAAACAATATGCTAGAAGCGACCCTTAAGGCGGAACGCTTTCTCTTCGGTTTTGTGCCATTCATTTGCGGGCTTGCCGGTACCGGATCCGCAGGAATAGCAAATTTCTCCGGAACAACAATCTCTTCCGGGAGAACGGTCTCTCCCGGAAGAGCAATTTCCTCAGTAACAATAAGAGGCTTGTTGTCAGTGTTTTTATTGTTAGCCTCCGCGCCTCCTATGCCAAGGATAATATCTTGAATTTGCTGCTGCATTTGTTCGATCAAACGGATCGATTCGCTTTTTTTGGCTTCGGCTATATTTGCCTGTTCGTTCGCATTACGGATAATAAGATCAGCTTCTTGTTTGGCTTGATTTGTGATTTGCGCTGCAATTTTTCGAGCATCGATCAGTGCTTGCCCGATATGAGAAGCATCTGCACTTGCAGAGTTTGCTTTTAAACGCCTAATCTCAGCTTCGAGTTGTTCATTTTCCAGCCTGAGCTTTGTATATTTTGATCCTAAATACTGATAACCGGTATTCAGATTGCTAAATTCTCCTGAAATCAAGTCCAGATATTCATCTACCTGGGTCTTGTTATATCCTTTATTATCTATATTAAAAGGTAGTTTTACTTTCGCGTTTTTAGCCTGCATGTTTTTTATCACCTCATTTTGCTATAAAAATAGTGTTTTTAATAAACAATTGAGACAATAACATATAGTTAATACCATAAAAGGATAAGGTATGTGGTAACAAGAAAGTCAACCCTTTTTTTCATAAATTTGATTTCATAAAAAAAGCAAAATATTACTGCCTCAAATCAGCATGGTAACGTGGTTATATTAAGTCCAATAGTTAGTATTTATACCTAAATTATTTGTATCTTATTGGAAATACTCAAAACCAAAACTTTAAGCATTTTAAAGTGGTATTTTATGTAAATAAAGTTAGGCTTTTGTCAGGATCCAAGAAGAAAAACCGCAAAAAAAAGCTGGGGTTAAGCCCCAGCTAGTTGTTGGTTTTTAATCAGATGTGTTCCATAATTTTTGTGATTTGCAAAGGTATAGCTCTCTACCTTTGCTCAGGACCCAGAATAACCGAAGTATCCGAGCCGAGCATTGTTGCCGGCAGCTGTCCGTTCCAGGTTCCATAATACATTTCCGCCAGGATGGCGGCCCGGACTTCGGCTGACATAGACTGCCAGACTTCCTGGCGGATCCGCTGGGCTTCGGCTTCACCCCTGGCTTCTTCTATGGCGGCTTCCGCATGTTTTTTTGCCGATTGCAGAACGGCGTCCGCTTGAGTAATGGCTACATCCCGATCACGATCCGCTTCTATTCTGGCTTTTTCCGCCTCGGTTTGAGCCCGGAGCTTTTCTTGCTCGGCCTGCACCTTGGCAGAGATCGATCTGAGAAACTCTTCGGAAAAAGCTATGTCCACGATCTCTGCCTTCCTTATGTCAACGTAGTAATTCTCGCCCAGGGCATTGGTTATCAGAGCATAAGTCTTTTCCTCCAGCAAAGCCCGGATCTCGATCAGCCCCATCGCGCTCTGCTCCGAAAAGAGGACTTTGGACTGCGCTTCGGCAATCCTGACGATCCGGTCATTAAGAGTAGATTGAGTACCAAATTCACTGGTTATTTTGCGCAAATTGTCCCGCTGGATCGTATATTGCACTATTGACTTTACCAAAACTGTTTGGCCTTCTTTGGTATAGGCATCGTAATTCAAGTCAATTTGCTGGAGAGCGAGATCGTATTTCTGGAGGGTTTGAGTCACCGGGTTAATAATATGGAGCCCGGCATAAAGCGTATTACCCGGCTTGCCGAATGTTTTGACCACAGCCCCCTCTGTCGCGCCGATTATTCTAAAGCCGAATCCGACTGTCAGCATGGCGATCAAAACCGGAATTGCTATTAAAATAAGGGTCATCCTAAGGCGCAGCTGGGAATTATCACGCCCGGGGTATTCTTTTTCGTTTGCCTTGATATTTCTGGAGATGATCGTCCGCCAAACTAAGCCACCTACAATAATTATTATTGCCAGAAATAGTAATGCCATTGAATTCATCCTCCTTCGACTTTTATTATTTTAAGGCAACCTCTAAAAACCCCTCGCCGCCATATTCGCTGCCCTTTTTCCGCCTGGACTGCGTTGTCGTCACCTCACGTAGCTCGGCTACGCTTCGGCTCCTCCGCCTTGCCAGTCGAAAAAATTGCTAGCGAATCTGGCAGCGCTGTGTTTTTAGAGGTTGCCTTAAACGAACTTCATTCAAATACTGGGGGAAGAACGTTTTTGTGCTGAGGCGTTTGGAAAAGAATACATAAAGCGGTCTTCGACCGCAAGTAGTCAGTAGTCAGGAGTCAGAATTCAGAATAAAACATGCTATAAGAGTACACTTCCCAATAAAAATAAGCTCTTTCTTTTTACTTCAATCGTTTCGCGGAGCGAAACTACCTACATTCTGACTACTGACTTCTGAATTCTGACTACTTGAAAATCACATGCTATAGCTTGCTTTAAGGCAATAATCTTGTTTTTTTTGTGCGTTTATTGGAAGCAATAGCATAGCTTCCTCTCAAGGTATACCTTGTCTTTTAACAGCACGCCATCTTCAATGATCGGCTTTTTATAATGTTCGGTAAAATAATTGGGCAGGCGATGGGTCACCGCAAAGCCGCGCCGCTGGTAAAAATCCAGTATCCTCGGAACATCTCCGGTTCCGAGGATAATTTTATCATACTGATTTTTGTAGTGTTCTGCAATATAATCAATTAGTTTTGAGGCATATCCCCGGCGCTGATAACGTTCATCAGTTGCCAGATTTTGGATCTCCAAGACGCCTTCGTCCTCATCTGTGACCAGGCAGATACTCTTCAGATCACCATCGTACAAAGCGAAAAGCTCTCCGCGCTCAAGATATGTGTCAATACTGCTCTCCTCTTCATCGCCCAAAAGCAATAGGGGGAGAAAAACTTTCTTTTCTCCGGTGATGATGCGGATGGAAACCCCGCTTGATTCTTTGGGCATAAAAAAATGCCTCCTTAAAAATCAAGAACAAATAATGCCGGCTAAAGTGCTTTAAAATGATAAATGATAAATGATTCGCTTTGCTAATGATGAATGATAAATACAAAAAGTGCCTGTTGGTACTTACTTGTATTTATTTATTCATCATTTACAATTTATCATTTATCATTCTTCATTGCCCCGTCGGGGCACTTTTTGGTGGAGGGAGGTGGATTCGAACCACCGAAGGCGTTGCCAACAGATTTACAGTCTGCTCCCTTTGGCCACTCGGGAATCCCTCCATGTAGGCAATTCGTAATTTGTACTGCTTAATTCGTAATCAACAAAAAACTTGGAGCCGACGATGGGACTCGAACCCGCAACCTGCTGATTACAAATCAGCTGCTCTGCCAATTGAGCTACGTCGGCGAAAGCTGACGAATGATATTATAACAAAAAGGTCGAAGCATGTCAATGGCTGGAGACAAAAATGATAGAAAAAGTACTAACAAATTTTACCAAAACGGCTCAACAATTACTTCTGGCCTGCTTGGGCAATAATTGTGCTATTTGCAAAAAACATTGTAATTAATATGATTACCAGGTATAATAAAAGCTATCGGAGTAATCCGGACAGAATAAGGGTCAGATTGAAAACGGCGATTGCCGGACGGTTGCGTTCACCCATCTTCTATGGAAGGAGGTGATTGTATGGAAATTGCATACATAGTGGCAATGGCTCTTGTAGCTGTAGTAGCTATCTGTGTAAATAGAAATACAAAAAAGTAACCTCCGCCCATCCAAAGTGAAGGTTACTTTTTTTCCTTAGCTTTGGACGCAACCGTTTAAAGTCTTGCCCTGTTCTGTTTTTATTATACTTCCGCCTGTTGAAATTGTCAATATTTTTTACATCAGATTCAGCGGTTCCATATCCAACTGCAGGTTTACTCCGTCTGCCAGGCGCTCGCTTTGGACTTTTTGCCAGGTTTTGACAGCTGCCCGGCCCAGGGCTGCTCCGTTTTTGCCTTTTAAGATGATTTGCTGGCGCCAGCGGTTTTTGACTTTTTCCCAGGGGGCAAAAGCCGGGCCGCATAGTTCTGCTCCTTCCGGCAAATCAAGCTTCAGATAGCCGGCAACTGCCTCTGCTGTTCTGATCAATTGCTCCTGGTCCAGGGCGCTTAATAACAGGCGCAAAACCGTTATAAAGGGGGGATAGTTATAGTTGCGGCGGTTTTCCAGTTCGGCGTCGGCAAATAAGGGGTAATCCTGGGCGGCGGCGCTTTGGATTACCGGGGAAGCGGGATAATAGGTTTGGATGATGGCCAGGCCCGGCTTTTGGCGGCGGCCTACCCGGCCCGCTACTTGGGTCAGAAGTTGACAAGTCCGCTCCCCGGCCCGGCAATC
>WRHF01000007.1 GCA_009783415.1 Clostridiales bacterium
AAAATTCTTCAGCGCGCTTTCCGCCGCCATTTTGATCACCGCCGCCGTGGCCGGGGCCGTCGTCTCGAAACCTATGCCCCAAAAAACAACCGTTTTATGCGAAAGCCGCCGGGCCAAAGCCAAGGCGTCCAAAGGCGAATTGACGATGCGGACATCGGCCCCACGGACCATCGCTTCCCTCAAGCCGCCTTTTGACCCTGGAACATTCATCATGTCGCCATAGACGCAAAAACAAATGCCGGGGGCGGCGGCCAAGGCCAGCGCCTTATCCACCAGGCGCGTAGGAGTGACGCAGACCGGGCATCCGGGGCCGGAAAGCAATTCTATCTGAGGAGGAAGCAGGCTTTTCAGGCCGTGGCGGTGAATGGACATGGTATGGGTGCCGCAAATTTCCATAATTTTCCAATTCCGCTCAGTAACTGCAGTCAATTCCCGGATCTCTGCCGAAAGATCTGCCACCTGCCCTGCATCCCGAAAAGGGCTGCTTTGCAGCCCTAGTGCTGAGTTTTGAGTTTTGAGTTTTGAGGTGAAATCGGTTTTTTTATTTTCTGTTGGCATTTCGCGCCCAAAAGTATCTGTCTTCACAGTAAATCAACCTCTTTTGCCAGTTCTGCCAGCTCTTTTCCTTCTTCAGGGTTCAATATCTGAATCAGAAAACCGGCGTGGACCAGCACATAATCCCCCACCTGCGCCTGAGGGCATAAACGTAAAGAAGCCCAGCGGCTGATCCCGTTATAATCCACCCGGGCCTCCTTTTGATCTTCAGAAATTTCAATAATAACCCCCGGTATCGCCAGGCACATATAATCACGTCCTTACCCTGGATAAAACGAATAAAATCCTTGACAAAAGTGCTAAAAGGATATATAATGAAAGCTAGAAGGGGCGATGCCTGGCTGGGCAAGGTCGCTTCTCCCTGAATTTTATGTAATATTCGAAGAGAAAGGCCTTTCCTACTACCTAGGGAAGGTTATTTCTTATCCCGAAGGATATCTCTCAGGACAAGAGCAGTAAGATAAATTATATAGGCTATTTCTAAAACAGCGGACAAGATTTTTATCACTGCCACCTCCCTTCGCGGGAGGAACAACCACATCGCCCGACTAGCTTTCTATGCTCGTTATAAAATAATTTGCTGAAAACAGCAAGTTCTTTTTTAGTTAAATACTTATTCCTTCCTCCAATAAGGCTTCTAATGACGGCATATCATCCTCTTCATCAAATTTAGTCTGCCCCAGCTCGTTTACCGTTATATTCCCTGCCGCTTTGTATTGGAAATGCTGGTCCAGTAACTCCACGGCAGTTCTGATCCTTGTCCGCAGGAGGTAGCCGCTTTTTTCGGTGGCGGCAAAAACGCTGTTCAGATCTATATTCGGCTCCCAGTCATAGGCTTTGGCATGAAAATCCCGGATCTTTTCTATTATTGACATGATCTCGCGCTCATTCAGGGGAACTAACTGAGGTGAGGAGGAAATAGCACCCAGTATATTTTTTACATCCACTCTGTCGTCGGGGCTCATCAGGGATGCATCCAGATTTTCAAACTCATTCTTACTTTCGATCACATCCGGCACAAAGGAAGCGTTAAAGGCAAAAAAGCTGTATACCGCCTCTAAATTGGACTCCGGGCCTGGAAAGAGGAATTTCGCCAGATTCAGATAGGCGTTAAGCCGGGCCTTTTTGCCGAGCCGGCCGATAAGTTCGGCCTCGTCAAACAAAATCACCCAGCCCGAATATCCCAATGCGGAAAAAAGGCGGCCCAAAAATGCGAAATAATCCGCTGAATGCTTTGTTTTGGCGAAATTTGTATTATAAGCGACTTTTTCGGTAAATATTCGCTTGTAGATCTTTTTTAGGATGTTGTTTGTGGTAAAATCCCCCTCAAGGTCGGCTAAGAGCATGAATTTTTCTTCATCATCCTCGGTGCCCAGATATGATTTCAAAAGATAATATAATCTATCAGTTTCCAGATTTCTCAGTATATATTCCAATAGATCCGCAGACACGGGGCTTTTAAGAGCCATTTTTTCAAATATATGCCCGAATCCCGGCTGCAGGCGCCCGGGCAGATATGTCCCCTGGACGACTTTTTGATAGACAAGATAAAGCTTGTCGAACGGGGTTTCCTTACTTAAAGATACCAGAGTTACCACCATATCCCTCTCATGGGCCATGTTAAAAACAGTATTTAAGAGATGGGTTTTGCCCTCGCCGTATTTTCCGGTAATAATCATTCCGCCTGAAGTACGGTTCTCGACAGTATTATCAAGCGCTTTGCCTATTTCGTTCATTATTTTTGGCCGGGCCGAGGAAAAATAATGCCCTACCGACCGGGAAGAAATGCCGGAACGCAGCGCCTCTATAACCCGCCTTGCCTCAAAGTCAATCATATCCGACCTCCAAACCGGCAGTCGCCAAACTTATCATCCTCGGTAATGAGATCTGCCCGTAGCGGGCACGTTCAATCAGATCCCTTGCCATGTCCTCTCCCAGCGGGCTGATCTTGCCGTCAAGCCCCGCCAGCACCCCGGCTATCCGGCGGGACATTTCCATCACGGTAGCTTCGTCATATTCCTGCCGCGCCAGCCTGTCCATATCTACCATATCGGTAAAACGGTTGAAGCGCTCACCTTCTATCTCGTTTTGGATCCGCATCCAAAGAGCCTGATATGATTTGAGGCCAAAGTTATCATTGTCTATCAGGCATCTGTTAAAAGAGAAGATAAACATGATATTCTTTAAAGTATCTATTTCATCAATCAGCTCGCGAATGCTTTCATAGGCGTCCTCGCGGCGCATTTTGGTATAGCGTATTTCGTCCAGCCCGTTGTTTTGGATCAGGATCTCCATATCGTCCATAGCAATGAGCAAGCCAAAATATCCGGCTGTTTTGATAACCTCAACCAAAGAACGCAGCATATGCCGGGCATTGTATTTGGTGATCCTGCTTGGGGAAAGCCCTAAAGCCCGGACAGCGGCCAGTTTGGCCTCGCGGCTGCCGGCAAGCCACATCAAAAGCAGCTCCCTGTTATGATCCTCCAAGAGGGGATGGCCTAAAATCCCACCTGTCAGCAAGCTGCAGCAAAAAGCAAAATTATTGTCAATAAGGGGATTTTGCAAAAACATCCTGTTGAGCTGCAAGCGTATTTCCCTTTTTACGATAGGATCCAATTGATTTATCCCGGACAGATAATCGGTAAAAGGCATTCCCTCCGGGATCTCTTCACTGCCATAGCCAAGCTCATTAATGATTTTGGCCGCGCATTTTTCCAGGCAGGAAAGTATATCTATTTCGGACAGCACAGCCGCATAGATTTCTTTGAAGTCGTGGATCCAAACGTTTTTAGCGGAAAGGCTGACGGTCTTGTAATTGTTTTTAGAGGCGCCGGCGAGAAACAGCTCCAGAAAGTGCGATTTTCCGCTGCCGGCATTGCCGGTCAGAAATTTTATTTTGCTGCCGCCGAGCTTGACATATTGCTCAAGATATTGCTCCTGCCAAAAATCGGTAATAAAATCTATGCCTACCGAGATTTTTTCAATAAGTTCAGGGTTCCCGGGCGGGATCCCGGTTTTCAGGTTGTAGATTGCGGTTTTATAATCATTTCGCATTTTTATTCACCCCGATAGAACCGTATGGTTGCCAAAAACCGCTCATGGCCGTCCCCGTCAAGTATCCTGATCGCTCTTTTTTGTTCCCTGCTCGGCCCGAACTGAAAACTCCGTCCGTCATCAATAGTCCGGATATCCGATGAATTGAGCCGCGCCAAATCAAAAGCAAAGCTTTGCAGATCATATTCGCGGCGGAATCTCCTCATGGGGGTCAGATGTTTATACAAGTCAGTCAAATAAAAATCCGCATCGGGGGCAACAGGCTTGTTTTTGCTTTTAAGCGTAACAGCCAAGTCATAGGCATGGGCCAGCTCACTGGCAAAGAGCAAGGGATTAAAGGAGACCGCCATCAGCTTGTCCCGGCTTGACTTAATATCACCGGCCAAGCTTTGGGGGCGCAGGCATTGAACTCGCCTTTTATTGATATAGACATCATAACTTTCAAAGTCCAGCTTTACTTTGTAGGGAAAAACTTCATATACATTATGCTCGCCCTTGGCATCCACCCCGGATTTTTCCAGATACTCCAGCATTTGCAAGGCATAGTCGCCGCTTTCCATATATTCCTTGGCATCAAAGCTTTCCAGGGTTTCCCGCATAAAGGCGGTCGCAGGCTGATAATCCGACTGCACTCCCTGCAGCAAGGTCATATCCTTAAGAGCGCTTTTTAAATCACCCTTTTCCAGGTTTTTCGCCATCCGTTTAAAAAACTTCTGCTGGTTTGCCAGCATGTCCCTTATTTCTTTTTCTTGAACCTGAGCTTTAGCATAAAATTCCTCGTAATTCATTTACTTTCCTCCCAAATTATTATCTTGACAAAAGTTCTAAAGAAATATATAATGAAAGCCAAGAGGGCGATGCCTGGGGAGGTAAGGTCGCTTCTCCCTGAATTTACTTTATTATTCGAAGAGAAAGGCCTTTCCTACTACCTAGGGAAGGTTATTTCTTATCCCGAAGGATGTCCCTTAGGACAAGCGCAGTAAGATAAACTATGTACGCTATCTCTAAAACAACGGACAAGATTTTTATCGTTACCATCCCCCTTCAAGGGAGGAACAACCACATCGCCCAGCTAGCTTTCTTCACCATTATAAGATAATATACCAGAAATAGCAAGCATTTTTTTATGTTGTGTTTTCAAAGCAATTTGACATTTTTCCTTAAATATAGTATTATCTTGTCCTAAGTGACTAAATAGGTTGGGCAAAAAATATGTATAATTTACCCAATAAAACACTATTCACCTGGCAACAGGAATGCCTTAGGCTGTGGTTTGAAAACGGCTCCAGAGGCATCGTTAATGTTGTGACCGGGGCCGGCAAGACGCTTTTGGCTTTGGGCGCTGTACATAGTATTAAAGAAAAGCTGAAAGTCAAAATAGTTGTACCCAAGGTGTTCTTAGTATCCCAATGGACCAATGCGATCAGGGACGAGCTGGGAATTCCCCGCGAGGAAATAGGGGTATACAGCGGAAAGCATAAGGATGCCGCTCCCAAGGATTATATGATCTATGTGATAAATTCCGCCCGTTACAGCATTTCCCGGCATATCCTTGACGATCTGGAATGCGGATACCCTGTTTTGCTTATTTGCGATGAATGCCATAACTACGGCAGCGGGGAAAACTCAAAAATATTTGATTTTTTACCCTATGTCCACCGCTATGAGGCAAAATATTATTCCCTGGGGCTGTCCGCCACTCCCCAGTCACCGAATTATCACAAGGTGCTTGTACCTGCGCTTGGAGAGGAAATCTACAGATTAAGTTTTTCAGAAGCCATCAAAGAAAATATTATCTCAAAATATTCGATTTTCAACATCGGACTTCATTTTCATACCGATGAAGCAGGCGAATATGCTGATTTGAGTGACAAAATAACCAAGAATATGCATACCTTAAAAAAGCACATTCCTCAGCTGGGCAGCCTGAATCGCGCCGGTTTTTATGCAGCGCTCCAAGACTTATGCGACGGACCCCATGCCCAGCTGGCCAAACTGACTATGGCTTTGCTCTATAAAAGAAAAAAGATCGTTTATTCAGCCCGGGCCCGTATTGACTGTGCCTGTACGCTGATAGAACGCCTTGACAAAAAGAGCAAAATAATTATTTTCGGCGAGCAAATTGAAATGATTGAAGCTTTGTATAAACGGTTAAATACGCTTTTACCCGGACAAACCGGCAGATATCACAGCAAAATGAGCGTTGCCGCCAGAACGATTACGCTCAATAATTACCAAAATATGGAAATTCGTATCCTGATTTGCTGCCGGGCTCTGGACGAGGGGTTGAATGTGCCTCAAACTGATGTGGGGATCATTTTGTCTTCTACCGGCAGCGTCAGGCAAAGGATCCAACGGATCGGGAGAATTTTGCGGCGTTGTGCGGAGGATGGCGCCAAAAGTGTCTATTATCTGCACGTTGCCGATTCCAGCGAGGAAGACGGCTTGGTTACCGAAGATATTTACGCGGATATGCCGGTATACCATCTGTCTTACGACTATAAAACCGACGACTTTGCTTTTTCCGAGTATGACCGGTGTGCCTTGCAAATCATGGATGACCTTTCCCGAAAAGGAACATCCCCTGATCTGATGATCGAACTCAGCAAAAATTTTAAGCTGGGCCAACTGCGGGGCGGCTGGCAGATTTCCGCAGAAAAATGCCTGGCAAATATCAGAGCGGCGACCGACAAGGCAGAGCGCAACTATTGGATAGCTATGCTAAAAATTATTCAAAAAGTTCACTATTGACAATGTCCGGAAAGATCATAATCGGCATTATTACCGGATGAACTTGAACATCAAAAGTGGCGGGTCTTACGGCGGATCGGTGCTATTGGCCTGTTTTGGGGCGAGCAATTTATAGGACGAGTTGAAGCAATTTGCGAACGAAAAACAGGCACTCTAATAGCCAAAAACCCTGCAAAGCATACCGTAAATTATTTTATTTTTGGACGTGGACTTTTGTGACTTAGTGTGGTACAATACCTATAGTACCTCAACCTGTAAATCAGTAAAAAATTACAGTCGCTGACTAAAATGTAGTTTGAGAATATAGTATGTAACATCATTGATTATTCGATAATATAAAATCGGATATTTTTCGAAAAGTGGTGATTTCAGATGCTTAATGTTCTATATACAATAGGCTACTCAGGTTATAAGGTAGAGGAATTTCTTAGTGTGATTAAAGAACGCGCAATATCTACTGTAATTGACGTCAGAAGTGTCCCTTATTCACAATATCACTCCGATTACAACAAAGAGGTTTTGAAAGCATTCCTAAATACTAATAGAGTTCATTACCGCAATTACGCTAAAGAATTTGGTGCTCAGCAAATAAGTAAAATATTCTATTCACCCAACGGGTATTTGGACTTTGATATATTCACAAAATCCGAAGAATTTTTAAGTGGTATTGGAAAGCTCAAATCAGGAATGGATAGTGGGTATACGTTCGTGTTGATGTGTGCTGAAAAAGACCCTATTAATTGCCATAGGGCAATAATGGTTGCTCGTGAATTTCAAAAAAACGATTATAACATTGTTCATTTATTACCCGACGGCAACGAACAATCCCAGAGAGATATAGAAACACGTTTGCTGGAACGTTATTTTCCTAACAGAAAGCAGCTTACAATATTTGAAAATAGCGATTTGACGAATCAAGACATGATTGATTTATCGTACAGAAAAAGAAACGCTGAAATTGGCTATACAATGGGAGGTGAAAGAAATGATAATATATACAATAGGGTTTACTCAAAAAACAGCACAGCGGTTCTTTGAAATCATACAGAATAATGGCATCAAGCTCGTAATTGATATTCGGCTTAATAATGCTTCGCAGTTGGCAGGATTTTCAAAAGGCAATGATTTGAAATATTTTTTATCCAAAATATGTGGGTGTGATTATACACATCGTGTTGATTTTGCACCTACAAAAGAAATTCTTGATGGATATAAAGGGAAAATAATAACTTGGCCAGAATACGAAATGCAGTATACTTCGCTCATCTATAATAGAGGGTCGCTTGGCGGTTTTATTGAAAAATATAATAAATATCAAAAAGTATGCTTGCTATGCAGTGAGCCAACAGAAGCAAATTGTCACAGACGGCTTTTTGCTGAAATGCTTGCTAAGGAGTACCAGCAAATTACAATTAAGCACATATAAATAGAGGGAAATATGGATATAGAGCTTGTTATATTAACAAAATCATCAAAATATAAGGGTTATTGTGTTGCTGGTATTGACATAAGAAGTGGTCAATGGGTTCGCTTAACATCGGATGATGAGAGTACACATGGTGCATTATCTCTAAGAGATATGCAGTATAAAAACAGATCCGTTTGCCAAACTCTTGATATAGTAAAAGTTGAAGTAGTTAATAGGAATCCATCAGAATATCAGCCCGAAAACGTTTTAATTAACACAGGCTATTATTGGCAAAAAATAGGGAAATACACAATTAATGATATTTTAAGAATTCATCCGGCTGAAAAACATGAATTTTTATTCGGAAATCTGCGTCCATATACTACGGAAGCTGAAATGAGTTCCATCGGCTATTCACTTGCTTTAGTTAATGCTAAAAACTTAATTATCTCACAAACGACAAATCCATATGGCAAACCTAAAACAAAGATTGATTTTTCATATGGGGCAAAGTGGTATAAAAACATATCGGTAACTGATCCAAATTATTATAACGCACCTGATAGAATGCAAATAAGTAAAGCTGTACTTGTAATAAGTTTGCCAGATAGTCCATTTCCGGAAGATAAATATTATAAGTTTGTTGCTCAGATTTATAATATTTGACTATACATAATTACAAACACAAATAATCGACCTACCGTCATGCTCATTTATAACAGCTCATACAAGTGATGATGTACGGGAAATAAGCTGCTAATTTTTTTTGGCAATTGCAACCGCAATCTGGCCGAACGCCAGCCCCCCGTCATTAGCCGGGACAGCCTGATTAGTCAGAACCTCGAAACCTGCCTTTTCCAGGCAAGTTATTGTTTCCTGCAAAAGATAAACATTCTGCCAAACCCCGCCCGAAAGGGCCACCAGGTTCAGGCCTTCTTCTTCCCGGATTTGCAGGCAAACCTTTTGGCATAACTCAATCACAGCCAGGTGAAAACGGGCGGAAATAGTTCCCGGAACAGCTCCTGCCGCCAGATCTGCATTAATTTCCCGGATCAGAGGCCGCCAATCAATGATTTGGCAGTTATTCTCTTCTATAATTTTCCAGTTATAAGAGCCGCTAATATTTGGATCAAGAACCTGTTCCAGTTCTACCGCTGCCTGGCCTTCATAATTGACCCGGCGGCCAATCCCGCAAAGAGCAGCCACTCCATCAAAGAGACGTCCCATGCCACAGCTGAGCGGGGCGTTTATATTTTTTTCTACTGCCTGCCAAAGCAGGGGCCATTCCTCTTCCAGCAAGCCGGGAGGAGCCAACTCCTCCACTTTCTCCCCGCCATAGGTCAAGGCTAAATAAGCGGCAGTCACTCGCCAAGGCTGATGAATAGCCTGCTCTCCCCCGGGTAGGGGCAGGTAATCCAGATGTCCCCAGCGTCTATAGCCACAGCAATCGCCCAGAAGAATCTCCCCACCCCAGAGATGACCATCCTCCCCATAGCCGGTACCGTCAAAAATCAGACCGATAGCAGGTTCATGGCGCTCATGTTCCGCCAGCACCGAGGCCAGATGGGCATGATGGTGCTGCACCCCGATTTTCTCTACTTTTGGATAGGCAAGAGCATATTGGCTGGCCAGGTAGTCCGGATGCAAATCATAGGCTATCAGCCGGGGTTTGACATTAAACATTTGAGAAAAGTATTCTATTTCCTGCTGATAACTTTGATAGGTAGGCAAGTTTTCCAAATCTCCTATATGCTGACATAAAAAAACCCGCCCACCTTTTAACAGGCCAAAGGTATTTTTCTGCTCGCCGCCACAGGCCAAAATTTCCTTGCCACTTGCAAAGATTTCCAACCCAGCCAAACCGGAACACCTGCAAGAGCCACCTCCGCCCCCTTCTCCGAAGGGGGTGGCCCGAAGGGCCGGGGGTTGCCCTTCTCCGAAGGGGGTGGCCCGAAGGGCCGGGGGTTGAGAAATCCGCAAAGGCTCAGGGGCAAATCCTCTGCTCCGGCGAATCATAATTTTCCTTCCGGCTACAGCCATTGTTACAGAATCATCACAACGGCGGAAAATAGGGCGGTCATGGCTCAAAAAACCATCGGCTATGGTCTGCTTTGCAGACCAACGTTGAGTTGCTTCTTGTTTTTTGTTGGTGTTTCGTGCCCCCAAGGTACAAAATGCTTCCTCATCTTCATATACAATGGGTTCATCGGAAATGTTGGCGCTGGTCATCACCAGAGCCTCCCAGCCCTCCAAAAGCAAATGATGAAGAGGGGTATAGGGCAGCATCAAGCCCAGACGTTTATTACCGGGAGCCAGATCAGGAGCCAGTTTTTCTCCATCCTTTTCCAAAAGGACAATAGGCCGCCGGGGGGAAGTTAAAAGCTCTTCCTCCTCCCGGTCGATCCGGCAAAAGCGCCGGGCCATCTCCAAAGAAGGAACCATAATCGCAAAGGGCTTATCCCAGCGGTATTTGCGCCTGCGCAGCTTGGTCACAGCCTCTTCATTTTTAGCATCACAAACCAGATGATAGCCGCCCAAACCCTTCACCGCCAAAACATCTCCCCAGCTCAGACTTTCATTAACTAATTCCCATATATTTCCAGACACTTCCTGACCTTCTTTATCATAAAAACTAAGGCGGGGGCCGCAAATGGGGCAGGCATTGGGCTGGGCGTGGAAGCGGCGGTCAGCAGGGTTTTCATATTCCTCCTGACATGCGGGACACAGAGGAAAACCCGCCATAGTGGTTTGAGGGCGGTCATAGGGCAGGGCCTTGATAATAGTGAAGCGGGGGCCGCAATTAGTACAATTGGTGAAGGCATAGCGATAACGGCGATTAGCGGGATCCGCCATATCAGCCAGGCAATCAGGACAAACCGCCATATCCGGGGAAATCAAGGTAGCCCGCTCCCCCTGGCTGCTGGGCAGAATACGAAAAACGCTTTCTCCCAAGCAGGGCAGATCCGATATTTCCAGATTTTCCAATAAAGCCAGGGGAGGAAGTTCTTGGGGCAAGCGCAGGGTAAATTGAGCAAGATCCTCACAAGGACCCTCCACCTCGATCTCCACCCCGGCGGCGGAATTGAGCACCCAGCCGGCCAAGCCCAAAGAGCAGGCCAAACCATAAATATAAGGGCGGAAACCCACCCCTTGGACAATGCCGTTGACTAAAAATCGTTTGCGTTGATTCATTTAGAGGTTATCCTTTAACAGGTTTTGTCTATATGCAAAATGCTGCATATAACGGAACTGTCTTTTTCCCATCCTCAAAACCAAAGTTCTTTGTAGACAGCTTAATCGAATATTCCGGTTTAAAAACACTAATATATATGCTTAAGCTTTTCGCCTTGGTGTTATCCGCTGACTTAACCTCGATGGGGATAATTTTGCCTTCTCTTTGAATGACAAAATCCACTTCGGCGCCGCGGCTTGAGGTCCAGTAATAGCTTTTATAGTCATTGGCCAAAAGCTGGCAGTAAACATAATTTTCTACCATGCCGCCTTTGAAATCATCCAAGTCGGAGGAAAGATACAGGACATCCTCAGCAACAATGTCCTTTTTAGCGCAAAGCAAGCCAGGATCGGAGACATAAGTCTTGAATGAATCAATATCCCGATAATTATCCAAAGGCTTTTGGGGATGATCCAGACGATAGATGCGGTTAACAATGCCGGAAAGAGTCAGCCATTCGATTGCGTTTTCAAATTCTGACGCCCGGGCGCCCGTTTTTATCAGTTTATATTGAAAACGCGTATTTTTTTTAGAAAGCTGCACAGTTATATTATCATAAACCAATCTGGTTTTTTTGATTTCGTTTTGGTTATTGTATTTGCTCATGTCGTTAAGATAATTTCCCAGAATTTCTTTTTGGATATGGCGAATTAAGACAAAATCCAAAGTCCGCAAGTATTTATCTACACATTCGGGCATTCCGCCAACCACCAAATATTGCCTGTATTTTTTCAGCAATTCTTCATGCTCAATAAATGGCAGCGGCAGGTTGCCCTCAAAGCAGTTTTTGATTTTCGTGACTAGCTCATCCAGGCCGAAAGCAAGTAAAAATTCCTCCATATCCATCGGCCTCAAGGTAAGAGAATTTACTTTTCCCACAGGAAATGAGAACGTTTCGCGATTAACAGCGACCCCAAGCAAACTTCCCGCAACAATTATGTGATAATCCGGCGCGAATTCGCAAAAATACTTCAGCGAGGTCAAGGCTCGGGGGCAAAGCTGAATTTCATCAAGAAATATCAGGGTTTCACCCCTTAGTATGCTTTGCTTTGAATGCAATGATAATTGGGGTATCAGATCTTTCGGGTCAATGCTTTCGGCAAAAACCTGCGCTAAATTCAGATCGGTTTCAAAATTAAAATAGGCCACATTCTGATAATTTTCCCGCCCAAACTCCAACACAGAAAAAGTCTTACCCACCTGCCTTGCCCCTTGCAAAATCAAAGGCTTGCGATAAGGACTGTTTTTCCATTCGCTTAAATTTTTCATAATTTTCCGGTACATTCCAGACACTCCAGAAAAGCTGTTACGGCTAATCTATCATATTTTCATGTAAATGTCAAGGAATAATTCCGAATTATTTGCAAAAAATTACATGAATAATTTATTTGATATGTTTTTCCAGCCAATTGACCAATTTGTCTAAACCGTCCTCCGCCCCTTCCCGGCTACAACAGGCAAAGATTTGGGCCTGGGGATTGACCGTTTCGATCTCCCTGTGCAAATCATCCAGAGAAAAACCGCAAAAAGGCAGCAGGTCTATTTTATTGATGATCACAACTGCCGCTTTCAAAAAAGTCGAGGGGTATTTAGCAGGCTTGTCCAAACCTTCGGCTACGCTTAAGACCACAATTTTTGCTGTTTCTCCCAGGTCGAAACCGGCAGGACAAACCAGATTGCCTACATTCTCAATAAAAAGCAGATCCAGTCCGGCCAGGTCAAAACCGGGCAACACCTGGTTTATCATCCGAGCGTCCAGGTGGCAGCCGCCATTGGTATTGATTTGCACAACAGGAGCCCCGGCAGCACGAATACGCTCCGCGTCTTTGGCAGTGGCCAAATCACCCTCGATCACCCCGGAAGCCAAATTCAAACGGGGCAAAAGCCGCTCCAGCAGGCTGGTTTTGCCGCTCCCCGGTGAGCCCAAAATGTTGAGGGATGTCACGCCATGCTTTTGTAAGAGCTGGCGATTGGCAGTAGCCAAGGCATCGTTAGCAGCTAATATATTCTCTTTTACCTTCAATTCCATAGATTGCACCTCTTCTATGTCATAATCAATTATGACTTCTATCTTTCTCAAGCTTATCCACTTTGCTCCTCTATGCAACAGTAAAAGGGGCTATAAACGCCCCTTTGCTATTACAGCTGCGTTTAAGGCAGCAGCGCACCTTTCATAAATGATCTGCTCTCAAAGCGGCAGGGCGCTTGTCATAAATGATTCGCACTTGCGGTGGCGAGGCACCGAACATTAATACACCCAATCGGGCGCCACCAATATTATATGTATATTGTAACGAGAAAATGCGTAATTGTCAATAGTTCTGACAAAGAATAACATTATTTGCCAGTAGAAATACTAAAAAATTTATGTTTTGTAAAACCAGTTAATACTATAGTTGTCTTTTTGACTTTCTTGTTTTTATACCGCCTGTTGGCTGTCTTTTTATAATCTACTTACTTTTATCGCCAAAATACATATAAAGATAGCACAAGATCATCCCATTATAAAGCTTGCGTTTTTTATCAGCTTTGCAACCAAATATCTGCTCAAATTCGGGATGAGAGGAAAGCAGATATAAGTTCTTGCGAACATTGGGCGAAAGCGCCTTGTATAATTTCTCCGCTTCATTAATATCGTTCAGCCGCTCCCCATATGGCGGATTTGTCACGGTCACCATTTCTGCAGAAGGAATAAAATTGCAGGCATCTGCCTGTTTAAAACAGATGTAATCGCCGACACCGGCACGAATGGCGTTTTCCCTGGCCAGGGCCACGCAGTCGCCATCAATGTCGCTGCCCCATAGCTGATAGGGGTTATAATACTCCGCCTCGCGGGCTTCTTCGCGGGCAAGATGCCAGAGTTTTTCCGGAATGCAGCCCCATTTTTCGGCGTCAAAACTACGGTTGAGGCCGGGGGCGCGGTTTTTGGCGATCAGGGCGGCTTCTATGGGCAAGGTGCCGGAGCCGCAAAAGGGATCGGCAAAAATGCCCTTGCCTTTGTAGCGGGAAAGGATGACCATGGCTGCCGCCAGGGTTTCCCGTAAAGGGGCAATGCCGGCACTGGGTCGGTAGCCGCGTTTGTGCAGGCTGTCGCCGGAGGTATCCAGGTAGAGGGTGGCAATATTGTTTTGCAGGGCAAATTGGATCCGGAACCGCCGGCCATCCTCGTTAAAGTAATTGATTCCATAGCATTGCTTCAAACGCTCCACAACAGCTTTCTTGATAATACTTTGGCAGCTGGGGATGCTGGACAGTTGGGAATCCAGAGAAAAACCTTTAACGGGAAAGCTCCCGTTTTGCGGAATAAATGACTCCCAGGGCAGCTCTTTTACACCCTCAAAAAGCAGCTCAAAGCTATCCGCATAAAAACTGCCCATTTGGATCAGGACCCGTTCGGCCATACGCAGCCACAGGTTGGCACGCACCAATTCCTCCGGCCCTCCACCAAACAATACCCGCCCGTTTTGCGCCTGCACATCTGTAATGCCCAGGCGCTTTATTTCATCTCTCACCAGGCCCTCCAAACCAAACAGACAGGGGGCGCATAAGGTTAATTGCATTTCTTAAAGTTCACTCCTCAAAATCCATTTAAAGAAATCATAGCTAAATCTCACTAAATTGTCAAGCAACTTAAACTCATACGCAGAATAATTATCTTGACATTTTTAAGATTTAAGGTTATTATAGTAGCGAAATAAGGTAACTATTAATAAGGAGGCGCCTTCAAATGTCACTATCAAAAAATAAGCGGGAAGAAATGCAAGATGCTGTAATAGACCAAATTCATACCCTCGGCGATGTAAACATCAAGGAAATTGCCCAAGATTTCGGTATAACTACAAAAAGTGTTTATGCCGCCATCAAAAAACTGGAACAAGAAGGAAGAATAGCCATTTTGAAAGATAGAAAGAAAAACCAATACGAGCTGGCAAAAAAAGAAATGCGTTTGTCCTATGAATTAGCAGGGTTAGATGAAAGTATGGTTTTGAAAAAGGCATTTCTGTTTATTAGTGAAATTCCAAAGACTGTGTATGAAAATTTTGAATATGCGTTTCTCGAAATCATGAATAATGCAATAGAACATTCAAATGGAACCAAAGCAGAAGTTGTAATAGAAAAAACCGAAAGAAGTATTGCATTTACTATAATCGACAACGGAGTTGGTATTTTCAAGAAGATCACAGCAGCCTTGCAACTGTGGGATGAGAGGCATGCGGTGCTGGAACTGGCAAAAGGTAAATTTACTACAGATCCTCAAAGCCATTCGGGGGAGGGGATCTTCTTCTCTTCTAAGGTGGGGGATTTTTTCTCAATCAAATCAGGAGGAATTGCCTTCTATGCCCGGGAAAACGCTAATAATAACGAGCTGTATCATGTGATTAATGAAGAAACACCGGATAATGAGGGAACCATGGTATCATTTACAATAAACCTGAATCACTCAAAAACGCTTTCGGATGTCTTTGCCAGATTTACTCAATCACCGGAAGATTACGGCTTTAGTAAAACATGTATACCGGTAAAATTATTAAAGCCCGATGAGGAAGATGTGACACTCATGTCCCGCTCACAAGCAAAGAGATTACTGAGTCAGGTCGAAAAATTTGTTAATGTCATATTTGATTTCGAAGGGGTAAGATTAATCGGTCAAGGATTCGCAGATGAAATATTTCGTGTTTTTCACAATGCCCACCCTGAAGTCAATCTTTCATATGTAAATTACAATGATGAAGTTCTTTTTATGATAAAGAGAGCTGAACAGCATAAAAACTAAAAGCTATTCTTCGTTGAAATCTATTTTGTCTAAATACATTTCATCTCCACTGATTATATCCGCCACATTACCGCCGCAAACCGGGCAGGTTAAAGGTAAGCTTCGGCTTTGATATTTTGTTACGCAATTCTGACATTTAGCCTCGATCGGCTCTATCTCCAGCACCAGCTCCGCCCCTTGGCAGATATGTCCCTGACTGAGAGTAGTAAAAGCAAATTCCAGAGCCTCCGGGATGATTTGAGCCAAAAAGCCGGCTTTGACCACCAGCTTGTTCACCCGTTCTATCCTGTAGGGCGCCAGGGCGGAAGCAGCTATAGTTAAAATGTTTTCTGCCAGGGCTGTTTCATGCACTCTACCCACCTGACTTTCAATTCACAATTAAGTGTCTCTAAAAAACTAAGTGCCTGCAACTAGGGGGAGCTCCCTCCGGCGCTTCGCGCCACCTCCCTCTGTGAGGGAGGCTTCATCCACCTAATTTTTCTATTATTCCTCATTAGCACCTGCCAAGACGGACTCCAGCCCAGGCCAATCTATCACTTCTATGCCCAGGGCGGCGGCTTTTTCCAGTTTGGAGCCGGCTTTTTCTCCTGCCAGTAAATAGTCGGTGTTTTTGCTGACAGAGCCGGATACTTTGCCCCCTGCTACCTCGATCATCTTTTTTGCTTCCTCGCGACTGATGCCCGGTAAAGTGCCGGTTATGACAAAGGTTTTGCCTTGCAATTGACCTTCCTGGCTAGGCGCTCTCAGCTCTTCTTGCAAAGTCAGTCCATAATTTTGCAGGCGGTTTAGGCGTTGGATATTTTCTTCGTTGGTAAAATATTCTACTATGCTTTGAGCTATCTTGTCTCCGATTTCCGGGATGGCTGTCAATTCTTCCGGGGAGACTACCCCCAGCAAATCGATATTGCCGAAATGCCCAACCAAAGTTTTTGCCGCCCGCTCCCCTACATGGCGGATGCCCAGGCCAAAAAGGAGCCGGGCCGGGGACAGGCTCTTGCTGGCTTCTATGGCCGAAAGTAAATTTGTTGCGGATTTTTCTCCCAAGCCGGGCAGGGCTGCCAAATCCTCGTGCTGCAGAGCATAAATATCGGCCAGATCATAGAGCAGCCCCGCATCCAGCAGCATTTTGACAATAGCCGGGCCCAGGCCCTCGATATTCATGGCTTTTTTGCTGACAAAATGGGCAATTTGTTCCATAAGCCGGGCCGGACAATTCTCATTTGTGCAATACCAGGCCGCCTGGCCTTCCTCCCGCCGGGTACGGGAGCCGCATTCGGGGCAATCCTTTGGCATTTGAAAAACCTGCTCTTCCCCTGTGCGCAGATCTATCAAAGGCCGTACTATTTCCGGGATCACATCCCCGGCTTTATGGATTATCACCTGATCGCCGATCCGGATATCTTTATCGCGGATCATATCTTCATTATGGAGAGTAGCCCGGCTGATCAAACTGCCTGCCAGGCGCACCGGTTCCAGCAGTGCCAGGGGAGTCAGAGCTCCGGTACGGCCCACCCCTACTTGAATATCCAAAAGCCGGGTCCTACCTTCTTCTGCCGGAAATTTATAGGCGATCGCCCAACGGGGGAATTTGCTGGTGGCGCCTAGCCCCGCTCTACTGGAAATATTTTCCAGTTTCAAAACCATTCCGTCGGTCTCATAGGGCAGATGCTGCCTTTTTTCCTCCCAGAGAGCTATATAGGCCAGAATTTGTTCCGGATCGCCCGAGCAAAAATATTCGGGATTAACAGGCAATCCCTGTTCAGCCAAGTATTGCAAAATCTCGCTGTGGCGGGTAAAGGTTCTGTCTTCGGCCAGCAGAACTTCATAAATAAAAATATCCAGCTTCCTTTGGGCTGTTACCGTCGGATCCAATTGGCGCAAAGAGCCGGCAGCGGCATTGCGGGGATTGGCAAAAAGACTTTCCCCGGCTTCTTCCCGCTCCTGATTCAAACGGCGAAAAGCCTCTTTTGACATATAAACCTCGCCCCTGAGCACTAAAAGAGGCAGGGCATCCGGCAGCTGATGAGGCAAGCAAGCCAGGGTACGGATATTGGCGGTGATATTTTCACCTGTCAAACCATCCCCCCGGGTAGCGGCATTTTCCAGTCGCCCCCGGCGATAGGTCAGGGCTACAGAAAGCCCGTCCATTTTCTGCTCTACCACAAAAGCGGGCTGAAGGGTCCCATTCTTTTCCACCCGCTTAATAAAAGCCAGCACTTCCGCCGGAGAAAAGGCATTATCCAAGGAGAGCAAAGCTACCGGATGCTCTACCTGCGCAAACTGAGGCAAAGCCTGGCCTCCCACTCTTTGGCTGGCAGAGTCCGGATCAGCCAGATGAGGATAGGCTTCCTCCAAATCTTTAAGCCGGCGCAGCAAAGCATCATATTCAGCATCACTAATTTCCGGAGCATCCAATTCATGATAAGCTCGGTTGTGATGTTCCAACTGGCTATTTAATTCCTGCATTTGTTCTTGGATTGACTTTTGGTTATCCATAGTATTTTCCCTTTTTCCTTTTCCTCTGTTCTTTCTAGCCTCTGCACTCCCCCATGACAGATAAAATTATAGGCTATAAGGCTGTCTTTGTCAATGTTTGATACAGACCCACCACTAATTATTAAAACAATCTGCAACTAATTATTAAAACTTTTAGCCACTAATTATTCAAAAATGCTTGCGCTAATTACTAAAATATCCTATAATAGGTTTATCATAAAACAGCGGGAGGTCATTATGACTTATATAAAAAGGATTATCGACAAAACCATTGCTGAAAAATTGCAAATTATGGGCTGCGTAGTTGTTAGAGGGCCGAAATGGTGCGGTAAAACTACTACAGCAGAACAAATTGCCAAAAGCAGTATAGAGTTTCAAGACCCTGTCGAAGGAGAAAAATACAAAGAAATTGCTGAGAACAATATAAAATTATTATTAGAGGGCGAAAAGCCTCGCCTTATTGATGAATGGCAATTGATACCTAATATTTGGAACGCCATCAGATATGATGTCGATAAGAAAGGAGAACCGGGTTTGTATATAATTACCGGTTCTGTAACTCCTAATGATGAAGATAAAAAAGATTTGCACTCAGGAACCGGCAGAATGTCTTTCGTTACCATGTACCCAATGTCTTTATATGAAAGCGGGGACTCAAATGGTTCGATTTCTCTCAAAAGTATCTTGGATGGTGATATTGAAGTAAATGGGCAAAAATCGGATATAACCTATGAAAGATTAGCTTACCTTACTTGCCGGGGCGGTTGGCCATCCGCAGTCAAGATCAGTGATGAAAATTTAGCCTTGAAAGTTGCCAAAGAGTATTTAGATGCTTTATGCGAAAGCGATATTGAAAATGAGGAGAAAAAAAACATCAACCCTGCCTTGACCCGAGCAATAATCAGAGCATACTCAAGGCTTGTCTGCACTATTGAAGCCGATAAAACTCTTTATGAGGATATTAGGAATATCTACGGCGACGTGTCTGACCCGACAATAATGTCATATCTCAATAAACTTAACCGCTTGTATGTAACGGATGAAATTGAAGCATGGAATCCGAACATTATCAGTAAAACAAATGTCCGGACATCTCCTAAGAAAGCCCTTGTTGACTCATCTATTGCCGTAGCAGCTTTGCAGTGTTCACCAAAAGAACTGGCCTTGGATCCTATTTCTTTCGGCTTATTATTTGAGAATTTAGCTGATAGAGACTTGAAAATCTATGCAAACAGTCGAGGTGGATTTTTAAGACATTACCGGGATAGATATGGGCTGGAATGCGACCAAGTCATTCATTTTGATAATGGCGAGTATGGACTTATCCAAACAAAGCTGGGGACAAAAAAAATAAAAGAGGCTACCAATAAATTAATCGAATTGAGGGATAAAATCAAAGCTAATGGGAGAAAAGAGCCTAAATTTTTGATGGTTGTAACAGGAAGCGATATTGCCTACACAACAAAAGAAGGCGTATTAATTGTTCCGATCGGGTGCTTAAAAGATTAAGTAAATGATTTTGATAGCTGATGAACCACTACTGAAGCCGCCTTCGTTATGAAGGCGGCTCTTTTTGCTATTTTCCTCTCTAATTATGCTAAAGCCTCCCTCGTAGTTATAGCCCCATTGTATCACAATCAATGTTATTTGGAAAGCATTTTTTTGCCCAAATACCCATTTCCCTCTATTTGTTACCTATTACTTATTGCTAGATTTTTTTAGCCGGTGCATATCTCCATAGCAGCTTTCTTATTCCTGCTTCCGGAAAAGCTACTCCTACTTCCAGATCATCGCCGCTGCCGCTCATACTGATAATCACCCCCAGGCCAAATTTGCTATGCTCAATTTTATCTCCTATATTGAGCATAGCCCCTGCCGTCTGGGCTTTGGGTTGCTCTTTTTGAATAGTAAATTTTTCCATATTATGAAATGAAGGCTCTTGCTTTTGCCGGGCCAGGGCTGCTTCGCGAATGGGGTCGCCGCCGCTTTGGCTCAGCAAATGATCGGGGATCTCCTCCAGAAATCGGGAAGGCGGATAGTGGCGCAGATTGTTCCAGAGCATCCGCCGCTGGCTTCGCAGCAAAAACAGCTGCTCCATAGCCCGGGTCATCCCCACATAGCAAAGGCGGCGCTCCTCTTCCAGCTCCTCCGGTTCCGCGCTGTCCAGGCTTCTTTGATGAGGGAAAATCCCTTCCTCCATCCCCACCAAAAAAACAAAGGGGAATTCCAGGCCCTTGGCGGCATGCAGGCTCATCATGGTCAAAGAGCCGCTGCCCTCCTGCCAATCATCCGTATCGGTAGCCAGAGCCACCTGAGCCAAAAAGTCCACTAAAGAACCGGAGCTTTCCTCATCCTCCTCTTCATCCAGGCGGCGGGCATCAAATTCCGCCGCCACATTATAAAGCTGAGCCAAATTCTCCAGACGGTCTTCGCCCTCCGGATCATTTTTCAGCATTTGATAATAACCGCTGCTTTGCCAGATATACTCCAATAGTTCCGCCACGGAATCATGTTCTCTGATAAAACTGAGCCAGGAGCGGATTTGCCCGCCAAAATTCAGCAGCTTGCTCCGGGCGCCAAAACTGAAATCGGCCAAAGCCTCCGGATCCTGGAGCAATTGATAGGCGCTTTGTTCCCTGCCCGCCGCCAATATAGTCAGCTTGTCCCAGCTGGTTTTGCCTATACCCCGGCGGGGTTCATTATAGATGCGGTCCAGGCTGATCCCATCGGCCGGATTGGCTACCAGCCGCAAATAGGCCAGGCTGTCCTTGATCTCTTTGCGCTCATAAAATTTGATCCCGGCAAAAATCCGGTAGGGGATCCGGTATTTGATGGCCTGCTCCTCCAAAGAACGGCTTTGGCTATGCATCCGGTAAAGCACGGCAAAATCGCTATAGGGCCGGCCTGCGGCAGCTAATTTGGTAATATTTTCCATTACATAAAGAGCTTCAGCCCGGTCATTGGCGGCCGAGTGGCTGATCACCGGCTGACCCATGCCCTTATCTGTCCATAAATCCTTTTCCAGACGGCCGGTATTATTACTGATCACCTGATTGGCCGCCGCCAGAATAGTCTGGCTGGAGCGATAGTTTTGGGTAAGGTTTATTACCCGGCAACTGGGAAAATCCCGCTCGAAATCAAGGATATTGGTAATATCCGCGCCTCGCCAGCCATAAATGGACTGATCCGGATCGCCCACTACAAAAACATTGCCGCTAGATCCGGCCAGCTGTTTGATCAGGCGGTATTGGCAATGGTTGGTATCCTGATATTCATCCACCAGGATATAGGGAAAGCGGCTGCGATAGCGTTCCAAAACGCCCGGATGCTGTTCAAAAAGGCGTACAGCTTCCATCAGCAAATCATTAAAATCCAAGGCATTGTTATGGCGCATCTGCTTTTGATATTCGCTATAGATGGCAGCAACAGATTTATCCCAGTCATCTTTAGCCGACTCCAGCAGATCAGATGGGGTTTGCAGTTTATTTTTAAGCTCGCCGATCCGCCAGGACATGCTTTTGGCCTTAAATTTCTCCGGGTTCAGTTCCAAGCTGATTACAACTTGTTTCAGCAGTTTTTGACAGTCATCATCGTCATAAATCACAAAATTGGCATCAAAAGGACAAAATTCCTCCTCCATGCGCAGGATCCGGCAGCAAAGAGAGTGAAAAGTTCCCAGCCACAAGCGGCGCACATCCAGCCCGGTCAGGCTTTCCAGGCGCTCTTTCATTTCCCTGGCGGCTTTGTTGGTGAAAGTGGTAACAAAAATCTGATAAGGGCTGACCCGCTTTTCCGTCAGCAACCAGGCCACCCGGCTCACCAGCACCCTGGTTTTACCACTGCCGGCTCCGGCCACCACCAAAACCGCGCCATCCGGAACAGTAACAGCCTGACGCTGGGCCTCATTAAGCTTATCTAAAAATTCCATGAGTGTTCTCCATTTTTCTTATTCTATCATTTCGGTAAAGGCAATGAGCTTGACATTGGGCAAAGAACCTGCTTTTTGCCAACAGCTTTCAGTAAATCCCGATTTTGAAAACAAATAAAAGTATTTATCCGGAAAACTGAATAATCCGCTGCGATCCAGCAAAAGGTGCAAAATGTCTAAGCCTACTTTATCATTTGTCCATTTGCATTCGCAAAAAATCGCGCTTTCCTTGCCTGCATAAGCCAATAAATCTATTTCGGTTTCACACTTATTGCGCGGATCATTTCCCCACCAGCGCCCGATATCATCAAATTCTAGAGGCAAATTACCGCTAAGCAGCATTCTCCACATATATTGCCTGCAGATCTCTTCAAATACTACGCCCATAAAATTTGCCAGCTGCCCGCTTATTTTTTGGTAAACCCTGTCAATATTGCCTTGCTGAAGCTGAGAAATATTTTTCGCAATAAATCTATACCAAAATCTAAATAATCCATCTTCGATCTTATAAAGCGTTTTTTGCGGTGAAGGTTTATATATGGGTGTTTCTTTTTTGATCAGGCCCAATGAGATCAAATTGCTTAAGTATTCAGTTAAAGAGCCGTCTACCTTGGAAGCTATTTCTGAGTATTTAGCGCTTCCATTAGCTATAACGCTGATTATTGAATTGTAGGTTGCAGGCTCTCTGACCTCTTGTTTTAGGAGATTTGCCGGCTCCTCAAAAAGATAGGATGATGGATCCAAAAAGTGCTTTTTAATATTTTGCTCCAGGGATAAACTTTCATTGATTTGATTTAGGTATTGAGGAGTTCCCCCGGTTATGCCGTAAATAACAGCCGTTTCTTCCGCTGAAAATTTCCTGAAAAACCCTTTTGCGGCAAAAAAATCAAAAGGCAAAAGTTTTATTTGTCCGGTCCTTCTGCCATAAAGCGGACTTTGATAAGCCAAAACCTGTTTTTCCATGAAAGACATTGACGATCCGCACAGAATTAAGAACAAATTGGTATTCTGGTATTTATGGTCTATCTGGACTTGCAATAGCGACGATATTCCCGGAAATGCTTTTGCCAGGTAAGGATATTCATCAATCACAAAAACCACTTTCTCTTTTTGGGCTCTTTCAAAGACTTCGTCCAAAACAGTCTGATATCCTTGTACCAGGGTTCCGGTTGGATAAATATCGCTTTTAAAAACAACTTTACTCAATTCTTCCAAGTTTCTTTGGGCATCCATCTCAAGGCCGGTATACATAAAAACCTTTTTATCCTTAATAAATTCGCTGATCAGAGCTGTTTTTCCCACACGCCTGCGTCCGTAAATTATGATACATTGGAATTTGTTTTCTTCATATCTTTCGCATAATGAACTCAGCTCTTTTTCCCTGCCAATGAACATAATGAACCTCCCAATATACAGACTGTCAAATATATATCTGTATTATAATCTGCACAATCAGAATTGTCAAGGTTTAAACTATGTATATTCAAATTAGAGCAAACATCCCCGCACCGCAAACCAAGCGCCTTCCGGAGAGCATTTCGTTTATTTTAGAATCTGTATCTTCAGATAGAGATTGGAAAACCCACTAAACAAATAAGCTGCTCATTTTTGGATAAGCAGCTTTTACTATCCTTCTAAATTATTATTGCACCGCACGTCGAATCTAAATATTCTGATAACTTTTTACTATGAGCGGTGAGCCAATTGACTTCAAAGCACTCCCTGAGTCAATTGGGTTATTTTATCACACTGGCGCCAATGAACCTGTGGTTGCTGAATTATGGCATAATTATGGCCCTTACATTGGAATACAACGGACAGGAGAATCAATTTCTTATCTGTGTTTGCTTTTTAAAAAATCTCGCTGTGGGTACCCGTGCGGGTGGCTGTCATAATCAGAGCGTCATTGTCAATCCTATAAATAAGCAGCCAATCAGGTTGGATGTGGCAGTCACGGTGTCCAGACCAATTGCCGGTCAGAGGATGGTCGTTATACTTTTCGGGGAGTGACTTTCTTTCCCGAAGCAATATGATGACTTCATCCAAGAGATCCATATTTGCGCCGCGCTTAGACATACGCCGTAAATCCTTTTTGAATTGTGTAGTTTGTTTTAATTCGAGTAACTTCGATTCAATCACGGTCTAGTCCTCCGAATCATCGGCGAGGGCATCGTTAAGCATATCCTTAAAAGATGAATAAGACTTTGATTGCACCTTCCCGCTAATAATGTCGTCCGCTTCCTTCATTGCGGCGATGGTTTCGGTATTAGGGATTTCGCGGCATAAATCAAATGGAAGCCCGCGAAAGTCAATTGATTTATAGAGGAACATATTGATCGCGTCGGAAAGGGACACACCCATGCTGTTATACAGGTTTTCAACCTGCTCTTTTATTGCCGGTTCCGTCCGGACATTGATTACTGCTGTCTTAGCCATAACAAAAACCCCTTTCAAAGTAGTTCTGATAATAGTATAGTAAATTTGTATGACAAAAGCAATACTTTTTTATGGTTATTTTTGACAATAAAAGTAGACATTTGCTATCTTTCTTATTTACTATTCTTTTCATAACAATTGTTTTTACACAGCAAAACCCCACCCTATCCTCTGGTTCCTATCCCCTTTATTCTGCCTCTGAATTTTGCATTCGTGAAGCGAATACAGCCACCCCTACCGCATTATCCCCGCTATACTGTTTATCAGCAAAGACAACCTCTGCCTGGCTTGCCAGTCTCTCTGTTAAATGAGCTTTTACTAAACTATTTGCGGCTACCCCGCCCATAAAAATTACCCGGGACAAATTATATTCCGAAATAGCTGCTGCCACCGCCCGGACCAGGCTCTCGCCAATCGTAAAGAAAACTGCCAGGGCCAGCTCTTTAGGCTCTGCGCCTTGGGCCAGCAACCGGTCGGCGGCGCTTTGGGGTCCGGAAAAAGAGATCTTGCTGCCTTGCACTGCCACCGGCAGCTTGATTTTACTACCTTCGCTTCTCAGCGCCAAAGCCTCTAAATGAGGCCCGGCCGGAAAGGGCAGGCCCAGGTTCACCCCTACCCGGTCCACAAATTGCCCTGCCGCCAGATCGCAGTCGCCTACGATTTGCAGGCAAAAGCCTGTGGACTGCGGCCTGACCAGGAGCAGCTCTGTAGTACCCCCGGAAATATGCACAGCTAAAAAGGGCTCCTCCCAAACGCAGGCGGCAGACCACAGAGCCGCTGCCAGATGACCGTCTTGATGGCTGGTAAAATAAAGAGGTATCCCCAAACTGACAGATAAAGCCTTGGCCAGGCTCTCCCCCGCCCGGAAAACCGGCATATAGGAATCGGGCAGAGAACGGGGCTTGTTGCTGACGCCAATAGCCGTTAGCTCTCTTGGGGATATCTCTGCAAAAACCCTGGTCAGTAAAAGGGGCAATTGGTTGACATGACTAAAAAAAGCCTCAGACTGGGCCAAGCCCCGGCTGCCCTCTTTGACAGGCAAAAGCTGGCGGCAATCCGCCAGCAGTTTTGCATTTTCATCAACCACTGCCAAAGATGTAGTGTAGCAGCTGGTATCCACACCCAAAATCATTTATTTGTCACTTACTCCCACACAACATCAATCAAAAACAAGAATCAAATAGGCACTTATTCCTGAAATTCTGCATAAAATGGCAAAATTTTCGTGCCGCCGTATTCCTGTTCCCACTCAAAACTCAACATTCAAAACTCAACACTCCGGCTTGTCCGGGTTAAGCCCATTCTTTTAATTCCATCATTTTCATGAAGTGAAAACATACAACAATTCAGCACTCAGCACTCATAATTCAGCATTGCGCTCAACGAGCGCTTGAGCTTTGCGGATATTATCCAGTATCCCATTAATGAAAGCCCCTGATTCGGCGGTGCTAAAATTCTTCGCCAGCTCTATGGCTTCATTGATCACTACCTGAGCCGGAGTTTCCCGTTGGTATTTCAGCTCATAGGCAGCCAGGCGCAAAATGTTACGATCCACATTAGCCAGGCGGTCCAGCTCCCACTGACAGCAATAGTCGGAAACCAGACTGTCCAGTTCTTCTTTGTGCTGCCAAGCCTCCCGGAAAAGCTGGCGGGAAAAATCGCTGTATACCGGCGCCAAGCCGGCTTCCTCCACGGTCAGCTCGGTCATGCCTGCTTCGTTTTGACCCAGATCTACCTGAAACAACATTTGCAAGGCGGTTTCCCGCGCCAGATGTCTAGTCATGCCTCTCTCCCGGTAATTAATTTATTTGCCATCCTCTTTTTTAAAAATCCTGGTAATAGCGCCCTTCACTATCTCCCCGGCATCAGTACGGGAGCCGATAATATAGCCTGCCACCACACAAATCAGGACAAAAAAGGTTTGCCAAAAACCATATTTAAGCACAAATAAACCAAAGCAAAGGCCCAAAAGCCCCCCGATCACTTTGCCGCGGTGATTCTCCCATAAATAGTTTAACCATTTCGCTATATCCATAAGCATAATCCTTTCTTTTTTTAAAAAGATGTTGCTTTAACTTTACTTTCAGCTGCAATGGTATTTACCAAAACTTTTATCTCCAACACCTTTACCCCTGCCATAGTTTCCAGATGCTGCTTTACCTCTTGTTGGAGGGAAACAGTAGTATCCGGTATAGAAATATCCGGCTTTACCCCCGCCTGGATATAAATAGCTATGCCGGAATCCACCGGCTTGATTTTATTTTTGGTATCTACTATCCCCTGCACTCCCTGAGCTGCCCGCTGAATCAAATTATCCAGAGCTTGGAGACTGATTTGAATATCCCCGCTCTCGCCGCTGCTAATGGTAGCCATTGCTAAAGTCCGCTCCTTGCCCTGGCCGCGGGAGGCAGATAAAATAAAATGAAAAATACCGAGAAGAATAAGACAAATAGAGATACACACCGTAGCTGCCAAATAGCTCCGGCTAAAGAGAAACCCTTCAATAAACCAGCTTAAATTGGATTGAAGAGCTGAGTTGGCTAAACAAAACAGCAGACTTACACCCAAAAAAATCAGGATCAGAGCCCATAAAAATAGAAATACGCGCCTGAGGGCCTTCATAATAATTCACATCCTCTCTGTTGCGGTCTTCGTCCGCAAGTATTCAGTATTCAGGATTCAGTATTCAGAATACGGGTAACTTTTCGCTCCGCGAAAACTATTGAAGCAAAGAACTTGTCCATCTATTGGGGAATCCCAAAGGAAACAAGGGCAGGGCTGACCGGAAAGCCAGCCCTATGTGTTTAGCTGCTTATATCTCAACTTTTTCCTTATCGGATTTGATAGCCGGATGGCCCTGGGGGAAAGTAACCCCTTGGATATGCACATTAAGGGCAATAACCTTGAGACCGGTCATGGTTTCCACCGCGGATTTAACGGCGTTTTGCAGGTTTTGCGCCAAGTCCGGGATAGCTACTCCAAATTCCACGATCACAAAAATATCAATGGTAGTTTCTTCCTCGCCGACATTGACCTTGATGCCCTTGGTCAGGTTTTTGATACCCAGCATTTCCGCAATTCCGCCCACTACACCGCCGCTCATACCGGCCACGCCTGCCACTTCAATGGCAGACAGGCCGGCAATGGTAGCCACCACATCATTGGCAATTTTCACCGTACCCACACTGGTGCTGGCAATATCTTGTTCCAATACATTTTTTTCTTCAAAAATTTGATCCATAGTCCCTTCCTCCTTTTTTTAGTATGTTTTTTAATTAGATTATATCAGATTCTTTTGGAAAAAACAATAACAATTATGCCTGAAAACATGCTTAATATGCGACAAAAAATGCGTTTTAATCCACTCGGGGAATGATCACTATGTTTTCATAATTCACACCTGTGGTCCGGGCCGCCATATCGGATATTTTTGTCGCCTCCTGCCCGTCAACAGCTCCGGAAACCACTACCGTGACCTGGCTGGGCTGGACAAAGACAGCCACATCCTGAAAATTTTTCGCCATCAGCATAGCTTCAAGTAACAACTCCTCCTCTATGGCAGATGCAACAGCAAGTTTCTGGCGCTGAGCATCCGTCCGGATTTCTTCGCTGCTGGCCGGGTCGGCTATCACTTCAGATAGTATTTCCATTTCCTGGCTGCGTACCCGTTCCCGTTCCAGGCGATAATTACTGTAAAAACCGCTGGGTCTCAGTTCATTGTCTTCTTCCGTCCCGATATCTTCGCTCTCTAAAGCAGGGACCAGATTTTCCAAGGGGTCATCCACACCCTCCGGGACCAGATTGATGACCGGCACAGCCTGGCCCCAATTAACAAAAAGACTGTCCCCACTCAGGCTATAGGCAACAAAAGCCACTGCCAAAACAGCCAGGACTAATGACCATTTCTTAGCCGGACTATCCCAAAACTTTTTCTTTTGCGTCACTTTCACGTTTTACGTCCTCCTTAAAAAATAGTAAATACTAAATGATGAATCATGAATAATTGCTCATTTGGATTTAGGGAAATTTATTTCTGCTCAACAGGAGCGGACTCTGCTATCACTATTCTATGCGCCGGCACGTCCAATATGCCGGCTACCGCCTGGAATAATTGCTGCCGCACCACCGTATCCCCGGCGCCGGCAGCTACAACCAAAACACCCTGCACCCCCGGTGCTTCCTGGTACAAAAGGTAAGGGCCGCCACTGCCGGTCACCAGTTCCCGGCTTTGGCGTTCATCCTGGCCGTTTTTGCTTTCCTCCTGATTATAAGCATATTCGCTGCTGGCACTTTGCTTAAAAGTTATCAACACCCGCACCTCCCCGGCGCCTTTAATTTTGGAAAGGATTTCCTCCAGCTTTTGTTCTAAACCCGCCTCTCCAATGCTAATAATTTCCTCCTGAGGACTAAAAACATCCGGAGCAGGCTGACTGACATCATCAACTTTGCCGTTTCCCCAAGCAGAAGCCAACTGCATCAAAATCAGACCGGCCACCAAAATCGCAGCCAACTTTATAAAGAGCGATTTCTCTTTCTTACTCAACTTCCAACGCTCTTTTTTTCCATCTTCCTCAGGACTTTTAACTTTATTTAGCCAACTCATATAGGTCCTCCTCTCAGTCAAGTGGGTAAAGTGGGTAAAGTGTGGAGAGTGGAGTGTGGAGAGTGGAGTTGTTGATGCTTTGCTTCGCAAAGCCTTTATATAATAAAATGTTTTTGCAAAGCAAAAACCTCCACAACTCCACACTCCACTCTCCACACTCCACACTAATACAAACCGCCAGAATAAATCTCCGCCTTAATAATCTCCGGATCTAAACTATAAAAGTTACTGATGACCGCTACAGCTTTTTCCCGCAATGCTATCAGCTCTTTGGCTTCAAGCCGAGGCTCTTGGGGCAGCAGCAGTTTTAATTGCACTTTGCTGATAGCGCCGCCGTCTCCCAGATTGATTTTGGCTTCTACCGCCTCTATTTCCGGATAGAAGCAAAGCAGCGCCTCCATTTGTTTGCCCAAACCCTGAAGGTATTCCCGGCCCGCGCTTTGCTGTAAATCCGAAGCCAAATCCTGCCCTTCCTGAATAAGAGCCGCCGTCTGACTGCTATCTGCCGCAGCCATCACAGGATTGAGCAACTCACCCAGATTAAGCAGGCCCAACACAGGATTAAGCACCGCCGCCAGCAATAAAAGACCCATAAACATCTGGACAAAACGGGAAAGCTGGCTATCAGGCAGCAACAACTCCAAAAAAAGAGTAAGCAAAGTAAGAATAGCCACATTACGCACAATCTCTGTTATAACTTCCAACATAAGTAACTCCAAAATCTTTTAATTTAATAAAAGTTTTGCGAAGCAAAACCAACCAAACCTAACCCGGACAAGCCGGAGTGTTGAGTTTTGAATGTTGAGTTTTGAGTAGGAGCAGGAATACGGCGGCACGAAAATTTTGCCATTTTACGCAGAATTTCGGGAGTAAGTGCCTATTACCTATTACTTATTACTTATTACCTATTACCTATTACCTATTACCTATTACCTATTACCTATTACCTATTACTTATTACCTGCTTTTACCGCATCATCATAGTTATGTTCCCCGCCGCCAGTACGATCGCCAGAATAAAGAAAAACAGCAACCCGCATACAGCCACCGCCGCAAACAGTAACAGCATAGTACCGGCTAGGCCGCTCAAAGCATTGGCTAGCTCCGTTTCCCCTAATGGCTGAATCGCAGCCGCAGCCAGGCGGAACATCAATACCTGGACCAGGATCTTGACAGCAGGTAAGGCACAGATCAGTAATATGCCCAATACCCCCACTATGCCTACGATATTTTTTAAAAGTAAAGTGGTACCCAGGACACTATCCAGGGCATCAGCCAGGCTCCGCCCCACGACCGGAATAAAAATGCCGCTGGCTGTTTTGGCCGCCTTAATGGTAATACCATCAAAAGAAGCCCCTGCCAACCCGGCCAGGCTCAAAAAACTGATAAAGACAGTCAGGCCGATACTCATTGCCCCAACGGCTATATCTTTGAACAAACCGGCCATTTTGTCCACATTAAAGCGAGGGGAAATATGGCTGACCAGACGCAAAATCGCGGAAAAATAAATCAGAGGAAAAATAAAATTACGGATCAAGTTGATCAATACGGAAATGGTAAAAATTATGGCGGGATGTACCAAAGTTACGGCAGTAATACCCCCCACCGCAGCCAAGAGAGCCATCAATATAGGTAAAACTGCATATAGAAAGCCGCTCATCAGATCTATGGCAGAACGGGCTGCTTCCATAGTTAAGGAAAAACTGGCAATAACAATGGTGGCTAGCACCAAATATATTACCCCCCGGCTGAGCAGGACTATTTTCCCTTGATCATTGTTCTTTAGATTGCTGACTATAAGGCATAGAATAGCTAAAGCAATCAACTGGGTCAAAAGCCGGCCGGAGGTTGCCACCTCTTTGCCAAAAATCGTGAGAAGTAATTTCAGGAAACCGGGCAGATCCAAATGGAGACGGCCCTGACGCAAATCCGCCCAGATACCCCGGAGGCTAAAATCCTTGGCATAGTTTTGCAGCTGATCATCCATCTGCTGCAAAAACTGCTCCATAGCAGAAAGATCCAGTTTCCGCTCCAAATCCAAAAGATCGGCAGCTTGTCCCTGATCCGAAGCGGCAAGGGCAGGCGGTGTCGGGGAGTAGGCCAGAGTTAGGGTAAATGCTATGAGAAATAGGATAGCAGCCAATTTGGGCCGAAATTGACAATTGACAATTGACAATTGACAATTTTGGAAGTTTTCGCTCCGCGAAAAAACAATTAAGTGCTTTTTTAATTTTTGCTTCGCAAAAACACCTCTCATTCTCCATTCTCCATTCTCAATTCTCAATTCCGCTTATGATAATAAGCGGATCACTGATTCCAGGATCGCGGCCATTACCGGTACGGCCAGGAGCATGATGCTGATTTTGGCGGCAAATTCTACTTTTAGGGCCATGGCGCCCTGGCCTGCATCCCGGCAGACTTGGGCGCCAAATTCCGCCACATAAGCCACGGCAATGATTTTCATCACCACCACCAAATAGTAGTTGTTAAGGCTGGTTTTGCTGGCCAGGCTCTCCAAAAGAGCCAGTAATTCTCTTAATGGCGGTAAAAGCCGTAAAAAAATCAAGGCGCCCCCGGCCAAGGCCAGCAGCATAGCCCCGGAAGGCAGTTGATTTTCCTTGAGAAAAACCGCCAGGATCGTAATAATTATAGCCAAGCTGATTATAGGGAAAATGTTGCCCACATGCATCACCAATTCAATATAATCTAAAGACTTGTTGGACCCCCTCAAACAGTTGCTGTATGAGAGGCAATACCTGCAGCAGGCCAATGGTTAGACCTACCAATACCGTTAAATAAGCATATTCTTCCCGCCCTATTTCCCGCATTCTTTCCCCCGCCGGAGGCGGGGGAAAGAATATTCTAATATAATCTAAAGACTTGTTGTACCCCTTCAAATAGTTGTTGTATGAGAGGTAATACCCGCAACAAGCCAATGGTTAGACCTACCAATACTGTCAGATAGGCATATTCTTCCCGACCTGCCTGCTTCAGGAAGGTGTGCAAAATCGTGACCACTATCGCTAAAGCAGTTAGAAAGAAAATAATCGACGTATCCTGCACACTGATTTCCCCCCTTGAAAGGTAGTTTTATTTCATCTACAGTTAGGAGTTAGGAGTTTGGAGTTAGGAGTTGTTGAAAAAACGCTCCGCGTTTTATCGATTTAATAAACAAGGAAAGCCCCGCTTTTTTCCAAAACTCTTTTTAACTCCTAACTCCTAACCCGGACAAGCCGGAGCTTTGAGCTTTGAGTCTTGAGTTTTGAGTGGGAATACGAAGGTACAAAAATTTTGCCATTTTGCGCAGAATTTCGGGAGTAAGTGCCTAACTCC
>WRHF01000008.1 GCA_009783415.1 Clostridiales bacterium
TTGCATGAAATAATTAGACACGGATTTTAAGGATTTTAACGGATTTTCGCTGTTGTCTGATAATGTGAGTAACTTAGGTGCTGTTGTTTGGAGAAAAAACTAAAAATAATTCAATGCTTTTTATAATAAAAAAAATCCGTGTTAATCCGTTTTTTATCCGTGAAATCCGTGTCTAATTTTTTAAATTCTTTTCCAGTTTATCTGGGGTAGGGATTAGGGACTAGGGGGTAGGGATTTGTGTAGGGGCACGGCGTGCCGTGTCCGATTGGTAAGGATTTGCAGATGTTGGAAAATTTTTTTAAAGAAGGCTTGACAAATATGCAATAGTGTGGTAGTGTAGTAATACACACGAGGAGGTGTTATTATGGCCTCATGGGAACGATGGAGACTGGCATTTGATGATCGCATGCCGATTTACCGTCAAATAATCCTGGAGTTCAGCCGGGCCTTTGTCCGGGGGGATATCAAGCCGGGGGAACGCATCCCTTCCATCCGTGATATGTCTGCGCTGCTGAAGGTCAATACCAATACCGTGCAGCGGGTTTATCAGGAAATGGAACGGGACGGATTGATCAACAGCAAAAGGGGTACAGGATACTTTTTTACGGAGGAAAAAAACATGACAGACAAAACACGCTACAACCTGGCCCGGGATTCCTTGCGCCGCTTTGTTGAGGAGATGCGCGCCCTAGGTTGCGAGGATAGGGAAATTTTGGAAGAACTTAAAGCGTATATGAAAGGAGATGAGCCGTATGCAGCCGGTTCTTGAAATCAATGGCCTGGAAAAGCATTTTTTGGGCTGCGAGGCCCTGCGCGGGGTCGATCTGACCATACCGGCCGGGCAAATCGTGGGGCTTTTGGGGCCCAATGCCTCCGGAAAAACCACCTTGCTAAAAACCATAGCCGGGCTGCTTACGCCCTCCGGGGGCCGGATGCGTTATTATGAAAATGCAGCGCCCGGACCGGATGCCCGCAAAACCATCGGCTTTTGCCCTGATACGATCAACTTCCCCCGCTGGATGCGGGTAAAAGACGCCTTTAGATTTTACCGGGAGATGTATCCCGACTATATCCAAGCCCGGGCCGACAAGCTAATAGATATTTTGGATTTACAAAGCGTTCAAACCATGTTCATCCGCCGTCTTTCCAAAGGCATGAAAGAACGTCTGACTCTGGGACTGACCTTTTCCCGCCAAACCCGCTTGTATTTACTTGACGAACCGCTGGACGGGATAGATCCGGTGGGTAAAACCAAAGTCATCGACGCCATTATCGCCATGCAGCCGGAAGGGGCATCAACCCTGGTATCTACCCATATGGTCAAAGATATAGAGCGCATATTCGATAGCGTCTACTTTTTATCCAAGGGGAAAATAGTTTTTTCCGGAGTATGTGATACTATGCGCGAGGAAAGCAATCAAACTGTGGAGCAGGTGTATTTGGAGGTGTTTATTCGTGAAGGCTCAATTTAAATACGCATTATTATCCGGCTTCCAGCCCCGGGCAACCGTATTCGCCGTGATTTTTGTGATTAATCTGGTATTCATTATCCTGGGCTCTTTGGGCTGGCTCCCCTTTGCCGCCAAGATTACCGCCGTATCCCTGGGCGGGACCGCTATAGCCGTGATGATGGTTGTTAATATCATAGGAGATGTCGCCATTATTCGCCGTATGTTCGCCCCGCCCGAGGCTTATCTGTATGCCCTGATCCCCGCCCCCCGTCAACATATACTGCTTGCCAGTGTGATAACTATGATGGTAATGGATATAATTACCATGGCTGTAGTCATAGTGGCTGAGATCTGGTTATCACTTCTCATAGCCGGCGACAGTTTTTGGCAGGTGGTATGGGATATCGGCATCGCGGACGCTTCGGTGGTGCTCTCCGTGATAGTAGGCACATTCTGTCTGATAGCTGGCTATTTGCTGATCATGATGGTGATACTTTTCGGGGTGACAGCAAGAAAATCTATTTTTTACCAAAAATCTGGCGGAGGCTGGCTTACCGCCCTGCTGATTTTGGCTGTAATTTATGCCATATCCCTGATTCCTGTAATACTGGCGCCATTTGGCACAGTCAGCCGCTTCGGCTTATTTTGGAGTATTGAACTTAATAATGTAGGCAGTATTCTTTATTACCTGCTGTACCTTATCGAAGCAGCAGCGCTGTTTGTCTTTACCTCAAAATTAATGGAAAGGAAGATGAATATATGAAAAGGCTCATCCCGCTTATGCTTTCTCTGATCTTATTTGCTGTATGCCTTTGCGGCTGCGTATCGGTTAATCCATCCCCTTTGTTTGGCGGCGGAGTCGTCGGCAAGGGAGAGCCGGAAAGATTCGAGTTCAAGGTTGGCGAAATCAGAGAAATCAGAATAGATCTTTACTGTGATATCAATTATTATGCCGCTCCTTCTGATACGGTCACCTTTGAGGTACAGCCGAACCTGATAGAGTACATCAAGCTAGAAGAATCCGCCGGCATTCTCACTGTCCGTTCCGCAAGGGCCATAAGCTTGCCCGCAAAGGCTCCGGTCCTGACGGTATCCTCGCCGGCGCTGAACCGTTTTACCCTAAATGGAGCGGGATCTTTCACTACCCATGATCCCATAAGTTCTGATACCTTTAGCCTCCATTTGGCTGGGGCAGGCAGCAGTTACATTAAGCTTGATGTCAATGAATTCGATGTTGATATGTCCGGCGCAGGCAACTATGAATTGTCCGGCCGGGCGGATATCGCCGACTTTACTATGTCCGGCGCAGGCAGGCTGGAGGCGCTGTCGCTGCAAACCCGTGAGGCCAAGATCGATTTTTCGGGCATGGGGACCGTAAGGATAGACTGCTCCGAAAAGCTGCGCATCAACGCCGATGGTATGGGTACGGTAGAATACAAAGGCTCCCCCAGCATTGACCTGAACAAAAGCGGCCTGGTCAGCATCAGAAAAATAGAATAACACCATAATATCCCCTACTTTTAGATCATAACAAAAGATACATACGAGATAAAAAGACTAAAGCCCGTAGTTTTCCTAATCAGAAAACCTGCGGGCTTTAGTACCTTTGGGACACAAAGTGTCAATAAAAAACAAGAATTTTGTTCAATAGTTTTCGCGAAGCGAAAAGTTACCCGCATTCTGATTTCTGAATACTGAATCCTGAATACTTGCGGTCGAAGACAGCCTTAGTTTTTTAACAGTTGCTTCGAACACTTGACAGAACCGGTTAAAGACTGGAACAATTTACGGGGGAAAAACGCCAAAAAAGTAAAAATAATTTTCTCCGTTATGTAACCCTTATCTCCTCTCACGCATATATTAAAAAGACAGTAAAAAGTTACAATAGATTTTTTACCGGTCAAAATCGAAAATAATTGACAATCGTCAATTATCCAACAGGTGGTGGAGAGATGAGACTAAGGCGGCGGCGTAAGTCTTTTAAATTTCGGATTTTTGTTATCTGTTTATTATTGGTTTTTTCTCTTTGGCTGACTAACCGCCAAATAACCCCTATTATGACGGAAATTGCCGCCCGGGAAATGCATACAAGTATAGTCCGTTCGGTCAATCAAGCCTCCCGGGATCAGCTGGCCCGGGAAGATTTTCAATCCTATCAGGACTTAATGTACATAGAAAGGGATAATACCGGAAAAATAGTATTAATGGTCCCGGACACTATGCGAATCAACCGCCTGGTAGCGGATATTACCCTCCGGGCCGAAGAAGAGTTGCGCCGGGTCAGTAGCGAGGCTATCAGCATTCCCCTGGGGGCAATTTCCAATAATGCCCTGCTGGCCCGGATGGGGCCGCGGATCTCGGTGCGGACAGAAGTGGCAAGCGCCCTGGACACCACACTCAGCGATGATTTTATCAGCGCCGGCATCAATCAAACCCGTCATCGGATCTGGCTTGATATAAGTGCGGAAATGGTGACGGTTATCCCCTTCAGGCACTCTATTTACCCTGTTGAAACCCGGATCTTGCTGACAGAAGGAATAATAGTAGGACCAATCCCCAATACCTACCTGGACCTGGGTTCTTTGGGTCTAAAAATTGAGGGAACTTAATATCTCTGGGACGCAAAGTGTCAATAAAAAACAAGAAGATTTTTTACTCCCTACCTCCCTTACGGCGAAGCCGCTTCAGTAATTCTGAGAGAAAAAAATCGAATTGGCAATAGCGCGAATTGCATATATTTACTGTTCACTTATTGCGTCTTGCTGCAACGTATGATATACTATAATATGTAGAATTCTAGGGGCTGTGGACACAAGTGAAAAAGTACAGATTTCGAGCTATTTTTTCGCCAGACAAGGCAAATTTTTGAAGATCAATATTGGGTATTATCGAAAAAATTTAACGTAGTATGGCGGAAAAAGAGCCGGAATATGTGCTTTAGCGCTCGTGTTCACAGCCCTATATAAAGAGGTTTTACTATGCCGCAAAGAAGTAGAAACAGGCCCTATCGGAGCATTCGCAAAAGAAGAAGAAAAACCGGGCGCCACGTTAGTGTACTCCTGGTGATCGTGGCTGTCATCTTCGGATTGGGCCTTTCCGGCTGCGCTATTGCTGCAGGCTATGTGCTGAACATCTCCAACAGCTTGCCTGAGGTGGATGTCAGTAAATTTATCAACATGCAAACCAGCTATGTTTATGACAAAGATGGCCGCCAATATGCCAAACTTCGCGGGGCGGAAGACCGCCGCAGCGTTTCCCTTTCCGAAATATCTCCTTATTTGGTGGATGCGGTGGTCGCCACGGAAGATATTCGCTTCTATCAGCATATGGGGGTGGATTTTATCCGGATCTTCGGGGCTTTGCGGGCGGATCTGCGCTCCGGCAATCTGGGGCAAGGGGCTTCTACCCTCACTATGCAGCTGGCCCGTAATGCTATATTAAACTCCCAGGAAAAGCAATTGAACCGTAAAGTCCAGGAGGCTCTCCTTGCTATCCAGATCGAGCAAAAATACTCTAAAGATGAGATATTGACCTATTACCTGAACGAGGTCTACTGGGGTCACAATGCTCATGGCATTCAGGCAGCCTCCCAGCTTTATTTTAATTGTAATGCCAAGGATCTGGATATCGGCCAATCCGCGATGCTGGCCGGGATCCTGCGCAGCCCCAATATTTATTCTCCCTATAAAGACATGGATAGGGCTACCAATATCCGCAATGTGGTTTTGGAGAATATGTGCCGCTATAAGCCGGAGGAATATGATGGTAAAGTGGACGCCCTCCGGGAAGAGACCCTAAAAATAGAAGAAAGCCAAAGAGAAGCCGAGCTCTACAAATACCCCTGGTTTACGGATTATGTTATTGATGAAACCGCCCGGATCCTGGCTGATTTGGGATTGGAAGAATATTTGATCTATACCGGCGGTTTTCATATCCATACCACCCTTGACAGTAAAATCCAACTTAAAATGGAAGAGGTTTATGCCGATCCGGATAATTTCCCGGAAAGCAGTACCGGCGATCAGGTGGAAAGCAGTATGGTGGTAATGGATCCCGTCACGGGAGAGATCCAGGGCCTGCTTGGAGGCCGGGATTATCTCCTCCGCCGCGGCTTTAACCGGGCTACGGATCTGAAACGGCAGCCCGGCTCTACCATGAAACCCATAGCCGTTTATGGCGCTGCTTTAGAGAAAAATTATGGTACGGGCAGCGTGGTTGTGGATGAGCCCACTACCTTTGGCAAAAATTACAAACCAGGCAACTATGACGGTTCCTACCGGGGGCCCATTACGATGCGTACAGCCGTGATGCAGTCTGTCAATATAGCCGCTGTGAAATTTTTGGAGCTGATCGGGGTCGGCGCCGGTTTTGAATTTGCCAAAAAACTGGGCATGCCCTTGATCGAAGAAAATGATGCCCATTTGGCTATGGCTTTGGGAGGTATTCATGACGGAGTATCCCCTTTGGATATGGCCGGAGCCTATTCTGCTTTTGCTAACAAAGGCGTCTATACCCGCCCCTATTGCGTCAGCAAAATTGTTGACTCCCAGAATCGGATTATTTATGAGGCCAATCCGGAAAAAAATATTGCCATGAGCGAAGCCTCGGCCTATATGATGACAGATATGCTGATTTCCACAACAACGGGAGGTACAGGCAGACGGGCCGCCATTTCCGGTTACCAGGTAGCCTCCAAAACAGGTACGGTTGAATTGCCCGACAAGCCTCAATTTAAGGGCAAAAAGGGTAATAAAGATGCCTGGTTTGCCGCCTTTACCCCGGAATTGGTAGGAGTAGTTTGGATGGGCTATGATAAAGATACGGATGCCGAAGGCAATCTTCAATATTTGCGGCAGATCTATGGGGGACGCTATCCAGCAGATATTTGGAAAACGGTCATTACTACCGGGCTTGAAGACCGGGAAAAAGGAAAATTTGTCCGCCCCAAGGGTGTAGTCAGTGTAGCTATTGATAGAAAGTCCGGACTTTTGGCCAGCGATTCCACCCCTAAGGAATATATAGTCTACGAACTCTTTCATGCCAAATCTGTTCCTAAGGAAAAATCCGGCAGTTGGATCACGGTAACTATTTGCACAGAGAGTAATCTGATAGCCAATAGCGGTTGCCCTGAAACCTCAACTGTTTCCCGGCTTGATCCCAACAAAAAAGAGGAAAATAAAGGCAGAAGCGATGAGGCGCTTTATGCTCCTACCAAAACCTGTGATCTGCATGATCCGTCGTCTGCATCAAGCAACAATGATATTACCCTGAAAATCTGTACCGATCCCCGCCACGGTGAAGATATCTATTTGGCAAATATCCCCAAAAACAATCAGTCCGGCGGCTGCCCGGCAGAATATACTGAAAGCCGTAATTTTAATATTTTTAACGCACCCAGCAAACACTGTAATTTACTGGAGCATAAGCCGGTCGACATCATTGACGGCAACCATGATATAAATAACAATGACCCCGGCGATGGCAATCAGGATCCGGATCCCGGCGATGATGATATTGACGGGAGCAATAAGACTGACGATGAGCCTGACCCTGATAACCCTGACGACGAAAAATCCGACCAAGAGGGTAGTAATGGTGAAAATAGCATCCCCAACCTGGTGGCTCCGGGAAGCCTGACTTCCAGCCGGACAAAAAACGGCGTCCGGATAAGCTGGAATGATAATTCCAATAAGGATGTAGCCTATGTAGTGGAACGATCCGCAGGCGGTATGCAGATCCAACTCTCAGCCTGGAACACTTCGTTGGAGGATAATAATCTGGAAACAGGCGGCAATTACAGCTATAGAGTACGCGCCTATCACGCAGCCAGCGGAACTTATTCGCCATGGAGCAGCACTATTACAATTAGTTATTAAGTGCTATGATCATCAAAAAAGCCTCCTGCCTGCGGAGGCTTTTTTCCCGGCTCTGAATTCTAAGGCGGCTTTCAGCCGCAAGTATTCAGGGTTCAGGATTCAGGATTCAGAATGTTTGTAGGTTTTCACTCCTCGAAAACTATTGAATGAAATTCTTGTTTTATTTTAGCTTACTTTGTCCGTAAGCTACTAACTTCTGACCAACCTTGCTTTAACCCTCGGCAAATCCAAAGATTTTTTCTGGCTTCTAGCTGTAGAATATAATCTTGAAGAGGTTATATTCTACAGCTTCGCATGTAGCCCCAGCAAAATATTATAAATGCTATTCCCCAGGAAAGGAAAGGACTGCCAGTGCCCAGAGCTGCCCCGAGAGGCAATGCTTGTTCCTTTAGGATAAGGCTGATAGCGGTATGAGCCAGCACTGCTCCGCCCAGCCACAGGGTTAGGGGATAACGGTTGATAAGCCGGGAAATCCAGCTTGCTCCCACTACCAAAAGGGGTATAGAACAGGCTAGACCAAATATTACCAGCCAGGGATTACCACCTGCGGCCCCGGCTACCGCCAGCATATTGTCAAAAGCCATAGAAAGATCTGCCAAAACTATAATAAAAACCGCCGGCCAAAAGCTGCTCTTAGACTTTACATTGCTGCCGGTTTCCGCGTTTTTGGTCAGTAAATGCCAGGTAATAAAAAGCAGCATGATCCCCCCCGCCGCGCTGAAGTAAGGGATTTGCAGGAGCAAGGTGGCAAAAATCGTGAATACTATGCGCAAACCGATAGCGGCTAAGGCTCCGACCAACGCTGCCCGCCGCCGGATCTGAGGAGGCAAACGGCAAATGGCAAGACCAATAACAGCGGCATTATCCCCGGATAGCACCAGATCCAGGAGAATGATAGAAAAGAGAGCAATTACAGTTTGGGACATGGACAAACCTCCCGGGAAAATCATCTAAACTATATTTATGCCAATAAATGCCGGAAAAGAATCCGCAATCAAGCCAATGCCTATTTCCGGTTTTTATTTCCCAACTTCTATTCTTTAGCTAAAAGGAATTAAGAAGAATTAGTCGAAATAAGAAATGGGGAATGCAGATAGAATGCTGCCAATAATACCATAAAATACTAAAAAATACGAATATGCTATCGAACAACGACAGTAGCATAAGTGGCTAGTGACTAGTGGCTAGTGACTAGAACAAGTAACTTGTCATTCCGCAAAAATAATCTTTTATAAATAAAAATTTTGCGGAGCAAAACCTCTACAACTGTTACCTGTTACTTATTACTTGTTACTTTTGTTTATATGGTCCAATGTTTAGCTCAAATCACAAATCCAACTAAACTTAATAACGATGGGGTGAGAAAATGAAAAAACAAATACTTACAGGGAATGAGGCTATTGCCAGAGGAGCTCTGGCCGCCGGAGCCAAGGTTATCACAGGTTATCCCGGCACCCCTTCCTCCGAGGTCATCGGAAGCTTGCTGAAAGAAAAAGAGTTGACGGGAGTAAAGGTAGAGTGGTCTGTTAATGAAAAAATTGCTTTCGAAATTGCCGCTGCCGCCGCATGGACCGGTCAGCGGGCTCTTTGCACAATGAAGATGTCCGGACTTAACGTAGCCTACGATTCTTTGATCAGTGCAGCCTATTCCGGTTGTAGGGGAGGTTTGGTGATCTATGTGGCAGACGACCCGGGGGTGAGCACCGGCATGTGCGAACAGGACAGCCGCGGTTTTGCCCTTATATCTGATATGCCCATGCTGGAGCCGGCAAGTGTAGCCCAAGCCTATGACTTAACTGTTTTTGCCTTCCGCCTTTCCGAGGCCATCGGCTCCCCGGTATTCCTGAGAGGGGTCACCAATATTGCCCAGTCTCATGCTCCGGTGGAAATGCAGGAACATGAACTGCCGCCAGAAAAACCGGTTTCTCTGCCCAAGGATATTGCCACATATACCAAGGCGGGGGCTATTATTTGTCAGAATCAGCACTTTGCCTTGCTGCAAAGTCTGGATGAGGCCGAAGTTATGCTGCGCAAGGAAAAAATGGATACCCTGATTTTGGGGAAAAAGCGAGGATTGGGTATTATTGGCGTTGGGGTAGCTGCCAGCTATATTGATGAAGCAATAGATCTGGCCCGGGAACAAGGGTTTTCCCAGGAAGACGCTGATATTTCCTATTTACAGCTTTGCCATACCCTGCCCTATCCCACAGAGGAAATCAGTACAATGCTGGGACATTGCGGGCGTTTGCTGATTTTGGAAGAGTTGGAGCCTCATTTGGAACGGCGGGTCTATCTTCAGGCCTATCAGGAAAAACAAAATGTGCAGATCTGGGGTAAAGAAAACGGTGTTTTCAGCCGCAGCGGGGAGTATAATGCAGCCTTGATTACCCAGGCGCTCCTGACGATGGAGGGAATCAGTCTTCCCGAAGACATAGAAAGGCCTAATCCCGCCCGTCTTTGTGCTGCCAGGCCCATTACAACCTGCGCCGGCTGCCCTCACCGGGGTACATTCCTTGCCATCAACAAAGCCCTGCGCAAAGCAGGGGTCAAGCAGAGCGAGGCCCTGGTTACAGGGGATATCGGCTGCACTATTTTGGGGATGAACGCCCCCTTCAATACCCTTTGGACGGAGCTTTCCATGGGCGCCAGCATCGGCCTGGCCCAAGGATTCATCTATGCGGGAATAAAAACCCCTATGGTCGCCACCATCGGCGACTCCACATTTTTCCATGCCGGCTTGCCTGCCCTGGTCAATGTGGTGCAACATAATATTAATATGACTGTGGTTATCATGGACAATGGCTGGACGGCTATGACAGGGATGCAAACCAATCCCGGTACAGATGAGGCCCATCAAGCCGCCGGGAAAAAGCAGATAGATATTGAGCTGCTTTGCCGCGGCATGGGAGTGGAACAGGTGCTGGTAGCTGACCCTTATGACCTGCCCCAAGCCACCGAGGCTATGTCTGCCGCGATAGCACATTTTGGGCCAAGCGTGGTTCTGATGCGCCGGGAATGCGCGATCCAGTCGGGCCGGCGCAAAATAAGCTATGGCGACCTGGTTTTGGACAATGAGAAATGCACTCTTTGCAAGGCTTGCATCAATCAATGCGGCTGCCCTGCCCTCAGCCTGGAAGGCGGCGCCCTGGTCTTGGATAAAAACCAATGCAACGGCTGCGGCGTTTGCAAAAGCATCTGCAAGTTCGGCGCACTAAGCTTGAATGCTGAATGAGGAATTGTTGGAAAAACACTCTGTGTTTCCTTTATGTTAAGGTAAAAGCTTTTAAATTCCAAATTGTTTTTGCGCAGCAAAAACTCCATTAATTCCTAATTCCTCATTCCTAATTCCTAATTAACAAAAGGGGGATGATTAAAAAATGCAAAAATTTGACATATATGTAGTAGGAGTAGGGGGGCAAGGGGTGCTGACCATTGGGGAATTGATCAGCCAGGCTGCCGTTGCCAGCGGGATTCCCGTTAATGTCTATCCTACCAAGGGCATGGCTCAGCGGGGCGGTTTTGTCAAAGAGCAGATCCGTTTGGGCCGGGAGAATCTTGGCCCCAGCATACCGCCTCAGGGTGCGGAGCTGGTTATTTCCATGGAGCTTTCGGAATCTTTAAAAGCCCTGCCCTTTTTGCAGAAGGGCGGCGAATTTGTCCTTTATGGCTTGATTTGGGCGCCTACTGAAGTTATGCTGGGCAAAGAGCATTATCCCAGCCGCCAGGATGTCAGCCGGGAAATTGCAGCGGCAGGAGGCCGGATCATTTATTCCGATCCTTCCCAATTGCCCCAAGGAGTCAGGGAGAATATTTTTATCCTGGGGATGGCAGCCGGCCACACCCGCCTGCAGGAATTCGTCCCGGCCCAGAGTTTCCGCCAGGCTATCGAGGAACGCTGGCCCGCAGCAGCAGCCGCTAATTTACGGGCTTTTGACATCGGATATGACTCATAAAAGTCAGGGAATAGAGGCTAGGGGTTAGGGAGTAAAAACCTACCCGTTCTAATCCCTAACCCCTAACCCTTGAAATATGTGGTATTTTATGAAATTAATGTTGCGCAAAGTACTCACTGTTGGCGCCGGGCTGTTTTTATTTGCTTTGGCCTTTTTGTTATGGCGACGGGGCCATTTGGGTTCTACCCCTTTACAAGTTTTACTTCCTGGCTTATCCCTGGCCTGCGGCTGGCTTTTCTTGCTGGCCGCCTTTTGGCAATGGCGCAAGGCCAAACGGCAATTGCGCCGGTTTGATCTCTGGCGGGTACTGTTGACAGCTGCTCTCTTTTTGCTGCTTATGCCCTATTCTTATCTGATTGGGGAAGCCCGCCTCTTATTATTTCAACAGCTCCCTTTGCCCGGTACAGACTCAACCATAAAAACAGCCTATCAGCAATTGCTGGAAGGCTCGCGCTGGCAAGCCCGGGGCAAATGGTGGCATGGCTATACTCTGACGGTCCGGGGCCGCCTGGACTGGGAACCGGAGCTAAAGCGTAACTTAACCATAACCTATCAAGCAGATAGGCGGGGAGCTTTTTATTTGGATAAAACCCTGCTGGAAGAGGAAGAGATGCCTCCGGCTTTTGCCGCCTATATTCAAGAACGTATATTTGATTCAAAAAAAAGTAAAGAACCGCTGGCTGCTGATTTGGCCCTTTGGCTGCTGAAAAACAGCCGTTTTGCCAATTGTGAGTTTTCCCTAGAAGAATTGGTAAATTTTTCCATAAAAGATATCACATGGACGGCCCGCCCGGCCTATTCCGCTAAGGAAGATATGGTTGAGCTGGCAGGGCAAATGAATATAGAAGGAACCTTAATGCAGGTGCAACAGTCATACCTAATAGATATGGATAAATGCACCATCAACCACCTGGAAGGTTTACTGGACGGAAAACCCCAGGACGAAGCAGCCTACGAACAATGGTGTAAGGATTTAGTTAATATTTATGCCGGAGGTCAAAAGAGAGAATAAATAAAGCATAGTTCCCCCACTTAACGAAGATAATAAACATATAAATCATTTTAATTACGCATTAAGAATTGAACTAATGGGGGATTGTTCAAGTGAATAGAGTATTAATACCAATGAAACGCAAAGTGTCAATAAAAAACAAGAGGATTTTTACTCCCTACTCCCTACCCCCTACTCCCTTACGCTCAAAGACCGCTCTGGGGATCCTGGTGGTATTGGTTGTGATTTTCAGCTGGGCAATTCCGGCGCTTGCCGCAGCTGATGAAGATATTAAGATTACTATTGACGGCAAGGTTTTGGACTTTGGCCCCAATGAAATGGCCCCTTATGAATTGGAAGGCAGGATCCGGGTCCCGGCCCGCAAGGTTTTTGAGGCTATGGGCTGCGAGGTCCGGCTGCTAAACCCTGATGAAGTCGAAATCAGCAAGCAGCGTCTGGGCTATAAAATGTTCGGCCGCTTTCAGCAATGTGCCCTTCAGGCTTTTACCTGGGGGTTCTATAATAGAGGCATTGACAATAAAGAATACTTGGATCTGGATGTTATCCCCCTGATAGTTAAGGGCACATTTGTTGTACCCTTGCGTACTGTGGCGGAGGCTATGGGCTGTCATGTATATGCCCAATCGGGGTGGAGCATGAATATTACAGTTGATCCCCGGCTTATGATCGACGGCGCCCCTGCTGATTTTGAGGGGATGACTTATATAATAGTAAATGACCAGGCTATGGTTCCTTTGGATCAATATTGCGCGCTTAAGAACTATCAGGTGCTTTTTAATCAAAAAAGCGGGAGGATCATCATCTGCAACAAAGATGAAGAAAAAACCCCCAGGATCCGGATGAATATTGATTCGACAAAAGCCATAGTTTCCGGCCGGGAAGTGACCCTGGATGCACCCCCTGTTATCCGCTTTAATCTTCCCTTTGTTCCTTTGCGTTTTATGGCGGAAATCAGCGGGGCTAAGGTTTTGTGGGATGAGAAAACAGGGAATATTGCTGTTGATAGGTAATAGGTAATAGGTAGTAGGTAATAGGTAGGATTACAATTATGAAAAAACTGATTATTCTAATTCTTGCTGCTGTAACTCTACTGGCAATAGCGTTTCCGGCTTGGGCTGCGGGGGATATCAAAATTGTGATAGATGGTAAAGAGTTGGTTTTTGGCAATGGGGAGCAGGGGCCTATTATGGAGAATGGCCGGGTGCTGGTGCCTTTGCGCAGGCTGTTTGAGGAGATTGAATGCCAGGTCCACTATCTGCCCGAGGGGCAGAGAATACATATTTATTCCTTTCCCCTGGCTATAAGCATAAATATGCGAGTTGACGTTACCGATGCTTATGTTTTTAACAAGGTTATAAACTTGGATGTTGCTCCCAAGCTTTTTAATAGTACTACCTTGATCCCCTTGCGCTTTGTGGCGGAAAACGCTCATTGTAAAGTGCTTTGGGATGCTAAAAACCGCAGAGTAAACATTACCAGACAGCCTTTACTGTCTGTTGACGAATATTCCCGTCAGGAATTACCCCTTGAATATTATGATGGCAAGGTTGTTTTTGCTAGAGCTAGCGCTGCCGGTATGTCAGAATTATATGGTACTTCTGAATTTAGCACTATGACAAGTTTCAGCTATAATGCCACAGACAATAATACACTATCCTTGCTGCTTGACCAGGATATATGTACTAAAATCATGCCTCAGTTCCAACAGACTCTAATCAAAGCCGCGCATTATTATCAATCACCGGTTACTCTGACAGTATGTTTTGATGACTATTCTCCGGATGGGATAGCAAAGTTAGAACAAATAGAAACTTATTTTGAGACTTTTCCCACTACATTTGGGACTTACTATTTTAAATTTTTACATATGCAATACAGCCCATATACCAAAAATTTTCATTCTCAATGGTACTATCAGTCGGAACTAACGGTGGAAATCATCAAATAATAACTGAATTGGGAGGTTAAAAATGAGCATACACAAGCTTTTCTATCCTAAAGGCGTGGTGGTGGCCGGTTCTGCCAGTCCCGGCAAATTGGGGCAGGTGCTTTTGGAGCGTTTGCTGAAGGCCGGCTTCCCGTCTGTTTTTGCCCTTAATCCCAAAGCTATAGGTTGGGGTGCGGCGCCCGGTTTTGTTTCTGCCCGGCAAATTGAGGCGCCGCTGGATCTGGCTGTGATCGTCAGCCCGGCATCTACTGTGGCTGATGTTTTGGCCGATTGCGGTGAGGCCGGGGTGCGGGCGGCTATTATTATCAGCTCCGGCTTTGGCGAGGCGGGCAATGCCGAAGGGGAGCGGCAGCTTCAGGAGGTGGCAGCCCGTTACGGTATCAGTTATACCGGGCCCAATTGCGCCGGCCTGATCAATACCGGCAATAATCTGCTGGCCAGCCTGGAGGCAGCTCCGCCCCCCGGCGCTACCTCCCTGATCTCCCAAAGCGGGGCCGTGGGAGGGGTGATGATGGATTTGGCTGAAGCCCGGGGTCTGGGGCTTGCTAAATTTGTCAGCTATGGCAACGGTTCCGGTGTCGGCGAGCTGGACTTGCTGGCCTACCTGGCTAATGATCCGGAAACAAAGGTCATTGCTATGTATTTGGAAAATATCAAACAGGGCCGGGAATTTTTAGCCCTCTTACGACAGGTCACCGCCAAAAAACCGGTGGTAGTGGTCAAATCCGGACGCACCGGCAGCGGCCAGCGGGCTACTCTTTCCCATACCGGGGCTCTGGCCGGTTCCGACCAGGTTTATGACGCGGCTTTGGCCCAGGCCGGGGCTATCCGGGTAGCCGGCATAGAAGATATGATTGATCTTTGCCAGGCTTTTAGTTCGCTGTCTCCTATGAAAAGTAAAAAATTAGCAATTATTACCAATAGCGGTGGTCCGGCTGTTTTGACTGCCGACCGGGCTGATGAATTGGGCCTGGAAGTAGGGGAGCCCTCCCCAGCCTGCCGGGAAGAGCTGGCTTCTTTTCTGCCCTCCCATGCCGGCCTGGCCAATCCTATCGACCTGACGGTAGAAGGGGATGCGGCAGCTTATAAGCAGGCTCTGCTGGCCTGCTTACAGGAGAATGGAGCGGCTGTAGCCCTTTATGTGGGTACCCCCTATTTACCTGCCTTGCCCATTGCCCAGGCCATTGCCGAAGCGGCAGCCGAAAGCGGCAAGCCGGTGGCGACTATTTTGCAAGTAGGTGCGGATATCAAGGAAGCCCAAAAATATCTGCTTCAGGCAAATCTGCCTCTCTTTTTAAGCGGAGAGCGGGCAGTACAGGCTTTAGCTTATCTGGCCCGTTATCAGGAGTCCAGGCCTGCTGCAGCTGAACCTTTGCCCCAAAAGGGCAAAATCGGCCCGGGAGCTTTGCTGGAACCGGAAGCCATGGAACTGCTTAAGCTCAACGGTATGCCCACACCACCCTTTACCCTGGCCAAAAGCCTGGAGGAGGCAATAGCAGCCGGCGCCGGCTTGACATATCCCCTGGCAGCCAAGGTGGTTTCCCCGGAAATTTTGCATAAATCCGGCCAAGGCGGGGTTATTTTGAATACTAAAGACGAAGCACAGCTAACCGAGGCTTTCCGGAACCTGATTCAGCTGCCGGGAGCTCTGGGGGTCCTGCTTTATCCCATGTTGAAAGGAGATTTCGAGCTGATCCTGGGTCTTTCCCGGGACCGCCAATTCGGTCCGGTGGTTGCTTGCGGACTGGGAGGAATTTATACGGAAATCCTGAGGGATGTAGCCCTGCGGATAGCCCCGGTCAGCCAGGAAGAAGCAGAGACTATGCTGCGCCAGTTGCGGGCCTATCCCATTCTAAGCGGAGCCCGGGGTAAGCAACCGGTAGATTTGCAAGCCCTGGCCCGATTAATTTCTAATTTTTCCCAATTGCCTTTCCTGTATCCGGATCTTCAGGAAGCGGATATTAATCCTCTGTTTGTCAGCGGGGATGAGTTTATGGCGGTGGATGCCCGGATTATCGGGATGGCTATATGAGCAACTGGAGCACGGCAGTATGTGCAACAAACGGGATCAAGATCCACTATACCAGAACCGGGGGAAATAAACCGCCGGTTATTTTGCTGCATGGGTTGATGACTAACGGGCTGTGCTGGACGGATCTGGCCCATGTTCTGGAAAAAGATTATGATGTGATCATGCCGGATGCCAGGGGGCATGGCAATTCGAGCGTACCCGACTTCGGCTACAGCTACGAGGATCTGGCAAACGATGTCGCAAGTTTAATAAATGCCCTAAAACTGCCTGCTCCGATCCTGCTAGGGCATTCCATGGGAGGGATGACCGCAGCCGTGGCGGCCAGCCGCAAGCCAAATCTGCTCCGGGGCCTGATCTTAGCTGATCCGGCCTTTATAAGTCCGAAAGTTCAGCGCGAAGTTCGCGATAGCGATGTCGCGGACCGGCACCGGCGGATGCTAAATATGTCACTGACTGAAGTGCTGGCAGATGCCAAAAACAGGCATCCTGACAGGTCAGAGGAGAACCTTCTCCTGTTTGCCAGAGCCCGTCTGCAAACAAGCATGGCAGCCTTTGACGTTCTTACGCCTCCAAACCCTGACTATAAAATGTTGGTAAAGGCAATTGATGTTCCCAGTCTCATCGTTTTTGGTGATAGAGGCGTGGTTTCGTCTGTCGTCGCCCAAGAGCTGCAACATCTCAATCCAAACCTTCAAACAGAACAAATCCGGGAAGCAGGCCACAGTCTCTACTTAGACCAACCGGAGCGCTTTGCGGCTGTTGTTAACTTGTTCATATGTTCAAATTGTTTAAATACATAAAAATTTCTTGACATATTCGCTGCTCCTGCGTATAATACTAGTACAGAGTAGAAATACTCAAAAAGCGGTGGACCCTACCGTTAAGTGGGAGCTGAAAAAGCGGTGGACCCTACCGTTAAGTGGGAGCTGAAAAAGCGGTGGACCCTACCGTTAAGTGGGAGCTAAAAAGAAGGGGTTGAGTGTAACGCTCAACCCTTTTCCTATTTTGGAGGAGAAATAAAATGCGTCTTTCATTTTCTTGCGCGGATACTGCTTATTGTGATTTTTTACGGCAGACAGATCCGTGTGTCCCTTACACAATGGACAAGAAGGAAACACGTCCATTTGTCGGCGTGGTTTTTGAGATAAATGGAATTAACTATTATGCACCTCTATCTTCCCCAAAATCAAAACATTTGAAAATGAAAAACCAAATAGATTTTCTGAAAATAAATGAGGGAAAATGGGGAGCTATTAATTTTAACAACATGATCCCAATCCACAAAAATAGTCTGACAAAAGTAGAAATGAAAATTTTGCCAGGTGATGCCAAAGAAGATAGGATATATAAAGATCTTCTCAACAATCAATTGGACTGGTGTAATGCTAACCAGAGGGCAATAGTATCAAGAGCAGCAAGACTATATGATACTATCGTTCACGGTAGAGGTACTCTTGCTTTAGTCAACCGTTGTTGCCGTTTTGCGGCAAATGAAGGCCAATACATAAAATTTTGTCAAGAGAACAATTTTACCCTGTTGGCACAAGGTGCAAGCAAGAGCGCAGAAAAACCCATCCTATAATTTCCTAATTATTATAAGAGTAGATCATTACATGTTTTGCTGGAACCTTCTTCCTATTGATACGTCTAATTATAGAAAAGGAAATGGCCTTATTTAGCGGTGAATGGCCTTATCCCACATGGCCCAGAGAGTCAAATCTTCGGTTACCGGGGTATCAAAGAGATATAAGTACTCCTCAGCTGGTACATCAGCGAGATACCAGCCAATAAAATCAAATCCTTCTCTGATTGGTTCTTTCATTTTGGGGGCTTCATGACCAAATGCAACCGGCACAACGGTATAATCGGAATAGCCGTTGAAGGTTAAGTAATAGATGGCTTCGCTGGCAACCCATTTTGCATAGAGCGTTATGTCGGCATTTACCGGGCTATCAAAATCATAGGGCTTTTTATGCTCCCTGTCGGCATACCAACCATCGAATTTACATCCGGGTTTGGTGGGTTTTGTGGGCTTTTCAGGTATCGGCATACCGGCTAGTACGTCTATGGGGTTTGTCGTATTCTCATTGCGGCAGACATTGAATCTAACAGTATAGAACTTCTTTGTTTCAGAATCCGGTTTGATTTTGCTAAAATTGGCATCATTGGACATATGATCATCTCCTATAAATATATTTATTAACCTTATTTTAACAGCATATTAATTAGCTGTCAATTACTATAATTAGTTCGTTAATAAAAAAGGAGGATAGGATAATATAATGAAAATTTGGAAATGGAGTGAACACTAAAATGAGGCTTTTGAAATCACTGCTAATAATTGCCATTGTAGGCTTGATGAGTATATTATTGCTCGCAGGTTGTTCGCAACAACATAAAGATGAAAATCCTGACGGTTCTGGTTCAAGTAATGTCGGGATAACGGGAAAAACTACAGAGATAACAGAACAGCAAGAAGATAAAAATCCAAATACTTCTGTTTTAAGTAATGGTGAAATAACTGAAAAAACTACAGAGATTGCAGAACAACATGAAGATAAAACTTCAGACGATTCTGTTTTAGGTAATGCTGAAATAGCGGGGAAAATTGCGGAGATTACAGAAAGTGAAAAATATTATGGAGATCTCACTCTTGCAGAAAAGTTAGAGAAAAATAATATACCTGCGATCAGTATTGCAATAATTGATAATTATCAGATCAGCGGAGTATTTACATATGGATCAAAAAACAAAGAAACTAAAGAAAAAGTTACAGCTGATACTCTCTTCCAGGCAGCGTCTATCAGTAAGTCTGTGTTTGCTGTTGCGGTTATGCGCTTGGTTGAGAAGGGAACGCTTGATTTGGATATGGACATAACCGAATACCTTATTGATTATAAGCTGCCAACGTATGACGGTAAGGAACATAAAATAACTTTAAGACAAATATTAAGTCACAATGCCGGATTAAATGTACATGGTTTTGAAGGCTACCGCCAAAACAAGAAAAAACCCACGATTGAGAATATATTAAATGGGTCCGGTCCGGCTAATTCAGCCAGATTAGAATTAGCTAAAGCCCCTGAAACCGGATTTCAATATTCAGGCGGCGGCTTTATTCTTGCTCAAAAAATTGTTACCGATGTATGTGGCTATGAATTTATTGAGATAATGAATGAATTAGCATTGTTTCCTTTTGTCATGACATCCAGCACTTTTCTACAACCACTACCTGATGATAGACTAAAAGAAATAGCTCATGGATATAACGCTAAAAACCAGTCATTACCCGGCGGATATAATATAATGCCGGAATTGGCAGCGGCAGGGTTATGGACTACACCGTCGGACCTTGCCAGATTTGGCATTGAAGTAATGAGAGCAATAAAAGGTGAGAGTACATTACTGGGAAAAGAATCAGCCAGGTCAATGCTGGAAGCAGCATATGGTAATCCGGAATATGGGTTAGGTTTTCAATTAGGCTATAGCAGAAAAGGGAAGACATTCGGTCATGACGGACATAATTACGGATATCTTTCAAAAATGCAATTTTGCCCTGCTGAGGGATCCGGGATAGTAATAATGCAGAATTCTGACGGTAGCAATCTAGTTCTTAACGAAGTCTTTTATGCTTTTTGGGATGTATACGGATGGTAATGGACAATAGGAAGTGATAAAATGACCCGCCAAGAGCTGATCGATTTTTGCTTGACTTTTCCCGCTGCCTATGAGGATTATCCTTTTGACGAGATGACAGGCGACGGGGCCTGGACGGTGATGCGTCATCGTACCAATAAAAAGAGCTTTGCCTTTATTTATGAGCGAAACGGCAAGTTGTGTATAAATCTGAAATGCGAACCGGTTGAGGCTGATTTCCTGCGGCAATTGTTTAGTGATGTTACCCCTGCTTACCATATGAACAAGGTCCACTGGAACACTGTTGCCCTTGGCGGCGATGTGCCTGATGATGAACTCTGCCGTATGATCAAGAGCAGCTATGATCTGATAAAACCGAAAGTGCGGAGAAATGGGGTCTCTTTGTGAAGCGATATCTGTTATCCAGCTTTATCTGCATCTTGATACTGTTTACCTGTGCCTGTGAAGAGCAGGAACCTATGCTTCCTGAAGATACGCCGGACATAAATGAACCGCAAATTGAGTTTTCCCAACCTGCATTTTCCCTGGAAGATCTGCCCGACCTTGAGCCCTTTGAGACTCCCCGGGAAATCGTCAATCGTTATTTTAACGAGGAATTTGCAGATACCCTGAAACCGGCGGCAGATTATGGACGGTTATATCCCTATGCAGGGAGCAATTCCTCCCGTTATGGTTTGGTGGATGCTAGAGGCAGGATAGTGGTAGACCCTTTTTACGGAGAAGCCTACTATGCAGAACCTGCAAATGGAGGGGAACCTGAATACCTGGTGCTGGCTTACCCTGTGGATGAGGAGGAGCAAAAGCTGTGGAGGGTTACAGGCGGTGGCATTCTACTCAGGCGCTTTGCTTTTGCTGCTGCTGATGGCAGTTGGCTTAGCGATACTTTTTATGGTATAGGAGCCCGGTTGAGTGAAGGCCGGATAATTATCCATGATTATGATAACCCTCAGGATGCGAATAAACAGAGAGTTTTTCGGATCTATGACTTAAAAGGCCAACTGATAGCTCAGGGAGAAGGTGAGCTATCAGGTTTTCAGGAAGGCTTAAGCGTAGTATGGCACTTTATCCGAAACGAGCAAAACGGCAAATATCAAGAATATTATGATTATATAGACAAAAATGGCAATGTGGTTATACCTGGACCGTTTTTGGAAGCAGAAGGCTTTGCAAACGGGTTTGCTAATGTAGTTATTGTTGAAAACGAACGTCGGGTAATAGATACTCAGGGTAATACTAGGCGTAGGTCCAGGCCTGGTGAGATAAGATACGACACTTTTGGTGAGTATATTTGTTTTACCGAATATGCAGCAAATACCCGTTGCGGTATATTAGATAAAAATGGAGATGTTATTATTGATCTGCAATACAATGAAATCCGGCCTTCAATAGAAACCGGGTCTACTCTTATGGTAGGGATGAAAGAGGATGGCAGCTATTGGATTATTGATCCCCAAAGAGGCGAGGAAAGCAAGATAGAGTTAGCCGGCGTGCATATTAACCATGCCGATATCCTCGGCAACAACTGGTGCGAGGTAAGTTATGTAAGGGATCCCGGAAACGGTGAGCTGATCAACGGCTTTGCTCTGCTTAAGGACAGGCATGAATACCGCTTTGATTCTGATGAGGAGCCAAAATCCTGCTCTAATATCCAGGGTGATTTGTTTGCTATTTCCACTCAAAACCGCCTTGTTAACTACACTGAAATCTTTGATGCAGCTATAGGTAAGGTGATACGGCACTGGGATGATTTTTATTTCAGCCACAAGTTAAATGATGTTATGCTGGTATTCAGCACCTTCAATGGCTCACGTCAGCTGGTATTTGATACTGATCTTAAGCCAGCATTCAGCACGGATGATTTAGGTGGAGGTCATATTAAAAATATCCAATATTTGGCAGATGATATTTATAGCATCCGAACTACCTTTTATAGCGGTTTAATCAAAGAAAACGGACAGTGGCTGATCCGCGTGTATGCTAATAATATGGACTAGCGGCCTGCTGCGCAGCCCAGTTATGAATTTTGAGTTCTGAATGCCAAAATTCGGGATAAAAGATAACCCCTCCTAAGTTAGGAAGGTCCTCTCATCAAGTAAAGTAGCTCATTGGTTAAAAAATGGAACTTTTCCTCTTTTGGTATGTCTAATTATAATACGAGCATTGCCGCATGATCGGGAGAAGCTATGATCTGATAAAACCGAAAGTGCGGAGAAATGGGGTCTCTTTGTGAAGCGATATCTTCTATGCTTTTTTATCTGCGTCCTGCTGCTGTTTGCCTGCGCCTGTGAAGAGCAGGAATCTGTGCTTTCGGAAAATGATCCAGATATAAACGAAGCTCCAATTGAGTTTTCTGAACCAACCTTTTACCTAGAAACCATTCCCAGATTTGAACCCTTTGAAGCCCCCCGGGAAATCGTCAGCCGTTATTATGATGAGGAATTTGTGGATACCTTGAGACCGGCGTCAGATTATGGTAGGCTTTATCCCTATGCAGGTAAATTCATTGGTGATAGTCGGTCAGTGAGCGACATTCGTTATGGCTTGGTGGATGTCCAAGGCAGGGTAGTGGTAGACCCTGTCTATGGCCGGGCTGATTATCTTAGCCGGGAAGAAGGCGAAGACCTGGCCTATCTGTTGCTGGTCTACCCTGTGGATGAGGACGACGGGATGGCCCAGAAGCTGGCGGCAGATTCAGAGGGTTACCCCCAACAGCAGTGTTTTGTCTTTGCCTCCACCGATGGCAGCTGGGTCAGTGATGCTTTTTGCGGCAGTGAAGCTCAAATAAGCGAAGGTCGGATAATTATTCATGATTATGGTGTTCCTGATAATAATTACCAGGGAATCTTCCGCATCTATGATTTAGAAGCCCACCTGGTAGCCCAAGGTGAGGGGATGCTGTATGGTTTCCAGGAAGGCCTAAGCGTGGTGCAACATCAAACTTATAACAAACAAGATGATAGTTACCGGGAATACTATAACTATATTGATAAAAACGGCAAGGTGGTGATCCCCGGACCGTTTTTGTCTGCGGCAGGCTTTGTAAACGGATTTGCCAGTGTAGCTATTGATGAGAACGAAGAGCATTTGCAGTACGTTATCATAGACAATCAGGGCAAACTTAGAGACGACTTGAGACCAGGTGGAAGTAGATATGACCGCTGGGGTGAATATATTCGTTTTAGCGAATACAGTGCGGATCTTGAGCAGCAAGGATTGATGGATAAGGAAGGCAATGTTATAATTCAAGCTCAATATCGTTGGATATATTCTCCATCCGAACCAGGGGCCACTTTGGTGATAGGGACAAAAGATGACGGCAGCCACTGGATTATCGACCCTGAAATCGGTGAGGAAAACAAGCTGGATTTGGCCGGGATTAATGCCTTCTATACCGAGATCAGCGGCAACAACTGGTGTATAGTAAACTATGAAAAAGACTCCGGAAACGGTTATAATGTCAACGGAGTTGCATTGTTTAAAGATGGAGTTGAACGTCGCTTTGGTTCCCAAGATGACGATATGTCCTGCTCATATATAAAGGGTGACTTGTTTGCCCTTTACTATGGTAAATCATACAGTAACGGCCCTAGCTACACGGAAATATATAACGCTGCTTCGGATAAAGTTATAAAACGAATGGATGGTTATGAGTATAGCCGCAAGTTAAACAATTCGATAGTGATACTTAATAGCATTTATAGCAGGCATAATCAGATTGTAATATTGAACAGTGATTTTGAACCGGCGTTCACCGCAGCTGCTTTAGTTGGCGACAGGATAAAAGGCATCCGGTATCTGGCGGATGATGTTTACAGTATAGATACCAGCTTTTATAGCGGCCTGATTAAAGAAAACGGCCAATGGCTGATCCGTATATATGCCAATAACATGGATTAAATAATGAACAGGGGTGATAAACTATGGTAAAAAGAATCTTTATGTCTATTCTGCTATCAGCACTGCTGGCGACAGGCCTGGTTGCCTGTACTGACAAAGCGGGGCTACCGGAGAACGAACCAGGCATAACCCCGCCGCCGCAGAATAGCGGTAATTTTGAATTTACGCCGAAAAACTATCCAAAAATGGGCGGATCTTTGGCCGCTTTGCCCTTGGGTCAGGCCGTAACAGCCGCGGCGCTGAATATCAGCCGCGAGGAAACGGCGGATTATATCGTATTTGAAGGCTCCACTACTGATAATTACCGTAACCTGATCCGGGGAGACTTCAACATATTGCTGGCCTACGAGCCTTCAGAGGAAGCGATTAACGAGGCCAAAGAGCAGGGTTTTGAATGGGAAATGACGCCGATTGGCCGTGATGCTCTGGTATTTATTACCAATAAGAGGAACCCGGTGCAAGATTTAAGTGACGCTCAGATCCGCGGCATCTATAGCGGCGAAGTCACCAACTGGAACGAGGTAGGCGGGAATGATGCCGAGATCATCGCCTATCAGCGTAACAAGGATAGTGGCAGCCAAACCCTCTTTGATAAGTTGCTAAATTTAGGTGAAAAGCTGATGACGCCGCCCATCGAACAAATCATTGGCGAAATGATCGGTTTATTAGAGGTGGTGGCTAATTACGACAATTCCCCTAATGCTCTGGGCTACACCGTCTATTATTATCTTACCAATATGGAACCGGATAAGCTTTCCCGCTCTAAGATCCTGGCTGTAAACGGAGTAGAATGTAACAATGATACCATCCGCTCAGGTGAATATCCTTATGTTAATGATTTCTACGTAGTCATCCCCGCTGATTTACCTGATGACTCTTCTGCCCGGGTGCTCTATAAATGGATTTGCTCGGAGCAAGGCAGGGAGCTGGCGGAACTGGAAAATTATGTTACCAGGTAGTCAGGAAATCTTTAAAGGAGACGGTTTGTGTAACAATTTTACCTTGTCGGCACAAAGTATATGTAAGAGGGGGGCTCTTTATGAAGCGATATTTTTTGTATTGTTTTATCTGCATCCTACTGCTGTTTGCCTGCGCCTGTGAAGAGCTGGAACCTGAGCTTTTAGAAGACGAGCCGGATCGCAACGAACCGAAAATAGAGTTCTCCCGGCCTACTTTTTACCTGGAAGCTCTGCCTGAGCTTGCGCCTTATGAGGTTCCGCGGGAAATAATCAGCCGTTATGGCAAAGAGGAATTTGTGGATACCCTGAAACCGGCCAAGGATTATGGCCGGCTTTATCCCTATGAAGGTAAATTTATCGGCGGCAACTGGTGGGAGGGCATCCGTTATGGGTTGACGGATGCTAAGGGCAGAATAGTGGTAGATCCTGTTTATAGTCAAGCCTATTATGTTGACCGGGAAGAAGGCAAAGATCCGGCTTATCTGATGCTGGCTTATCCTACGGACAAGAGAAATGAGGAGCCGCAGAAGCCGGGGGAAGATCCATCTGATTTTATTCAGCGCGGACGCTTTGTCTTTGCCAGCGCCGATGGCAGCTGGGTCAGCGATACTTTTTATGGTGAAGGCGCCCATCTGAGCGAAGACCGGATAATTATCTATGATTATGATAATCTTCAGGATATTTATCTGGGCAAAAGGAGTTTCAGCATGTATGATCTGAAAGGCCGCTTGGTAGCCAAAGGCGATGGTACGCTTCATGGTTTTCAGGAAGGCCTAAGCGTAGTACGGCATTCATCCCATAACCGGCAAGGTGACAGTTACAGTGAGTATTGTGACTATATAGATAAAAATGGCAATGTGCTTATACCAGGGCCTTTTTTATCTGCGGATAGCTTTGTCAACGGGCTTGCCAATGTAACTATTGGTGAGGATTGGGAGCATCAGCAAGAGGCTGTAATAGATACTCAGGGCAATTTCAGAGGCAGCTCAAATTCCGGCGGGCTGAGATATGATACTTTTGGTGATTATATTTATTTTAGCGAATATAATGAAGGTTATCAGCAAGAGGGAATTATGGATAAAAATGGAAATATCATGATCCCTGCTAACTACACTTGGATAAGCCGGCAATACGAGTCTGCGTATACCTTGGTAACAGGGAGGAAGGAAGACGACAGCTACTGGATTATCGACCCTAAAAGCGGCGGGGAAAAAAAGATAGATTTAGCCGGTGTGCAAGTAAGACATGCCAATATCAGCGGCGACGGCTGGTGTGAAGTGTCTTATGAAAAAGACCTCGGAAACGGTATTTATCTCAACGGCCTGGCCTTGCTTAAAGGGGAGACCGAATACCGCTTCGAGCAAGAAGATTCTTATGTAAACTGCTACTATTTACAAAACGACCTGTTTGCAGTAAGCTATAATAAGTCCAACCAAAACCACTCCAGCGGGTTTGTGGAAATCTTTAGCACGGCCCTGGGTGAAGCAATAAAACGAATAGAAGGGTATAACTTCAATTATAAGATAGATGATACCATCCTAGTATTTTATTCCATCGGAGGCTCGAGGCAGTTGCTGCTAGGCAATGACTTTGAGCCGGCATTTAGCCCGGCTGATTTAGGCAGCGATTATATTAAGAGAATTGATCATCTGGCGGACGATGTTTACAAGATACGCACCAATCTTTACAGCGGTTTGATCAAAGAAAACGGCCAGTGGCTGATCAGGGTTTATGCTAATAATATGGACTAGCGGCCTGCTGCGCAGCCTAGTTATGAATTTTGAGTTCTTAATACTAAAACGAGGAGAAATAAATTATGTTACGCGCTGAACGCTTCCTTCTTCGAACAAATGCTTGCAAAATCTTTCATAATGTAGTATAATCCAGCAAGACAAGAAAGTGGCTTGGGGTTGCCCTCCGGGAAGGAGGGTGGTTGATATGGTATTGTTTGCGATTATTGTCTACATACTCTTATTAACAATCGTTGTCCTTCGGGATAAAAGATAACCCCTCCTAAGTTAGGAAGGGCCTCTCATCAAGTAAGTTTTTCAGCCTGCAAGTGGCTGGAAATTATTTTAGGAGAGCGACCCTCCGACAAAAGAGGCCGCTTTCTTGTCTTTTATTATAAGCAATTACCTCTGTTTTGTCAATAAGGAATTTACAAATAAGAAATTTTGTTTAGATTAAATTTAGACATTTGATTTAATAAAGGAGGCTATCATGATGAAAAGAAATTTTATGTTTGTGCTGTTATTAGTGCTGCTGATGGGCTTGAGCGCATGTACCGGGGAAATAGACGCGCCGCCTGAAAATGAGCCGCCGCAGAATATCGGTAATTTTGAATTTACGCCGGAAAATTACCCTTTAATGGGCGGATCTTTGGCTGCTTTGCCTTTGGGTCAGGCTTTTACGGCCGCGGCGCTTGCTATCAGCCGGGAGGAAACGGCGGATTATATTGTCTTTGAAGGCTCCACCACCGATAATTACCGCAGCCTGATCTGGGGAAACTTCGACATTTTGCTGGCCTATGAGCCGTCGGAGGAAGCGCTTAGCATGGCTAAAGAGCAGGGTTTTGAATGGGAGATGACGCCGATCGGCCGTGATGCGCTGGTATTTATTACCAATAAGGATAACCCGGTGTCTGACTTGAGTGACGCGCAGATCCGCGGCATCTATAGCGGGGAGATAACCGGCTGGGGCGAGGTGGGCGGAAATGATGCCGATATCATTGCCTATCAGCGCAATAAGGATAGCGGCAGCCAGACCCTTTTCGATAAGCTGATAAATTTAGGCGAAAATCTGATCGCACCGCCCACCGAACAGATCATCGGCTCTATGATCGGCTTATTGGAGGTGGTGGCCGACTTTGATAATTCCCTTGACGCCCTGGGCTATACGGTTTATTATTATCTAAGCAATATGGAACCGGATAAGCTTTCCCGCTCCAAGATCCTGGCCGTAGACGGTGTGGAATGCAACAATGACACTATCCGTTCCGGCTCTTACCCTTATGTCAATGATTTCTACGCAGTTATCCCCGCCGATTTGCCCGATGAGGCGCCGGCCCGGATACTCTATAACTGGATTTGCTCGGAACAGGGCAAGGAGCTGGCGGAAAGAGAAAATTATGTAACCCGCTGACCGCTTTTTTGAGGCTCTATTTCGACTACGATAATAATTCCAACCATAAAAAACACCACAGAGAATCATTTTGTTTCCTTGCGGTGTTTTTTTGTTTGCTCAGGCAAATATGCAGCGCCCGGCAAAAGTGAGCACTTGGTAAAATTTGTCATATAATTTAAAATATCAGTATTTTCATGCAGGATTAAGTCATAATAAAGCGAAAAGTAAAGCAATAACTACCTTTTTAGCATAAGGAGTGATAAGGCTTATGAAAAGGATCGTTTTGATCTTTACAGTCTTGGCATTGACTTTCCTGAGTTCGTGTACCATGGTCTCAGAAGATTTAAATGAGCCCTTACATACCGATACTCCGGAATACATATTTGAGCGGCGCCAGACAGACGCAGTTGTTCCTATTGATGTGAGTTTTTCGGGAGAAAAAGATAAGCCTGCAGCTGAGCTCTTTGAGATAATGGATTCAAATAGAGCAAAATTCGGAAAGATCCTTGATGATCCCGAGCAATATGAGGTCCAGGCTCTGTTGACTGAGATCAGAAGGGATGACAAAGGCAATCTTACTTTTATCAGCAGCGGATATGGGGTCGACAGAAAAATGTATTTCTTTCCGGCCAGTGTGATCAAGATGGCAGTTGCCGCACTGACACTGCAAAAATTAGGACAGATAGAAGCAGCCGACCGGAAATGCCTGCTCAGCGTTGCAGGTTACAGTGCCAACAACTCTGTCGAGGAATATATTAAGAGAATGCTCAGGCAGAGCGATAATGCCGCCTACAATAAGCTTTATGATTTTTTGGGACAGGAATACATAAATGATACCCTGCATGAAATGGGATATCCCGACTGTCAGATCATAAGACGCTTTGCCTCGGATACATCGGCAGCTCAGGATCGCACTACCTCTGCGGTAAAGCTGACCAGAGGCAGCTCTGTCGTTTATTCCCAATCATCCTTGACTAACAAGAACGCCCTCACTCTGAAAGGGCGCGATGACATAAGCGGGTTGTTGCGGGGTCATTCAAGAATTACCTCGTCCGGACAAAAAATAAATTCGCCGAAAGAGTTTTTTGACTGGAATTTTATGCCAATAGAGGATATGCAGGGCATTTTAAAATCAATAGTCTTTCCCTTCAGTACTGAGCCAAGCGCAAGATTTGCTATTTCCGAAGATGACAGGGCATTTTTGCTTGACTGTATGCGCGGGGAAGGTACGGGCAAAAAGTACTTTATTTACGGCGACCAAGGCGAGGTCGACCCCAAAATTGAAATATATAACAAAACCGGAACCGGATATGGTAATATTTTGGATAATGCCTATATTGTTGACAAAGTAAACGGGATAGAATTCATGCTGACTGCTGTCATCAATGTGAATCCCAATGGAGTACTTGCCGACGATAATTATGATTATGAGAAAACAGGTATGCCATTCCTCAAGGACTTAGGCCTTGCGGTATATAATTATTATTTATCTCAACACTCAAAACCCGGCACACAAAATTGGGCTGCAAAGCAGGAAGTCCGGGTTTCCCTGATCGCGGTAGGTGATAATATGATGCATAATTCAGTCATAAAATGGGCAAAAACTGCTGATGGCTATGATTTTTCGCCTCTTTACCGTAATATAGTTGATACGGTCAAAGCTGCTGATATCGCCTTTGTTAATCAGGAGGCGCCCCTGGGAGGCGCTGATATCGCTCCCTCCGGTTATCCCCTCTTCAACTCCCCGCAGGAGGTTGGCCTGGCTTTGGCAGAGGCAGGCTTTGATGTTGTTAATCATGCCAACAATCATGGTGTAGATAAAGGCGCTGAAGCAGTCATTGCTACTGCCAATTTTTGGCAAGGAATAGATGGCGTATCATGCATAGGTATAAGTACCGGCGAGGCGGAGCGTGAATCCATAACCGTGATAGAAAAAGAGGGACTCAAATTTGCTTTTCTTGCTTATTCATATGGCACCAACGGTATGCCGGTAAAGGATCCGTATCTGATAAACCTTATTGATAGGGATCTGATCAAAGCCGATGTCCAAAAAGCGCGGGAAATTTCCGATGCTGTTATAGTGTCGATGCATTGGGGAAATGAATATGAACTCAAACCCTCTGCCGAACAAAGAGGGCTTGCCCAATATCTGGCGGATCTTAATGTAACACTTGTCATAGGGCACCATCCCCATGTGATCCAACCCGTTGAATGGATTTATGGCAAGGATGGAAATAAAACCCTTGTCGCTTTTTCCCTGGGGAATTTCATCTCAAGTCAGGACAAAACCGAGACTATGCTGGGGGGAATGCTTACCCTCACATTTACAGGCAACGCTGACGGGGTTGCAATATCAAAGCCCGCCGTCATTCCCCTTATGACCCACTACGATAAAAGCTACAAAAATTATTGCGTTTACCGGCTGAACGATTATCCCGCAGAGCTTGAGTCCCGGCATTTTCTGTCCGGAGTCAAAAAAAGCTTTTCTATTGATTATCTTAGGCGCTTAAGCCAGGATGTACTTGGGGATTTTTGCGCTTTGGATTAAACCTAAAACTTGACAGTAGCAGCCATATGCTATAAAATAAGCATATGGCTTGTTTTCCCAGGCGGAAGCAGCCAATATTAAGTTTTAAAGGAGGTCATCAAATGGCCAAGCAAAAATTCGAAAGAACAAAACCGCATGTTAACGTAGGAACAATTGGTCACGTTGACCACGGGAAAACAACCTTGACCGCGGCAATCACCACCTGCCTTGCCAAAGTAGGGGGCGCGGTAGTTACCACCTATGAGCAAATCGACGCGGCGCCGGAAGAAAAAGCCAGGGGCATCACCATCAACACCGCCCACGTGGAAT
>WRHF01000009.1 GCA_009783415.1 Clostridiales bacterium
ATTATTTGTTAGACAGCTTTTTTAGGTTGCACAACAAAGATATCGTATGTGAATGTATACGATAAACTAGAACTATCTGTGAAATATACCATCATCGTAAGGGTCTCAGCCTGCCACAAATCCCATAAATCAAACTCACCTGGGCTGCCGTCTTGAAGTTGATATAGTTCTATGCCCTCGTCTAAGTAGAACTCAACGTAATCAATATCGTTTCGTTCTATCCCATCCTTAAATACGTGCGGTATGAATATAACATTTTGTGTGCAACCTAAGCTAACAAAAATGTTACCGGTTTGGGTTGTGTCATCAATTGTTACATAAGAACCTACAAGCCAATCAGCGTATACCTCGATGTCCATTAATTTATCAGGTTGAATTATCCTGAAACTATACTCGAAATCATACTTAATGATTTCAGTATTAAGTAGCTCTACCTCAATGGTAAGCAGCGTAGCGCTCCACAAAGCTTCCAATTCAAACTCTCCTAATGCAAGTCCTGGAGGATGATACTGAATATCGTCTAAATAGAATGTGATTGACGCTATTTCATTATCAGCGATTACGTAATTGCCATTCACGAGTTCAAATATGTGTGGTATTAATGTAATAATATCTCCTGCGTTCTCCAAAACAGCGTCAATAAAACCATTTCGGCTATAATTGTCTATTATTACATCAAACCCAACAAGCGACTCAGCGTATACCTCCACTTCCATAATATAAATCGGGAGCTCTATAGGTGGTTCAAGCACCTTGAAAGCATTAAGACGTCCACCGGATATACATATATCCGCTAATTTGGGTTTAACATCTACATTATCAAGAATCCGGTCTTTAATTTCTTGTGTTGTCAGCATAGGTTCTCTCGACTTCAACAATGCTGCAACTCCGGCAACCATAGGCGCAGCCATTGAAGTGCCGGACATAAAGCCATACTGGTTGTCCGGTAATGTGCTATATATTTCATCCCCAGGGGCAAATAAATGCACAGTTTCAGCGCCGAAACATGACCATTCGTTACGCTTATCTTTAAGGCTGCTACTGCCCACTAATATTAGATTATCGCAAGTGAAGTATGGGTACCAGTCATCTAAGTCATCCCCATAGTTACCTGCGGCACCTACCACCAATCCGGAAAAATTATTTACGGCATCTTCCAATTCTTGGAAAGCTCCCCAGGCCCAAATATCATAGCTCACATTAATAACATCCAGCTGGACCTCTTCCGCATAATAAATTCCCGCAATAATATCGCTAGTCCAAGCATCACCTTCAATGTCATCAAAATTAACCTTAACCGGAACGAGTGAAATGTCCCAGCATACACCCGCGATCCCGATTTCGTTATCCCCTTTCGCTCCAATGATACCGCCGATATGGGAACCATGGCCGACATAATCCATTACATTTTGATTGTCTTCAACAACATTATATGCTAGGATCATGTCAGCATTATCTTGTAAATCTTCATGCAGAAAATCAAGGCCCGTATCAATAATTCCCACAGTTACGTCTTTGCTACCCGTTTCTATATCCCAAGCTTTATCGGCTTCAATGCGCAACATTGGAGGTAAATACTCGGTCAATGGGTCATTCGGAATAACAGTGTGGCTAAATTGATAATTAGGGTGGGCGTATTCCACATTAGGGTTTTGCTCCAATAATACAATAGTATCAGATAAACTTTGATTATTGTCGAGCATCAGTGTTAAGACCATAACCTCACCAGTTCCGGCTTGTGCACTTGTAGATAGCCATTGTGCTTGTGGGAACGCAGTTAAATCTTTTACTGCCACTACGTTCACTTCATTGAACAAACCAGAAGGGGACAAGGCAGGGTTAGCAGTTAGACTTTTCAATTGGCTTTTTAGGGCACTGGCTTCATCTTTTAGTCCAACAATTACCTGGTTGGGAGCATACTCCAAATCACCAATCAGCCGTTCGTTTGATACAGTATCAGCACCGATAAGGGTATAACTTGCAAAGCCCAAGACCAGTACAGCTGCTAAAAATAAGACTATTGTTTTTTTCATGGAGATTTCCATCCTTTCTTTTTTGGTTTTTTTAGAGTTCAAAGATCCAGTATCAAATCACAATTCTAATAAAAGCACCTCCTCTGCACCCGACTTCCACACCAAATGCCTAACATACAAAACCCTTTTGAATTTTAACTTGCCTTTATTTGCATCGTTATCAACTTATGAGATGAGTTCTGTTTTCTCAGCATGATCGTTGATATTGACCGTTTACAATAGCCTATTTAAATAATAACTGCCCTCTTTTACTATATTATTAAGAAGCATGAACTCTTAGATTCCAGAACTAATCTTATTTTAACATGTATTGCCAAAATTTGCCAATACTAATTATTTCGACAATTTACTCTATTTTACTTACAAAAACAAGCAAGAAAAACTACTCGGTTTTGGCTGTGAAATTAACAAAAACCTGCAAAACTAATGTGCTCAGTTTTATAGTAGTTAATATTGTGGCTATGTAAAAGCGTAAGCTACTATTTATAATGTAGGTTTAATCCCTATTTTATCTTAATAACGCAGAATATTGAATAATTTGTTGCTGCCAAATAAAACTAAGCCAGTATGGTTTGAGGCCGTCAAAGCAATATGATAAGGCAATAGATTAAGAAAAGAGGGCTTTAAAAATAGGTTCTTGTTCAATTTAGGGTATAAAAGCTTAAATGGAACAAAAAAAACACCTCATAATCATAATGAAGTGTCTTTTTATGATTCCTAATTCGGCAAAAAACCAATTATGATCAAGCAAAGTTGCTAAATAACAATTGATCCCCTATTGTAGTTATAAGCCATCCAGAGTATGGTCAAATCGGCATCATTGATCAAGCCGTCGCCGTTTAAATCGCACCAAGGGTTTTCAGCTTCATTTGCCTTTCTGTTGTAATTGCCTGACCGCCATAAAACAGTTAAATCAGCATCATTGATCAGGCCGTCGCCGTTGATATCGCCGCAACGCAAAGTCATCAGCTGAACCTCGGAGCGGCTGTCTTTTGTCATGTCAATGCCTTCTTCACCCACAATTATGTTATTGATTGTAAACTTTGTATGTTGGGGCTTTGTGATGACGAGCGTGTAGATTCCGGGCGCGACACTCTCGAACTTAAATTCCTGCCCGGCCTGTCCCGGGGAAATTGCCGTCGCTATCTCTGCTGTGTAAACAAGATTGCTGCCTTGAATAAGCCGGATCACTGCCGCACTCTCGGGGTCATATGTCCTGTAAGTCCTGATCATGCCGCTTACTTTGGCGCCGGCGGGAGAAACTGTTATGATAAAATCTTTACTAAATGGTACGCAGGATATGACCGCGATTTCCTCAGGGAAATTGCCTTGTTTGCCTGTGCCGTTGCCAAGCTGACCGCCGCTGTTATCTCCCCATCCCCAAAGGCTGGCGCCGGTTTTCAGACCCATGCTGTGATAGCCTGCCGATATCGCAGTCCAATCGTTGTCCGTCCCTGTCCGGACAGGGATATTGCTGCCTGTGGCCGGGTTATTGCCAAGCTGACCTGAATCATTATTTCCCCAGGCCCAAAGGCTGCCGTCTCTTTTCAAGGCAATAGTGTGATCATTGCCCGCTGAAATCTCAGCCCAGTCATGATCCGAGCCAACCCGGACGGGATTAAGCCGCTGGGTTTCCGTGCCGTCGCCAAGTTTGCCATACCTATTATTTCCCCAGGCCCAAAGGCTACCGTCAGTTTTGAGGGCTATGCTGTGTTCCCTGTTTGCCGAGACCGCGATCCAGTCATTGTCCGAACCAACCCGGACGGGGGCATTGCTCTGTGCAGTTGTACCGATGCCAAGCTGACCTGTAGTATTCCACCCCCAGGCCCAAAGACTGCCGTCCTTTTTAACGGCAAGGGTGTGACGGCCGCCTGCCGCAACCGCGATCCAGATGCTGTCCGCCCCCACCCGGATGGGGTCCGGGTATTCGCCTGAGCCTACACCATTGCCAAGCTGGCCTTCCCTATTACTTCCCCAAGCCCAAAGGCTGCCGTCTGTTTTGAGGGCTATCGTGTGTTCATTGCCGGCCGATATCGCGGCCCAGTCCTTATCCGTTCCTACCGGAGCAGGGGTGAGCTGGCAGGTTGTTTTTTCGCCAAGGCCAAGCTGACCATAGCTATTATATCCCCAAGCCCAAAGGCTGCCGTCTGTTTTTAGGGCGAGGCTGTGGGCGGATACTGATCTGCCTGCCGCAACCGTAGCCCAGTCATTATCTGTCCCAACCCGGACAGGAGTGTTTCGCTGGATGACTGTACCGTCGCCGAGTTCGCCAAAAAGATTATAGCCAAAGGCCCAGAGGCTACCGTCCCGGTTGAGGGCAAGGGTGTAAAATGAGCCCGAGGCAACAGCCGTAACTGCGCCGCTTGTGCTGCCGTCCCTGATTGCCGCCGTAACAATGGCCGTGCCCGGCGCCGCCGGGGTCAGGATATTGCCGCTGAGGGAAGCGCCGGTCATGCCCGCATCCTTGAGGCTCCAGATCATCTCTTTATTGACGGCATCTTCCGGCATTACCGTACCCGTAAGAGCCAAAGGTATTCCCGGCATTGCCCATCCCGGTACATTGATAATATCCTCAACCGGTTTTCGAACCGTGATTTCCAAGCCGGCGGTTTTAGTTATTCCTTTCTCGGTGTAAGTGACTGTTACGGTCTGCCTGCCGCCGCTGAGAAGCTTTGCGCCCCCTGCCGGCTCCGTGGTATAAGCCGTCACTGCTATTTCGCTCCCGTTGCTGTAGATTGCCGTTATAACCAGATCGGTAAGGTCAAGAGCCTCGCCTTTATTATATTCCAACTTTCCGGGCAGTGTCTTCACTTCGATATCTGCCAGCGTAACCGGTTCCTCTCCCTCATCAACGATAACATAAAGTGAATCAAGCACTTCCAAGCGGTATTGCTCGGCCGGATAGGCATACATTTTAACATTATCATGGATCTCCAAGTCGGCAAAGCGGATCTGCTCCACAGCCGCGCTATCAGCCGAACGGTTTAGCCTAAAGAAACCATGGGTGATTTCCATAACTTCCGGAAAGGCATAAGTTGCTCCGTTAGCCAAAGTGATCAGCCACTGAAAAATCATATTCGGTATTATCTGTGTAATCGCTCCCTCAAAATGGCCTTGGCTGCCAAATTCCCCTTCAGCTATCCGGGAGATGATGGCGTCTGTAACGAGACCGTCATCAACAGTGATGTCATATATCCCACCTGCCTCAAGGGGGCCGACAGAGGGGGCGATTTCGTAGGCGGCCTTGATCCCGAAGTTTTCATTAAAGAATCCCTCGCTGCCAAGATAAACCGCCCGGTATTTTTGCTGGGTAATGCCAAGGACAGCAGCATAAGCATTAACTATGCCGTGTCCGTAATAGTCGTTCCTGTCCGGCTCCCCTGCTTTTCTAGCTGTCTCGCAAAGTACCTGCCTGATTTGCTCCGGGCCATATTCGGGGAATTGGGATTTTATCAAAGCGGCGACACCCGCCACACAGGGAGAGGCCGCAGAAGTACCGTTAAAAAACCAATACCCGCCCTCTTTTATAGTTGTATAGATCCCGGTTCCGGGAGCAGATATATCTATTTCCGGGCCAAAGTTGGAATAGCTGCTCTCAAATAAGGCGCGCTTTGCCCCGCTTAGTCTCAAAGCGGAGACGGCGATAGCTTCGGGATAGGCCGCGGGAAAATCGGCGTGATTGTATCTTTCATTGCCTGCCGAGCAGACCACGGTCACCCCTTTTTCCACCGCCTTTTGGATAGCGATATGTTCGATTTTGTCCGGGTCTTCATCGTCGTCATCGTAATTCCTCCCAAAACTGCAGTTGACGATATCCGCGCCGTTCTCCACCGCATAGTTTAAGCCGCGGACCCAGGAAACAGTTTCAATATGTCTGGGATCATCGGGAATATTAGTCTTGATCAGCATCAGTTTGGCCTTTGGGGCGACACCGTAAGCGCTGTTATTATCTTCAAGTGACGCCGCTACAATACCGCTGACTTGGGTACCGTGGCCATAATCGTCCTGAACATATTTGATCCCTTTTTCCTGGGTATGGGAATTGTAAGCATATTCTTCCAGAATCTGCCCCTCGAATTTGGGATGGCCGGTATTGGCGCCTGTATCAATAACCGCCACCACCACACCCTCGCCCTGATTGATATCCCAAGCAAGGTCACAGTCCATCACCCTGAGATGCCAATGTATCGAACCCGAGGGGATAAGCGGTACGGTCTGCTTCGCAGCCCAGTTTTGAGTGTTGAGGGTTGAGTTTTGAGTTGATTCTTGTTTATTGGCTTTGGTTATCTCAAAGCCTGTTAAATCATCCGTATTATACTCAATATTAGATAAGGTATATATGTAGTTGAAGCTCAGCTGCGGCAATCCGAAGCCGGCCAGAGGAGAATCTGGGCCTGCTGCTTGGCTTACTGCCCGGCTTAAGGCTACCATCTGTTGAGGGCTTGAGGCGGCAAATGCCGCCACCCCATCAGCATAGGAATCAAGCTCCAAGCCATAGGCAGCCGCAATTGCCTGCGCCTCCTCCATAGTGTCCGCAGGCGCAAGCACCTTATCCGGCGCAAACTCAGCGCCGGTATATGTTGAAGTCTCCGGAGGAATATACCCGCTGCCAGCGGCAAAAATGTCCATATGCGGCATCACACAAATCAACAACAAAAATGTCAGCAACAATGGGAGAACCCTTTTGCTCATAATGGTAAATTTTTCCATAATACAAACACCTCTTTCGTTTTTCCTGTTTACTATTTCTCTCAAAAAAACCCTTTTTCCTGCACAGAGTGTGGCCGAAAACCCTCTTTTTCATGATGATAGAAAAATGGATTCTGCGACTTCGCACAGAATGACGGAACTTAAAAGATCAGAAATTATTAGTTTAAAAAAAAACACTTGCTTTTTTAGGTCAAAATTGGATAAAATAAAGACAAGTAAAACGCACAAACAAAAGGAGGCCCACCATGACTGATCCGAGATTTACTACTTTAGCCCATAACCTCAGCAATTATTCTTTGGAAATACAGCCCGGTGACAAAGTATTGATTGAAGCCAGTGGCCGGGAAACGGAATTTACCAGGGAATTGATCAAAGCCGTCTATCAAGCCAAAGGCAAGCCGTTTTTTAGCTTGAACAGCGGCCCCTTGCTGCGTCAATGGCTGCTGGAAGCTGACGAAGAAATGATTGCCGCTATGGGCAGCTGGGAAGCTGCCCGGATGAAAGAAATGGATTGTTATATCGGAGTGCGCCTATCCGATAATATTTACGACATGGCCGGCCTGCCCCAGGAGCAGCTTAAATCCTATAATCTGCTTTGGCAAAAGCCTGTCCACCATGAATTGCGGGTTCCTCATACCCGCTGGGTGGTGCTGCGCTATCCCAACCATTCCATGGCTCAGGAAGCTCAGATGAGCTCCGAGCAATTTGCCGATTTTTATTTTGACGTCTGCAACCTGGATTATGCCCGGCTCTCGCGCGCTATGGATCCTCTTTATTATCTTTTGCAGCGGGTCGACCGCATAGAAATACTGGCTCCCGGGACCGAGCTGACTTTTTCGATCAAGGAGATCGGCGCGGTCAAATGCGACGGCCACCGCAATATCCCCGACGGGGAAGTCTATACCGCCCCGGTCAAGGATTCCCTGGAGGGCTATATCACCTATAATATCCCTTCCACCCATCAGGGAGAGGTTTTTTCCGATATCCGCCTGGAATTTTCTCAGGGCAAAATCATCAAAGCCGGCGCCGGCAGCAAAACCGCCAAGCTTAACGCCATTTTGGATACAGATCCCGGCGCCCGCTATATCGGAGAATTTGCTTTCGGCCTCAATCCCCAGATCCTCACCCCATCCAATGATATACTTTTCGATGAAAAAATCTGCGGCAGCATTCATTTGACCCCGGGCGCCTGTTACGAAGACGCCTCAAACGGCAACCTCAGCGCCATTCACTGGGATTTGGTAACTATACTACGGGAAGAATACGGCGGCGGAGAAATCTATTGCGACGGAGTCCTGATCCAAAAAAACGGCCTCTTTTGCGTACCGGAACTTGAATCCCTAAATCCCCAAAGATTACAGCTTTGATCAAATCAGAGGAAATTTTTTTACAGAAAGGAAAATTCTATATATGGAAGATACAATTAGCGCCTCATATGAATCAATGCTAAGCGAATCTGCCGGGTGGTGCCGGTTGTTGCGAATCGATAGTGCTGCTGATTTTAATGATTTGACTGAAGATCAGGTCAGGGAACTGATTTTGGTTGATGAGGCCAGGCATGAAAAGAAAATTATGGAAATATCCGAAGTTATTGCCGAAGGGTTGCCCCTCGCCCGCCTGGTTTTGATAGCCGGACCTTCCTCGGCTGGAAAAACTACCTTTGCCAAGCGCCTGGCCATCCAATTCCGTACCTTGGGGATCCGAACCCTCAGTATCTCTATGGACGACTATTTCCTGGACAGGAGGAATACCCCGCTTACCCCTGATGGTACTATGGACTTCGAAAGCATCCAGGCAATGGACTTGCCCCTCTTCAACCGTCATCTATGCCAATTATTGGCAGGGGAAGAGGTAATGCTGCCCCGTTATGATTTTCCCAAAGGCCAAAGAAGCCCCATAGGACATCGTTGCCGCTTGGAAGAAAATCAAGTGATAATCGTCGAGGGCATTCATGCTCTCAACCCCCGGCTGACTGCAGAAATTGAGCCGCGGCGCAAGCAGAAAATTTATATCAGCGCCCTGATCCAGCTCAATCTTGATGATAATACCCTTATTTCTACCACAGACTACCGCCTTTTGCGCCGCATTACCAGGGATAGCCAGTTCCGCAACCATTCTCCGGAGCAAAGCCTGGCTCTGTGGCCCGCCGTACGCCTGGGGGAAATGACCAATATATTCCCTTTTCAAGAAGAAGCCGGTTTCTATTTCAATTCTTCTCTGATTTACGAACTGGCTGTATTGCGATCCTTGGTGGAAGGGCATTTGACAGCTCTTGATCCGCATTCCCCCGTTTATCAAGAGGCTAGACGTTTGCTGCGCTTCATTCAATACTTTCAGCCTATAGCTGCCGAGTTGGTACCGGCAAACTCTATTTGCCGGGAGTTTATCGGTCAGAGCTGCTTTATTTACACCTAAATCAGATAATTATCAATCATCAGTATTGTTGATAACATTCAATATTATCTTTTTTATTGTTCATTTGCAGGAAAACAATATCTGAAAAAGAAAATTGTTTGGAGAGGCTGGATATGGGTAAAAAAACGGCAAAATGGCATGATTTTTTCCAAGCCTTTTTTCATGGCTTGGCCCCTGCCAAAAAGCCCCGGCCTGCCTCCTCTTTTGGCTTTGCGGGTCTTGCAGTTTCCTTCGGCTTCGCTTTAGCCGCCCGGCTTTGTCTGGCTTATCTTGCCGGATCCTGGTTGGATGATCACTATCAGACCCGGCCCTATGGTCTCTTGATTGCTGTATTGATTGCTCTATTTCTCTCTTTTTGGAGCCTCTTTCGTCACTTCCCTCAGGAATGACAAAGGCCGGAACTGATTATTTTTCCCGGAAAACAATACTTCTGATTTCAATCCTTTTATTGAAGAAGGAGAAAAATGGGCGCCGAAACTGTTTACGCCATCCTGGTTGGTCTATTTATCGGTCTGGTTCTGGGCTTACTGAAAACCTGGCTGCTTTGGTACCGGGGCAGCCCTTTCAAGCCCCAAGACCCCGGCAATGAGCCCGGTATCCATGGAATCACCAGCCGCTCCCTGATCAGTTATTTTCTCAATATAATTATTTTAGGCTTAGTTTATCTGGTTTCCCTTTTTTTACCTTTACCTCTTTTACCTTTACTTTTGACAGCTGCCACCGCCTTGATAGCTTGCGGTTTAATTTTTCCCTTGCAAAATATTTTTCGTAAATAATTCTGCTCCTAAAGGAGAGAGAACTTATGGAACACGGAGGAGCCCTTTTTTATCTCAAGTTTTCCGAGCAATACAAATTCGGCGTCACCAGCACTATGACGACTATGCTGGCGGTTACTGTGCTTTTAACTCTTCTTAGCTATTTTGCCACCCGGAAATTGCAGGAAAGGCCCAAAGGTCTCCAAAACCTGATGGAGGCGGCTTTGGATGCTTTGCGCGGTTTCTTGGCCGGAGTCTTGGGTTCGGACTCTATTGCCCGCCGCTATCTGCCGCTTCTCGCCACATTTTTCCTATTCATTCTCTTTTCCAATTATAGCGGCCTTTTACCTATGGCCGGGCATCTACCCGGATTAGCGCCTCCTACCGCTACCCTTTCAGTAACGGCGGGTTTGGCTATTGTTTCTTTTTTTGCCGTTCAGTTTTATGGTTTCAAAACCCATAAGCTGGGCTATTTCAGACATTTTCTCAGCCCGATCATGCCTTTGCTGATCCTGGAAGAATTCATCCATCCCCTCTCGCTTTCCTTGCGTCTCTACGGCAACATTTTTGGCGAGGAAACAGTGAGCAGCTCGATTTTTGGTATTGTCCCCTTACTGGCCCCCCTGCCCATGTATGTCTTGGGCATACTATTCGGGGCTGTCCAGGCTTTAGTTTTCACTGTACTAACTTCAATATATATTTCTACGGCAACAGGAAAAGGACACTAAAATAGAAGACAGAGGCCAGAAGACAGAGGCCAGAAGACAGAAGACAGAAGACAGAAGACAGAATAGGTAAATTTTCGCTCCGCGAAAATTATTGAAGTAAAAGGCAACTATTCCGTCATCCGTCCTCCGTCATCCGTCCTCCATCATCCGTCCTCCGTCCTCTGACATCCGAGAGAAAGGAGGTAAAAATCATGGATGGTAATGCTGGTATTGCTTTAGGAGCTGCTATAGCCATCGCTGGCCCGGCTGCGGCTGCTGCTATCGGCCAGGGCATGGCCGCTGGAAAAGCATTTGAAAGTATGGCCCGCCAACCGGAAGCCGCCAATAAAATTCAATCTGCTTTGCTTTTATCTCTAGCTTTAATGGAAGCCCTTGGTATTTATGGTCTTTTGATCGCGATATTGACACTTGGCAAAACTGCTTAAGGCAGCTTCGCCGCAAGGGATTAAGAACTAAGCTCTCAAATTCGAACAAAAAAGTCGCAAAGTATACCTCATCTCTTGATTGACCTGCAAGGATGCAGATTCAAAATGATGCATAAAATAATTAGACACGGATTTTAAGGATTTTAACGGATTTTCGCTGTTGTCTGAGAATGTGAGTAACTTAGGTGCTGTTGTTTGGGGAAAAACAAAAAATAATTCAATGCTTTTTGTAAAAAAAAACCGTGCTAATCCGTTTTTTATCCGCTAAAATCCGTGTTTAATTGGTTTTTGAATGCTTTTCCAATTTATTTTAGGGGTCGGTCATTCCCTATCTTGGAATGACCCCGGAAACAGAAATTTTTACTCCAGCTAAAACGGAGGTCGTTTGATGTGGAATTACATCCATCGGAAATAATATTCGCTATAGTAAACTTTTTAGTTTTGCTATTTCTTCTGCACAGGTTTCTTTATAAACCACTGCTGAAAATGATGGACGACCGCAAAAAGTCCATTGATGAAGCTTTGGATTCCGCTGCCGCCGCCCGCAAAGAGGTGGCTGAAACTCAGACTGTGATCCAGGCGGAAATTGCCGCAGCCCGGGCCAAAGCCGATGAATTGATTGCTACCGCTAAAAGCGGCAGCGAAAAGCTCAAAGAGGAAATATTGGTTCAAGCCAAAAAGGAAGCTCAGGCTATTACCAATAAGGCCCAGGCAGAAATTATCCGGGAGCGGGAGGATGCCATTGCTGCTCTGCGCTTGGAGGTGACCGGTCTGGTTATGGCCGCCACACGCCGGTTGCTGCAAGAGGCCGTAGACGAAAACGCTCAAAACCGCCTCTTTGATCAATATGTCAAAAATATAGGACAAATGCAATGACAAATCAGAATACAATTACCGGCTTGCCGGATGAAAATATAATTGCCAAGCGCTATGCCGAGGCTCTTTTCGCTATTGGCGGAGAGCAGAAGATAGAGCAGGAGTTCGCCTCCCAAATGGAAAATATTTCCATTTCCTTAATGGCAGACGAGGGCCGTCTCGCTGAGCTTTTAGGTCAGGGGAGATTGCCTTTGCCTCAGCAAAAAGCCATAATTAAAGAGGTTTTTGCGAAAGATATCCATCCTTTGCTTCTTAATACACTTTATCTGCTGCTGGATAAAGGCCGGGGCGGTTATTTGCCGGCTCTGCCCCTTGCCTATCAGCGTCTGCTGGATGAAAAAGCCGGTATCCTGGCGGCTACAGTAATAAGTCCCCGCCCCTTGGAACCGGAGCAGGAAGCCGGCCTGATCACAGCCATAGCCCAAATCAGCGGCAAAAAAATCCGCCTCCGCCGGGAAGTAGACGAAAGCCTTATCGGCGGCCTGAAACTAATAATAGGCGACACCATCTACGACGGCACCCTGTCCAAACAGCTGGAAAAATTGGAAAATTCCATGCGCAATTAGAAAAATTAAATAGAAGTCTGAAATCAGAAGCCTAAAGTCAGATCGGGTAAATTTTGCTCCGCAAAACATCAAAGCAAAAACCGGCTATTTTGACCTTTGGCATCCGGTTTCCGGCAACCGAAATGAGGAAAAATTATGAGCATCAGACCGGAAGAAGTCAGCGCCATCCTGAAGCGCCAAATCGAGAACTATCAGGCTGACATTGATATTATGGAAGCCGGTACAGTTATCACCGTAGGGGACGGCATCGCCAGGGTTTATGGTTTGCAAAAAGCCATGAGCGGCGAGCTCTTGGAATTTTCCAGCGGCGTTAAAGGCATGGCCCTAAACCTGGAAGAGGATAATATCGGCTGTGTTATTCTGGGCCCCTATACCGATATCCACGAAGGCGATGCGGTACGCCGCACCGGTAAAATCATGGAGGTCCCGGCAGGCCCCGCTCTGATCGGCCGGGTGGTAAATCCCCTGGGCGAGCCTTTGGATAATAAAGGCCCTATCAAAACAGAAATCTTCCGGGCTCTGGAAAGCCCCGCTCCCGGGGTCATTCAACGCCGCAGCGTTTATCAGCCTCTGCAAACCGGGATCAAGGCCATTGACGCCTTGGTACCCATTGGCCGGGGCCAGCGTGAATTGATCATCGGCGACCGTAAAACAGGCAAGACCGCCCTGGCTATTGATACTATCATCAATCAAAAGGGCCAGGATGTTATCTGTATCTATGTGGCTATCGGCCAAAAGGCATCCACCGTGGCCAGTGTGGTAGCCAAACTGGAGCAGCACGGGGCTATGGATTATACCATCGTGGTCACCGCCTCTGCTTCCGACCCGGCGCCTCTTCTGTATATCGCCCCTTATAGCGGAGCGGCTATGGGCGAACACTTTATGTATAATGGCCAGCACGTGCTGATTATTTATGATGATTTGTCCAAGCAGGCTGCAGCCTACCGCGAGTTATCTCTGCTTTTGCGCCGTCCTCCGGGGCGTGAGGCTTATCCCGGCGATGTCTTTTATCTTCATTCCCGGCTTTTGGAACGGGCAGCAAAACTCTCTGATGCTATGGGCGGAGGCAGCCTGACCGCTTTGCCCATAATCGAAACCCAGGCCGGAGATATTGCCGCCTATATACCCACCAATGTTATTTCCATCACCGACGGTCAAATCTTTTTGGAATCCGACCTCTTTTTCTCCGGCCAGCGCCCCGCCATCAATGCCGGGATCTCCGTTTCCCGGGTAGGGGGCGCAGCCCAGATCAAAGCAATGAAACAAGTAGCCGGACGGATGCGCCTGGAACTGGCTCAATACCGCGACCTGGCCGCTTTTTCCCAGTTCGGCTCCGATCTGGATAAAGCCACCAAAGACACTCTGGCCCGGGGTGAAAGGATGATGCAAGTCCTGAAACAAGGTCAATACGCTCCCCTGCCGGTAGAAGAGCAGGTTTTGGAAATATTCGCCGTAACCCAAGGCTATACCGATGACATCCCTACCGAAGAAGTACCAACATTCTGCCAAAAACTAACTATCTTTATCAAACAAAACAAACCTCAGATCACAGCAGAAATAAAAGAGAAAAAACAACTCTCCCCGGAATTAACCGCTCAAATAAAGCAGTCTATCCAAGAATACAAGCAAATCTAAAATTCTCAATTCTCAATTCTCAATTCTCAATTCGCGAACCGGAGGTGAGCACCATGGCCAGTACCCGCGATATCAAACGGCGGATCAAAAGCATCAAAAGCACCCAGCAAGTTACCAAAGCCATGAAAATGGTTTCCGCGGCCAAGCTGCGGCGGGTACAAGGTTCCCTGCTGGCCCTCCGCCCTTATGCCAATAAACTGCAATCACTGCTGGATCATTTAAGCGGCGGCGGTCTCAGTCATCCCTTTTTAAGCGAGCGGGAAATCAAACGGGTTTGTTTTATTGTCATAGCCGGAGAACGGGGTCTTTGCGGCGGCTTCAATGGCAATGTCCTGCGTTTTGCCGAACAGCAACTGGCAGCCTGCCAAAGCCCCAAAAGCCTGATCGTCCTGGGCAACAAATCATATGAACATTTTCGCCGCGGCAAATGGGAAATTTTGGATATGCATACCAGCCTAAGTGATAATCCCAGTTTTTTTCAAAGCAAGGAACTGGCCCGCCATCTGATCAGTTTATATCTCGAAGGAGAATTTGATCAAATCAATATTATCTATAACGAATTCAGATCCGTAATGACCCAAAGACCGGCGATCAAGCAGATATTGCCCATCATTCAACAGGAACAGACGGATGAACCCAGTCCTTTTGGCGATTATATTTTTGAGCCGGATCAAAAATCCCTCTTAGAGGCGGTTTTGCCTCAATACGTGGAAATTGCCACCCATCGCTCCCTCCTGGAAAGCAAGGCCAGCGAACACGGAGCCAGAATGACGGCAATGAGTTCGGCCACAGACAACGCCCTGGAAATGATCGACAGCCTAACTTTGTCACTAAATAGAGCCCGCCAGGCAGCCATCACGAAGGAGATAACAGAGATTGTCGGCGGAGCAGCAGCGTTGTAGGGAGTTAGGAGTGAGGAGTTAGGAGTGAGGAGTTGCAATTCGTTAGCTATTTCGGGTTACTTGAGCATCAAGGAAGCATAAACTTACCTCGACCCCCCTTGCAAGGGGGGTGGCCCGAAGGGCCGGGGGGTTGTAGCTTGTAACCTCAAGTTAACTTTGTTGCATATCCCGAAGGATTAGTACTCTAAGTTACAACCCCCCGTCGGCAAAGCCGACTGCCCCCCCCCCCTAAAAAGGGAGTTAGGTATTTGTAAATGGCAACTCGTGAATTATTTTAATCTGGAGGTAGACAATGGCAAATGGAATAATTAAGGAAATCATCGGCCCGGTAGTTGATGTGGAATTTCCTGCGGGTGAGTTACCGGAGATTTATAACGCGGTGACTGTTACCAGCGCCGGACAGGAAGATGAATCGTCCGGACGGGATATCAATATTACTATGGAGGCTATGCAGCATTTGGGCAATAATAATGTGCGTTGTGTGGCTCTTTCCTCCACCGATGGCCTGCGCCGGGGTATGCTGGCTACAGATATGAGAGCGCCGATCAGCGTTCCGGTGGGTCAACCCACCCTGGGCAGGATGCTCAATGTCATCGGCGAGCCCATCGACGGCCTGGGTGAATTACCTCCCGGAGAAAAACTGCCTATTCACCGGCCTGCTCCGGAATTTGCCGTACTCTCCCCCTCTACCGAGATCCTGGAAACCGGGATCAAAGTAATCGACCTTTTAGCCCCCTATGCCAAGGGCGGTAAGGTAGGCCTCTTTGGCGGCGCGGGAGTCGGCAAAACCGTTTTGATTATCGAACTTATCCGCAATATTGCCTATGAGCACGGGGGTTTTTCCGTTTTCGCCGGGGTTGGCGAGCGCACCCGGGAAGGCAACGATTTGTGGCAGGAAATGAACGAATCCGGGGTCGTCAACAAAACAGCCCTGGTCTTTGGCCAGATGAATGAGCCGCCGGGAGCCCGCCTGCGGGTAGGACTAACCGGACTGACTATCGCCGAATCCTTCCGGGATAATGAAGGCCAGGATGTCTTGCTTTTTATTGATAATATTTTCCGTTTCACCCAGGCCGGCTCCGAGGTTTCCGCCCTTTTGGGCCGGATGCCTTCCGCCGTTGGTTATCAGCCTACCCTGGCTACGGAAATGGGGGCTTTACAGGAGCGGATCACCTCTACCAACAAGGGTTCCGTGACCTCGGTTCAAGCCATCTATGTACCGGCTGACGATTTGACCGACCCGGCTCCGGCTACGGCTTTTGCCCACCTGGACGCTACCACCGTGCTCTCCCGCCAAATTTCGGAAATGGGCATCTATCCCGCGGTGGACCCCTTGGATTCCTCCAGCAGCGTTTTGGATCCCCTGATTTTGGGCGAAGAGCATTATAAAGTGGCCCGGGCGGTACAGGGTATTTTGCAGCGTTACAAAGAGCTGCAGGATATCATCGCTATTTTGGGTATGGATGAACTCTCCGCCGAGGACAAAATCCTGGTATCAAGAGCCCGGAAAATCCAACGCTTCCTCTCCCAGCCATTCCACGTAGCCGAAGCCTTTACCGGGATGCCGGGCAAGTATGTACCTCTGAAAGAAACCGTACGCAGTTTCAAAGAAATAGTAGAAGGCAAATACGACTACCTGCCCGAACAAGCCTTCTTGATGGTAGGAACTATTGAGGAAGCTGTGGAAAAAGCGAAAACGCTTTAATAAAATGCATTATGAATTGTTTAAGAAGGGATGACGAGCTATTAACGAAGATACTATTCGTCTGGAGGTAATTACTCCCCATGGCCCTGTTTTACATGATATGATAAGTTCTCTGACTGCTCCGGCTACCTTGGGCAGCCTTGGGGTGTTGCCTAATCACGCTCCTCTGCTCACCACCTTGGAAACCGGCCTGCTTAATTATAAAAAGTCCGGACAGGAAGTCAGTGTTATCGCTTTGGATACAGGCTTGATGGAGGTCAATGATAATCATGTGCTGGTTTTGGTCCAAGCTGCGGAAAAGGCCCAGGAGATAGATCTGCCCCGGGCGGAGGCTTCTCTGGCCCGGGCCAAAGAGCGCCTGGCTTCCCCGGCTAAAGATATTGATCTCCCCCGGGCAGAGGCTTCTTTAAAGCGGGCATTAAACAGGATCAAAGCCTCCCCGGCTTCGCCGCAAGGGAGTAGGAACTAAGCTCTCAAATTCGTACAAAAAAAAAGTCATAAAAAATCCGTGCTAATCCGTTTTTAATCCGCGTAAATCCGCGTCCAATTTGTTTTTATTGCTTTTCCAGTTTATCTGGGGTAGGGATTAGGCACTTACTCACTAATTTTATTGACACTTTGTGTCCCAGAGATACTAATTTGACAAATCAGCCTCTTTTCCCCCAGGGAGAACAGGCTGTTTGCTATAATCCGATCAGAGGATAGGATTTCAAGAAAAACGGACACGGTACGCCGTGTCCGCGATCTGTTACCAGAGAACATTATCAAATTGGAGGGATAACACATGGATTCAAAAAAACAGCATGGTTTTGATACCCGGGCTATTCATTATGGGTTTGCCCCGGATGAAAGAAGCGGCACTTTTACCGTCCCTATCCATATGGCCAGCGCCTATACCTTCAAGTCTTCGGAATATGCCCGGCGGCTTTTTACCTTGGAGGAAGAAGGCAACATCTACACCAGGATGCAAAACCCAACTACCAACATACTGGAAGAACGCCTGGCCTCTTTGGAAGGAGGCATAGGAGCTGTGGCGGCATCCAGCGGCAATGCGGCTGAGTTTATGACCTTTTTGACCCTGGCTTCAAGCGGTGACAATATAATTTCTTCCCGCGATATTTATGGCGGCTCGGTCAACCTTTTTGGTAAAACTATGGCCAGGACCGGGATAAGCTGCACCTTTGTAGACGGAGACGATCCGGAGAATTTTGCCAGGGCCACCAATGAACGGACCAAAGCCTATTTTTTCGAGACAGTAGGCAACCCCACCTGCAATATTACCGATATCGAAGCAGTAGCTAAAATTGCCAGGGAAAAGGGTATCCCCGTTATCGTGGATAATACCCTGACTACCCCCTATCTTTTCCGCCCCAAAGATTTCGGCGCCAATATCATCATCCACTCCACCACCAAATTCCTTTCCGCCCACGGTACCATAATCGGCGGGATCACCGTTGATTGCGGTAATTTTATCTGGAAGGATAATCCCCGCTTCCCCGATTTCAATCAGCCGGATTCTAACTATAATAATATTATTTATGCCGACATTCCGGATAATAAAGCTTTTATTGTCAAGCTGAGAGCCCAGATCCTTCGGGATATCGGGGCCTGTCAATCGCCATTTAATGCCTGGCTGACCCTTTGCGGGATGGAAACCCTCTCTTTGCGGATGGAGCGTCATTGTCAAAATGCAAAAGACGCAGCTGAATTTTTGCTGAAGCATCCGGCTGTGGAAAAGGTAAACTTCCCTGCTATCCCCGGACAACCTCATCATCAATTGGCCATGAAATATTTTCCAAAAGGAATAGGCGGGGTCCTTAGCTTTGATCTCAAAGGCGGCCGGGAAGCCGGCGCCAAATTTATCGACAGCTTGCAGCTTTTCTCCCATGTAGCCAATCTGGGCGATACCAAAAGCCTGGCAACCCACCCGGCCTCCTCTACCCATTCTCAACTCTCTCTGGAACAATTAGAAGCCATCAGAATCGGCCCGGGAACAGTCCGTCTTTCATTAGGCCTGGAGGATATCGAAGATCTTATTGCTGATTTGGAACAAGCTCTTACCTGTAGTAAATTAGGAATGAGGAATTAGGAATTAGGAATTAAGGAGCATTATCTTGATTAAAAACAACCAGCCCAACACCCTGGTAGCCATGAGCGGCGGGGTGGATAGCTCCGTGGCAGCCCTGCTCTTGCTGGAGCAGGGTTATCGTCTTGTGGGGGGCACCCTTAAACTCTTTGATAACAAAGATATCGCCCATGACAATGGCAGCTGCGGTTCCCTTTGTGATGCGGAAGACGCCCGCCGGATAGCCCGGCAGCTTGATTTTCCTCATTACACTTTTGACTGCCGCACCGAGTTCCAGCAACGGGTAATTCAGCGCTTCATTGCTGCCTATTGGGCAGGAGAGACTCCTAATCCCTGCATCGATTGTAACCGCTATCTCAAATTCGCCTATCTCTTGGAGCAAGCCCGGCATTTAAATATGGATAATATTTCCACTGGCCACTATGCCCGGCGGGAATATGATAAAAGACGAGGCTGCTATCTTTTGCGCAAATCAGCAATCCCGGCAAAAGATCAAAGCTATGTGCTTTATAATCTGAGCCAAGAGCAGCTCTCTCACACCCTTTTTCCTCTTGGAGGACTGGATAAAGAAACCGTCCGGCAGATGGCCCAGGCGGCCCGGCTGCAGGTGGCAGATAAGCCGGACAGTCAGGATATTTGCTTTGTCCCGGAAGGTAAATATTATGATTTTCTCGCCAAAAACAATCCTAGCCCGGAGCCAAAGGGAAACTTTGTGGATAAAAACGGACAGATAATCGGCCCTCACCGGGGCTTTTGTCATTATACCGTAGGCCAGCGCAAAGGTTTGAACCTGGCCCTGGGCCATCCCGTTTATGTCACAGGAAAAAACCATGCCGATGCCAGCGTTAGCGTGGGACCGGCAGAAGAATTATACCGCGAAGAATTGCAAATCCGGGATCTTAACCTGATTTTTTTAGAGAAAATAGAGCCGGGAATGAGAGTCAATGCCAAAATCCGCTATCGCAGCCCGGAAGTCCCGGCCAGGCTTTATTCCGGGGACAATGGCAATATCCTCGTCCGCTTTGCCGAACCCCAAAAAGCTATTGCCCCCGGTCAAGCTGTAGTTTTTTATCTCGAAGACATTGTTCTTGGCGGCGGTACGATATTGTAGAATTTTTACAGCAGGAAAACAATTCTTCTTGTCGAAGAGTTCTATCTTAAAGAGAAAGAAAGGAGTCGGGACTATGGGCTTAATTAAAGCAGGATTCGGGGCGGCAGGAGGAGTGCTGGCCGATCAATGGAAGGAGTTTTTCTATTGTGAAGCTATTGAGGTCAACGTATTGGCCACAAAAGGGCAACAACGCACTTCCAAGCGTTCCTCAAATACCAAGGGGGAAAGTAATATCATCAGCAGCGGCTCAATTGTGGCTGTAGCGGACGGACAGGCCATGATGATTGTGGAGCAAGGCAAAATCGTCGAGTTTTGTGCCGAGCCTGGCGAATTCACCTATGATGCCTCCACCGAGCCCAGCATCTTTAATGGCAAATTAGGGGAAGGCATCCGCAAAACCTTTGCCAACATTGGCAAGCGTTTCACTTTCGGCGGCCAGCCTCCCAAGGATCAGAGGATCTATTATTTCAACCTCAAGGAGATACTGGGAAATAAATACGGTACGCCCAATCCGGTGCCTTTCCGGGTAGTGGATAAAAACATTGGTCTCGACGTAGATATTGCCATCCGCTGCAACGGGGAATATTCCTATAAACTGGTTGATCCCCTGCTCTTTTATACCAATGTTTGCGGCAATGTCCAGCATCTCTATAAACGGGAAGAGATCGACAGCATGCTGAAAACAGAACTGCTGACAGCTTTGCAGCCGGCTTTTGCCAAAATCAGCGAGATGGGCATCCGTTACAGCGCCTTGCCCGGTCATACAGTGGAGCTGGCTGATGCTTTGAATGAGGTACTCTCTGCCAAGTGGGCCCAATTACGGGGACTGGCTATTGCTTCCTTTGGGGTCAATAGCGTAACCGCCTCCCCGGAAGACGAGAAATTGATCAAAGAATTGCAGCGTACTGCCGTTATGCGCAATCCCGGAATGGCCGGGGCCGCTTTGGTCAGCTCGCAGGCTGACGCTATGAAAGCAGCAGCGGCTAACCCCAATGGGGCTCTGATGGGCTTTTTGGGTATGAACGCAGCTATGGGTACCGGCGGCGCTACCAATGCCGGGGCTTTCTTTAATATGGAACAGGAGAATCAGCAAAAACAAACGGCAAATGCTCCGGCCGGGACTTGGCAATGCTCTTGCGGGGCCGCTAATACCGGTAAGTTTTGTGCTGAATGCGGCAAAAGCAAACCCCTTGACGAGTCATGGAAATGCGAATGCGGAATGGAAAATAAAGGTAAATTCTGCGAGGAATGCGGTAAGTCAAGGCCGGCTGTCTGGCAATGCTCTTGCGGTGTGACCAATAACGGAAAATTTTGCGCAGAATGCGGAAAACAGAGGTCAGAATAATGAATGTGCTGGAGTATAAATGTCCGAATTGCGGAGCGCCTCTGGTTTTTTCGAGCGGTGTTCAGAAAATGAAATGCGGCTCTTGCGGTGCGGAAATGGAAGTTGAAAACCTAAAAGAATATGATGAGGCTTTAAAACAGGCAGAAATATCTCAAGACATCTGCTTTGGCGCTTTTGATCCCGATTCCGACTGGCAAGAGGGAGAGCGGTTGAATGCCTATATTTGTCAATCCTGCGGGGGCGAGCTGCTGACTGATGCTGTTACCCTGGCCACAGAATGCCCTTATTGCGGCAATGTGACTGTAGTTCCGGAAAAAGCGGCAGGCGTCTTGCGCCCGGATTTTGTTATCCCTTTCAAGCTGGATAAAGAGGCAGCCAAGGCAAACCTGATCAAATTCTATAAGGGCAAACCATTTTTGCCCAAATTATTCAAAGAGGACAACCGGATTGATAAAATCACCGGCATCTATGTGCCTTTCTGGCTTTTTGACTGCGATACCTCATCCCAGGCAGTTTATAAGGCCACCCGGGTACATAGCTGGAGTCGGGGTAATATGCGCTATACCAAAACCGATCATTTTCTCCTTACCCGCGCCGCCGATCTTTCTTTTGTAAAAGTTCCGGCGGACGGTTCGGAAAAAATGGATGATACCATGATGGAAGCCATAGAACCCTATAACTATAATGATTTGACCGGGTTTTCTCTGGCTTATTTGTCCGGATATCTGGCGGACAAGTATGATGTAAGCGCTGAAACCAACCGGCCCCGGGTGGAAAAACGGATGAAAAGCAGTGTGGAAAAAGCACTACGGGCCACTGTCAGCAGCTATGCCACAGTACAGCGGCAAAGCCTGAATATGCAGATCCGCAATGGGGACATTCATTATGCCATGCTTCCGGTCTGGCTGCTTAATACCAAATGGGGAAAAAAGAATTATACTTTTATGATGAACGGACAAAGCGGCAAAATGGTCGGGGATTTGCCTATTGATTGGCAAAAGGCGGCCAAAACCTGCCTGGGAATATTTGCCGGACTGGGTGCAGTTTTTTGCGGCATCAGCTTTTTTGCCATCCCCGGCCGGGATTTTTTGCAAGCCATGCAAGTTCTGTCTATCATAGGGATCATAGCAGGGGGCCTCTCATTTTTAAGCTTTCTGCCTATTTTCCGGAAAAAGAAAGGGGAGAAGAAAACTTGAAAAAAATATCTTTAATAATTCTCCTCTTGGTTTGTTTTTTGGCCGCAGCCGCCTCTGCCTGGGGTGATTCCCCTAAGGAATATTTGAGAGACAGCGCCGGATTACTGACTGATCAGGAATCGGCCTCCCTTTCGGGCCGGCTCCTTAATATTTCTCAAGAGCGGGACATAGATGTGGTTATCGTAACTATCAATGGTACTGACGGCAAAACGGACAGGGATTTTGCCGATGATTTTTACGACTATAACGGTTATGGGGACGACGGGTTACTCCTCTTGATCAACCTGAATCCCCGGGGCTGGTATATTTCCACCAGCGGCAGTTGTATCTACTATTTTACAGATTATGGGATCCAAAAAATCGGGGAGTCTATCCGGCCCAACTTAAGCTCCGGAAACTATGCAGCTGCTTTAAACCAATTTGTTGATTTGATCCCAAATTATCTGAATCAAGGGGAAAGCGGGAAGCCAATTGATATTCCGGGCGCTACCGGCGGAGTGCATGAGGAAATAGCTCCCAGGCAATTTACCGGCAGAACCGTTGTGGTAATGTTGCTTTTAGCTTTAGCTTTGGCCCTGATAACAGTACGGGTTTTAGCCGGCAGGATGAACACGGTACGCCGCCAAGCCAGTGCCAAAGCCTATGAACAAGGCTTTAATTTGACCCAAAAAAGGGATATTTATCTATATAGCCACACCACCAGCCAAAGGATTGAAAGCTCCGGCGGCAGCTCAGGAGGCAGCAGCACCCATACCGGCAGCAGCGGCAGAAGCCATGGAGGCGGCGGCGGAAAGTTTTAGCGGCTCCGCCGCAATTAGGCACTTACTCCCGAAATTCTGCGCAAAATGGCAAAATTTTTGTGCCTTCGTATTCCAACTCAGAACTCAGAACTCAAGACTCAAAACTCCGGCTTGTCCGGGTTAGGAGTTAGGAGTGAGGAGTTAGGAACTAAGCTCTCAAATTCGAACAAAAAAAGTCGCAAAATATACGTCATTTCTAGATTGACCTGCAAGGATGTGAATTCAAAATGATGCATGAAATAATTAGACACTGATTTTCGCAGATTTTAACGGATTTTCGCTGTTGTCTGATAATGTGAGTAACTTAGGTGCTGTTGTTTGGAGAAAAAACTAAAAATAATTCAATGCTTTTTATAATAAAAAAAATCAGTGTTAATCCGTTTTTTATCCGTGAAATCCGTGTCTAATTTTTTAAATGCTTTTCCAGTTTTTATCTGGGGTAGGGATTAGGAGGAATTATATGCGAACGACAAGTAAATTATGGTTGGTTTATCATCTTTTCTTTTTAGTGATTTTTAATATTGTTTTCTTTATTGCCCGGGGCATACCCAGTCCGCTCTCTGTTTGGATCTCCTATCTGGCGATCCATCTGGCCTATTTGCTCTCCTGGCTCTTGCCCCGGCTGCGTTTGCCGACTCTTGCTATGTTTTCTTTGTATAAAGTTATTTCCCTGCGGCTTTATTTTTGGCTGGAGTTCATTACAGGAATTATCTTCATCATAGCCCAACCTGATAACTGGCGGCTGGCCTTGATCGTTCAGTTGCTGCTGTTTTTTATTTTCGGGCTCTGGACCATCCTGCTTTTGACCGGCGGGGTTTATGCCAAAGAGGGTGAGCCTCTGCTGGAAGAAGCAAGGCAAAAAGCCAAGCAAACAGATTATATCTCCATGGCCAAAACTAAACTGGCTGTTTTGCTCCGGGCAACTTTAGATCTGGATCTTAAAAGGGAAATAATGGAAATAAGCGCTGCCTTGGAAAAGAGCCCGCAAACCTCAAAAGCCAACTCCGGGCTGACTTTAGATTTAATCAGCCAACTGACGACAGCTGTGTCCGGCAAAAATAGAGATGCTATAGCAAAAGCAAAGGCAGAGTTATTGGATTTATTGCAAGAGTAAGCTCAAATTTCGCTAAAAATGCAATATAAGATAGGCATTTGCGGGTAAAATCTGCGAATGCCTATCTTTAATAATGGGTAAAATCTGCAATCAACCAATATTATTCGCGGGTAAAATCTGCATTATTTCTACAAACAGAGTAATTCTTTAGCTGAGCTGAAAAGATTTTCGCAGCCGTCTTCCCTAACCAACACGGTATCTTCTATCCGGATGCCGCATTTGCCGGGCAAATAGATGCCCGGCTCCACCGTAATCACGCAGCCCTTTTCCATACGATCTTCGCTGATACGACTCATAAAAGGCCGTTCATGGATATCCAGGCCCACTCCATGACCCAAGCCATGCCCGAAATTCTCCCCATAACCCTCTTGGCCAATATGATCTCGCGCTATGGCATCTACTGCCTGAGCCATGACCCCGGCACGCAGCGCTTCCTCGGCCCGCAGATTGGCTGAGAGCACAATATTGTAGAGGCGGCGCTGCTCATTTGTGGGTTGGCCAATGAACACTGTGCGGGTCATATCCGCATGGTATCCCTTATACATACAGCCAAAATCCATGGTCACAAACTCGCCCGCCGCCAATTCTTTATTATCTGCCTTTCCATGGGGCAGGCTGCCGCGAGCCCCGGAAACCACGATAAAAGGAAAGCTGGGTTCGCAGCCATGCTTATGGACGCTTTGCAGCAGCGCCCATTCCAGATCCCTTTCAGTCAAGCCCGGTTTGATGAAGGTGCAGATATCGGCAAACACCTTATCAGTGCAGGCACAAGCCAAACGCAGCCGCTCCGTCTCTGCCGCATCCTTAAGATAACGCAGATCTTCGATCAGGTTTTCGCCGGGTAAAAACTCTGTCTCTTTGAGGGCAGTACTTATCTCTTCGTGGAGATTATAGCTGATGTGAGCACGCTCAAAGGCTAACCGCTTTACCCCATAGGCAGCACATAATTCCCTCATTCGCTCGGCCAAGGTGGGGTTAGGGTTACGGTAAAGCATAACCGAATAATCCGGACATTCAGCCTCAGCCTGCTCTATGTAACGGGAATCAGTGATAAAAATATTAGCGGCACCGCAATTATCACCACTGATGAACAGGAATGAGTCGTGGTTGGTAAAACCACTCATATAAGAAACATTAGCTTCATTAACCACCAGCATAGCATCAAAATCTCCCTGCCTCAGCCTCTGACGCAGGGCTTTTATGCGCGGCTCAATAATAATAGGCTGCATTTATTAACTCCCCCTTTCCTATATATAATACTCTACTCATCATAAAAAATCAATCTCTTTTATTTTATGCAAAAATATTGAAAAATAAGCTGATGTATGCTATACTCTCTTTAGCAAGCGGAAGGAGGATTATAAACATGGCAAACGTAGCGGTTACTTTTAATGCGGACGAAAAAATCACGCGGAACTTTGAACTTGCTTGTGCCGAAGTTGGGATGTCTGTGTCGGCTGGCTTCAATGTCCTTATGCGGATAGCTCTCCGTGAACAAGGGTTATTGTTTGGAGATTCTTCTAATCTAAAAACCTTTCAACAGCAGCAACAAAAAGCAGTCCATGAGTTTATCTCAAGCTCCTGTGCCTCTGAGGATGAATTATCTGATGCTGACTATGCGGAGCTAGAAAACGGTAAATATAGACTCAAACTAGGACAGAGGGGTTTTGCAATATGACTTACGCACTTGATTCAAAGGGTTGACATCATTAGGGTCAACACTCCGCTCAACACCGAAACTATCGTAGTCATAAGTTTTTACAACAGTCCCGCTGCTGTTGGTTAAGTTTATCACGTCCCCATGCCCATTGTAAAGATAAAATTGACTTCGATGCTGCAAAGATACTTATTTCCGAGTATAAGAAAGCGAAGGAAGATAAATGATTTACATTATATTACTAATTATATGCTTAATAGGGCTGTTATTCCTCCAATACCACCTATCCCGCAAACAAAACCCTATTCTAGGATTGATTGTCCCAGTACTTTACTTTCTTGTTTCTTGGTTAGCAACAGGAATAATCACAGGCGGCGGTTTCGGTTTTTTGAGATATATTCGCTGGTTTTTCATAGCAAACATTCCGACAGCAATATATCTAATTATCTATTTCATTGTACGGTATAATATTAGGTGTAAAGTTGATCTTAATAAAATGAAAGCACAGGATCTGAGATAAAATTTCTAGAACTGCATCTCACATTTCAACTTCATTGAATCGGATACCCCGCTATGGTTGGCCTGGCACTTTCGCTTTCTTGGCATTTCCACTTTCTTGGCACTTTCACACTTTCTTATTCCATAGGCAAAATGCCTAATAATATTCAGTGGGTTTCACATGCCATTGCTGCTTGCTTCCTTAATATTTTATAGCTTTCTCTAAAGAAGCATGAACATCTAAATAACCTTCTGCAATACATAATCCCTTCAACGAGTCTGTTTTTTTGCTGATGATATAAGAATCTCTTTTATATCCTGTGGTGTCAAATAGAACTTTCCCAATTAGTGAGACTATATGGAAGATTTTTATAGTGACTTTTTTATTTTCCTCCGGGATTTGTCCAGTTTAGCTGTATTTAGCTCTTCCCAGGGGTCGCGGTAAAGTTGAGATGCCTGAGCAAATGATATAATGTAAGCGACAAGCCTAGGGCTTGTCGCTTACATTTCAAACAGACGGCCACTTTATTGAAAACGCTCAGACAAAAATCCCGAAGCGCACCGCATGATTCGGCAGCATGTTTCTGGATTAAAATTATTGTGCTTTATGTGGAAACCTCTTAAAAATAAAATAGCAGCTAAGAGTTCGCTAGCCCTGTATAAATCCTTCAGTCCACAACTCTTGATCAAGATCATACTCACTAATGTAAAAACAATCCTTTTCATACTCTTTAAAACCTGGTAATTCCATATACCTCGTTATAGCTTCTTCCGCTATTAAACTTGATGAAAAAATCCCAATTGCCTTAATTTCATCATGCTCGGAATCTAGCCCATATGTATGGTAGTGTTGCAGTAAATATACCTTAATCATACATTTCCTCCCTTGTCTCCATATTTTTTCAATTTATTGTATTCCGAATCAGGCCCTTTTTTATAATTTCCAGAACCATATCTCTCATTCATCAGCCTATTTGCAAAATCTGAGCCACTTTCCAAAAATTTAGGGGTCCCCTCTTTTGCCCACGATGGTATCTCTGTTGATTTTACCTCTACAAATCCCTCAGTCCACAACTCTTGATCAAGATCATACTCACTAATGTAGAAACAGCCAATACTGAACTCTTTAAAGCCTGGCAATTCTTTATACTTTATTATTGTTTTTTCTGCCAGTGACCTTGATGAAAAAACCCCAATTGCCTTAGTTTCATCGTGTTCTGAAGCTACCCCATATGCATAGGAATGTTCTAGCAAATATACTTTAATCATTATTTTCCTCCCCTATCTCCATATTTTTTCAATTTATTGTACTCCAATTTAGGGCCTGTTTTATAGTTACCTGGACCATACTTCTCGTCCATCGGTCTTTTAGCAAAATCATTTCCACTTTCACCAGGTCTAGGCTTTTGACCGTCCGCCCATGATGGTTTATCGCTTGATTTTTCCTTACCGCTTGTTTTTGATTTTTTGCCATCCCAATTATACTGTTGGCTGCTTCTTGAATTGGCATTACCCCTCTGTTAATTGAATCAGCTAAATCACTAACCATTTTCTGCCCTGCAGGTAAGTTAAGGTATGCTGTGAGCATAGTAGATCCCACATATCAAGTCTGCAGCCAGTTTGTCGCCATCCCAGACATGCCTTGTTTGTACTCCATTCACTGTTTTTATTCGACAACAAATTCATGCTACAAATCCATAAAAATAAAAAGTTTTTTAAGATCAATGTTACAAACTTGACTATTCTGCGTGGTTTGTGGTATGCTATCGGTGGAGGTGATTCCATGATAAAAAGTGAAACTGAGCTGCGCAACCGCGACCTTTATCTAAACCGGTTGATAGCGTTTCAGGATACCGAACCAGTTAAGATTGTCACAGGAATCCGCCGGTGTGGTAAATCCAGCCTGATGAAACTAATGGCACGGCATTTGCGTAATAATAGCATCACGGATGAGCAAATCATAGAAATGAATTTTGAGTCTATGGAATTCCGGGGAATGAGCGTGCAAGCACTGTACAAACATGTGAAAGAACGCCTACCCGCAAATAAACGGGCCTATCTGTTTCTTGATGAAATACAGAGGATCATTCAATGGGAGGATGCGGTCAACTCATTCCGTGTCGATTTTGACTGTGACATTTATGTGACCGGCTCAAATGCCTACTTGCTTTCATCAGAGTATGCGACCTATCTTGCCGGTAGAAGCGTGGAGATTAAAATGCTTCCTCTCTCTTTCCGTGAGTTTCTTGACTTTCACGGATATACAGTCAGAGAAACTAAAAATCCGGCCGGCGGAACGCACAGACGAATCTATGATGCAGGGGACGAAAGCTACGAGCCAAATGAGTTGCTGGAAGCATACATGAAGTTTGGAGGTATGCCGGGGATTGCCGATGTGGGGTTAGATACAGATAAGGCACTGACATTATTGGACGGCATATACTCCACCGTTGTTGTTCGAGATATTTTAGAACGGGAAAAGCGCAGAGAGAGGAGGCAGATCACAGATCCGGAGTTACTGAGAAAGATCGTCATATTCTTGGCGGACAATATTGGTAACACCACTTCGATAACCTCTATCGGCAACACGTTGATGTACGGGAAACTTCTTGACATCGACAGACGAAAGGGCACGCCTGCCGTACAGACTATTCAGGCATATGTAGGAGCGCTGCTGGAATCCTTTGTATTCTACGATATCAAACGATTCGATATCAAAGGCAAAGAATACCTGCGCACGCTTGGCAAGTATTATATTGTGGATATTGGCCTGCGTAACTACCTGCTTGGGTTCAGGGATATGGATACCGGGCATATCATAGAAAATATTGTCTTTTTTGAATTGCTAAGGCGCGGTTATGATGTGGCGATCGGCAAGGTCGGCGATAAGGAAGTGGACTTTATTGCCACTAACTCAAGGGAGAAGAAGTACATTCAGGTTACAGAATCTATGAACGATCCAGGAACGAGAGAACGCGAGCTTTCATCCCTTCGAAAAATTAGGGACAATTACGAGAAACTTGTCATTGCCGGGGACTGTAATAATCCAGTTACACAAGATGGGATCAAGCTAATCAAACTAACCGATTTCCTGTTGAATGTTTAACAACAACTTAAAAAGCCGAGCGGCAATGTTGCTTCTCTTCGGATCGGTTTGGACAAGCTGGCTGAGAAGCATATCTACTATCAATTTTACGGCTGCAATGGTTTGACAAAATGGGCGCATATCTTGCTGGCAGCTACGATGGCGAGATCCATAATTTCAATATTATGGAAGAGGGCATAAACGTCGTTAATTAGTGAAAAGTTGCATTTTGCAACTTTTCACTTTCCTACAGATAAATGATTAATTTGCGCCCACAACGAGCAGTATTCCGATAAATTTTGCAGCTGCAATAGTTCGATAAGCTGGACGCATATCTCACGGGCAGCTATGATGGGGAGGTTAATAATTTCAGGCGCTACAAAGGGTTAACCCACGTTCCTATGAACACCATAACTGCACAGCATCAGGCCAGATTCCTGTTTGAGCAGGTGTTGGACAAGGATGCTAACCAGGAAAAATCTGTACAGAAGGGCATGGCCAGCCTCTACGGCAAGTCCAGCCGGAGTGAAGCATTTAGCTTCCGCCCCTTATCCTTGGGGTTTAGCGCATGGACAGCTCCACAATGGCCGAGGTACTGTATACCGGCGATATTATGGATATTGTGGATTATTTGCTCCGGGAAATCGTCAGAAGGGAAACTAGCTTCAGACGTTGTAGAAACT